>JBKQHM010000108.1:0-18084 GCA_052148775.1 Isosphaeraceae bacterium | reverse complement strand
GGTCCGAGGACGCCGACGCCATGGGGCAGGTCCCCGACCCGGCCCTCCCGCCCGACCTCCTGCTCCTGGCCTTCGACGCCTGCCAGCGATTGCTCGAACTGCTCGAGACCGACGAACTCCGGCGGGTCGCCGTCTGGAAGCTGGCCGGTCACACCAACGCCGCGATTGCCGGCAAGCTCGGCTGCTCCACCGCCACGGTCGAGCGCACCCTGTCCTACATCCGAGAGACCTGGAGGCGGAGCTGGGTCGACGCGGTACCCAGGGGATCGGCGAAGTCCGGCCCACGCCGCGGCTCCTCGACGTCGACCGATGTCGTCGGAGGCCCGGGCATCGATGATCTCGAGGCGGACGACGCCGACAAGATCCTCCGCGATCTCGCCGGGCTGAGCTGAGGTGATCTGATAGCCTTCCGAATTCAGAGAGGCAAAATCCATCCAAGTCGTTGATCCAGATGGATTTGCCCGGCCTTACCCACCCGAGGACCACGAAAACCAATTCACCCACTTTCCTGATCGCTCGAATCGTGAGAGGCTGGAGTGCTTCACGCCCGATTTGCGCGCGGCGGCGTGCGCATCACGTTCAAGTCTCGAGGCGGGCAGGGCTTCCAGGAGGTGATGGTGATGAGGAGGTTGAAGTTCGTGGTCGGCCTGATTGGTCTCGTTATCGGGCTCGCCGTGCACGCCGCGCCGACGGAACTCGCGGGGAATCGCAAGCCGATCCTCTACAAGGTCCGGTTCCCGACGCCCGACAAGCACATCGCCGAAGTCTTCGCCACGATCCCGACGGGGCAACGCCCGACGGTCGAGTTGAGGATGGCCGTCTGGTCGCCGGGATTCTATCGCGTCGAGGACTACGCCAGGAACGTCCACGACCTCACGGTCATCCGACCGGACGGAACCGAGCTCAGAGTCGAGCAAACAAAGAACCGATGGCTGATCCACGACGCGGGCCCATGGGCGACGGTCGCCGTGTCCTATCGTCTGACCTGCGATCGCAAGTCGGTCACGCAGAACTGGGTGAGCGATGACCTCATCGTGCTGAATGGCGCGGCGAGCTTCGTCACGCTCGCCGGGCAGCCCAACTGGCCGCACGAGGTCCATCTCGAGCTGCCCGCCGGGTGCAAGCGATCGATCACCGCGATGGCCCCGGCGCCCGACGGACTGCCGGACCACTATCGCGCCGAGGACTACGACACGCTGGTCGATTCGCCGATCGTGGCCGGGGACCTGTCGATCCACGAGTTCGAGGTCGAGGGTAGCAAGCACGTGCTGGCGGATGCCGGCGAAGTCGGCCCTTGGGATGGCGAGAAGGCGTCCCGCAACCTGGAGAGGATGGTCCGCGAGACCCATCGATTCTGGGGCTTCCTCCCGTTCCGGAGATATGTCTTCCTCAACGTCTTCCGCGCCGGCGGCGGCGGACTGGAGCACAAGGATTCCACCCTGCTGACCTCGAGCCCGCGCGGGGCGAGGGAGCCGGGATCGGTGCGATGGCTCTCGTTCGTCAGCCACGAGTATTTCCACGCCTTCAACGTCAAGCGGCTGCGGCCGGTCGAACTGGGTCCGTTCGACTACGAGCATCCGCCGTCGACGAAAAGCCTGTGGATCTCCGAGGGGCTCACGACGTACTTCGGCGACCTGATCCTGGCCCGCGCCGGGCTCGCCTCAACGCAAGAATTCCTGAACCTGCTGTCGACGCACATCGGCCAGCTCCAGAACGCACGCGGACGCCTCGCTCAGTCGCTCGAAGACGCATCGCTGGATGTCTGGAACTCGGGCACGTCCGGCGTGGGTCGGGATTCCGCCACGAAGCTCAGCTATTACGTCAAAGGCCCGGTGGTGGGCTTCGTGCTCGATGCCCGGATCCGTCGCGCGACCGGCGACAAGAAGAGCCTCGATGACGTGATGAAGCTCGCCTACCAGCGCTATTCGGGAGAGCGGGGGTTCACTCCGGAACAGTTTCGCGCCGTCGCCGAAGAGGTGGCCGGCGTCGATCTCAAGGAGTGGTTCCGCAAGGCCATCTCATCGACCGAGGAGCTGGATTATCAGGAGGCCCTGGACTGGTACGGACTGCGTTTCAAGCCGGACGAGGATCCGTCGAAGGTCTGGAAGCTCGAGATCCGCACAGATGCCATGGATGTGCAGAAGGAGCATCTCCGCGCCTGGCTCGACGGCGCCGCCGGGGCGTAACTTCCTCCGATCCATCAACCTTTTTTTCGGTGGGCATCCTCATCCTGGTCCTGGGTTTGTTCCTGATGCGGGAGGTCACGACCACTCGGACCAGCGGCACGGACGCGGCCGGGACATCCACCGGACCATCGGCTTGACACCTTGGGCCGTAGCGAGTCGATCGCCGTGCCGGCCAAGGTCGCGGATTCGGGACCAAGCCGCTGGGACGATCGGCCCGAAAAATGACCACTTCAACCGCGCAGCTTCTCTGCATCACGGAAAGTTGCCAACCGAGACTCGAGTTTTTCGACGAGTCCGTCGAAAGTCACGCACGCGATCCTTTGCGAGCCGACGACGACGTTGGCCCTGCGCCAGGCGAGCCGTTCTCGCTCGCCAGCCTTCAGATACTGATCCCGGCCGATAATGAGGAATCCCGAGTACGTGACATATGGACTTCCGAACCGCGCGATCAGATCGTTCGACCTCCTCATGTCGTCGAGCTTATAGAACCAGTCGATGATCTGGCTATAACCGTGTTCGAAGCGTGGCGACCAGTCCCTGGTCGCCCGCTTCCCCCGCTGAATGAACAAACTCGTCGGCCCGGCATCCTCGAACTCGATCAAGCAGTAGGCATTTGGGGCCGAATCGCCGACGACGAGATCGCAAGTGAAATCACCGAAGAGCGGGTACTCGAAGGCGATCCGATCGTAGCAAGTCAGTTCTGAGCCATAGGAAGCCACGAAAGCCGAAAGATGGCGACGCGCGCGAAAGAACGGCAAGATCTGCCGCTTCTCGACAAGAATGGGGTGTGCGGCGAGCCACTCGCGGAGTTCGGCCACCTCCTGGCGACAGAGTTTGAGGTCGAAAATGAAGGGGTCGAAGGTTTTCATCCGTGATCGTCTCGACTTCGACGGATTGCTCGCGTGACGCGGCTCAGGACGGGGTGCCGACCTCGAGGGGACTCGCCTCGCGCTCGGCCGTCTCGAGCGATCTGAACCAATCGAGAGTCTCCTGGTTGACGAAATCCAGCACCAACGGCTTCCCACTCGAGGTCGGTCGAACGAACGCGCGCAGGCGTGGGCCGAGCTTCAGCATGAACGTCGGCTCGGGCAAACCGAGGCGGATCGCTCCCTCGGCCGGCCAGTCCTTCTCCGGACGATTGGCCAGACGGGCGATCGCGGCATCAAGGGCCTCTCGCTTCTCGAGATCGAGTCCGGTGAACCACAACAACGCCCCGTCGTCCACGGTGAAGAGATCGGTTTCCATGTTGCCTCCAACTGAAATGATCGGCCCATGCCTGCCTGACTCATCAACTGTTCTATCAAACCTCGATTATCGCAGTCCTCGGAATCGAGCGACAAGGCCGTCAACGTCCTGCCGGCCTGCGGGGGATGGTCCACCAGGCGGCGTCGAAGGCCGCGCGGGCCTCGTCGTCGAAGGCCAGCCCGGGCGCGGCGAGGGTGGCATCGAGCTGGTCGGGCCGGCTGGCGCCGACGATCGCCGAGGTGATCCCCGGCTGCTGAAGCACCCAGGCGACGGCGGCCGTGGCCAGGTCCCAGCCGCGGCCCCGGCAGAACTCCTTCAAGGCCGAGACCGCCCGGAACTGCGCGTCGTGCCAGTATCGCTCGCGGTAGAGCTCGCCCGAGGCGCCCAGCGTGAACCGCGTCCCGGGCGCGGGGGGCGCTTCGGCCGAATGCTTGCCGGTCAGGAATCCGCCGGCCAGCGGGTTGTACGCGATCACCCCGACGCCCTGGTCCCGGCAGAGCGGCAACAGCTCGGCCTCGATGTCGCGATGCAACGCGTTGTACCGGGGCTGGACGCAGTCGTACCGCGCCCATCCATGACGTTCGCTCATCCCCATCGCGATCGCGAGCTGCCAGGCCGCATAGTTCGAGCATCCCACGTAGCGGACCTTGCCCGATCGGACCAGGTCGTCGAAGGCGCGTAGGGTTTCGTCGATCGGGGTCTCCGGATCGAACGAGTGGGATTGATAGAGATCGATGTAATCCGTCCGCAGCCGGCGCAGACTCGCCTCGCACGACTCGAGGATGTGCCGGCGCGAGAGCCCCTGATCGTTGGCGCCCGGCCCGACCCTGGCCCGGCACTTGGTCGCCAGGACCATCGGCTCGCGACGCCCCGGCGCCGCGGTCAGCCATCGGCCGATCACCGCCTCGGTCCGCCCGGCCGTCGCGATGTCCGGCGGGATCGGATAAACGTCCGCCGTGTCGAAGAACGTCACCCCGCGTTCGATCGCGGCATCCATGATCGCGAACGACGTCGACTCGTCGCACTGGCCGCCGAAGGTCATGGTCCCCAGGCAGATCTCCGACACCTTCAGGCCCGTCCGCCCCATCCGCCGCTGTTGCATGATCGCCTCCTCGCCAGGTCCTCTCGTCGTGAAAGTGACCTAGGCTTCCTGTAGATCATCGACGCCACTGCGTCCTTGATGGGTCACTTATATCGAAACTCTTCGCTGAACACCACGAGACGGCGCGAGATCGCGACCCGTGGCCATCGCGTGAGGACGTGGTCGGGCGCCCGCAATCGTCGAGGGGTATCGGAACAACTCCCATGCGTTTTAGCAACTTGCGCCATCCCGCCCGATCCCATGCCGCGAAGTTGCGACGCTTGCGGCCCGAGATCGACCGGCTCGAATCCCGGGAGCTGCTGAGCACGACGGCGATGACGGCAAATCCGATGTTCGAGCTCGGCCCCCTGGCCACGAGTGCGACCCCGCCTTCCGGGGCGTACACACCCGCGCAGATCCGGCAGGCTTACCAGTTCAATCAGATCAGCTTCGACGGCGTCGCAGGCACCGGCGCGGGCGAGACGATCGCCATCGTCGACGCCTACGACGACCCGAATATCCAGGCCGATCTCAATAGCTTCGACACCCAGTTCGGTCTGCCTGGCACGACGGTCACGCGGGTCAGCGAGACCGGCACGACGAGGCTGCCCACCACTGATCCGACGGGCGGCTGGGAGCTCGAGGAGTCGCTCGACGTCGAGTGGGCGCATGCCATGGCGCCCGGGGCGACTATCCTGCTGGTCGAGGCCAGCTCGGCCAGCGATTCCGATCTCCTGGCCGCCGTCGGGTACGCGGCGGCCCATACCAACGTGGTGTCGATGAGCTGGGGCGGCGGCGAGTTCGCCGGCGAGACGGCGGACGACGGCGACTTCAGCAAGGCCCGGGTCGCGTTCGTGGCGTCCTCGGGCGACGACGGCGCACCCGCCTCGTGGCCGGCGGCCTCGCCGAACGTCCTGGCCGTCGGCGGGACGGCCCTGACCCTCGGGGCGGGCAACGTCTGGTCGAGCGAGGTGGGCTGGAGCGGCAGCGGCGGCGGTCCCAGCGCCTACGAGCCGCAACCGGCGTACCAGGCCGGCGTCGTCACCCAGACGTCCACGAAGCGGGCCAACCCGGACGTCGCCTATGATGCGTCCCCGTCCACCGGATACGCCGTCTATGACTCCAACAAGTACGAAGGGACGACCTATGACTGGCTGACGGTCGGCGGCACCAGCGCGGGTGCCCCTCAGTGGTCGGCGCTGCTTGCGATCGCCGATCAGGGACGCGCCCTCGGCGGTCAGCCGGCGATCGACAGCGCGAGTCCGCAAGAGGTGATGACAACCCTCTACAAGAACCCGGGAGACTTCCACGATATCACCGCCGGTACCAGCACCGGTTCCCCGCATTACTCGGCCGGGCCCGGCTACGACTATGTCACCGGTCTCGGCACCCCGATCGCCAACGCGGTGGTCGACTCGCTCGACGGCATCTCCGCGTACACCAACGATACCCTCGTCCTCAACGCGAAGACCGCCGAGACGGCGGGAAGCTCGTTCAGCCTCACGGTCACTGCGAACGGGGCCGGCGGGGTGACGGATGCCGGCTATCTGGGCACGATCGCGTTCACCAGCAGCGACGTCCAGGCCGGACTCCCGGCGAACTACACCTTCACGGCGGCCGATGACGGGTCGCATACCTTCACGGTCACCTTGAAGACCGCCGGGAGCCAGTCGATCACCGCGACCGATACGGCAACCTCGATCGTCACCGGGACGCTGTCCGCGATCCGCGTGAACCCGGCCGCCGCCAGCCAGTTCATCCTCTCCGGCCTCTCCTCGTCCGCGATGGCGGGCGTGTCGGAGACCGGCACGATCACCGTGGAGGATGCTTACGGCAACACGGCGACGGGCTACACCGGCACGATCCAGTTCACCAGCAGCGATCCGCACGCCATCCTGCCAGCCGGCTACACCTTCCAGGCCGGCGATCAGGGCGTGCATCCCTTCTCGGTCACATTCGAAACCGCCGGCCCGCAGTCCTTGACCGTCAAGGACAACACATCGGGCATGACGGCGACCGATTCGGGGATCGCCGTCGCACTGCCCGCGCCGACCGGCCTGACCGCGACGGCCGCTTCCACATCCCAGATCGATCTCACCTGGATCGGCTCGGCGGGTGCCAATGGGTACCAGGTCCAGCGCAGCCCCAACGGCACGAGTGGCTGGACCACGATCGCGAGCCCGACGGCCGGCACCACCGGTTATCAGGATAGCAGCCTGTCGGCCGGAACGACCTACTTCTACCGGGTCTGCGCCACATCGAGCAACCTCGACTCCGCCTACAGCAATCCGGTCAGCGCCACGACCGCCTCCAGCACCACGTCGTCGGTCGATACGCTCTGGAGCAACTCCTACGTCCCGGCCGAGAACGCGTCGAGCGTGGGGACATACGAGCTCGGCGTGAAGTTCATGGCGAGCCTGCCCGGCACGGTGACGGGAGTGCGGTTTTACAAGCAAACCTGGATGAACGGGTATACCCAGGCCGGCCACCTCTGGTCCTCGACGGGAACGCTGCTGGCGGCCGCCACGTTCACCCACGAATCGGCGTCGGGTTGGCAGCAATTGAGCTTCTCCAGCCCGGTGACGATCCAGCCGGACACGGTCTACATCGTCTCGTTCTCGACGGGCGGCGGCCCATTCGGCATCAGCACGAATTTCTTTACGCGAGGCGGGGTCGCCAACGGGCCGCTGACGGCCCTGGCCAACGGCGTCGACGGGGGCGACGGCGTGTATCAGACCCGCGACGGTGCCTTCCCCGAACTGAGTGGCGCCGGGATGAACTTCTGGGTCGATGTCGCCTTCGCGCCGTCGTCGAGCACGAGCGCGCGGGCGGGCTCCCCCTCGGTATCATCGCCCGGCATGGCGGTCGGCCCTGCCGGCATCGCCCTGACGATCGGGGCCAATCCCTTCGCGGTCGCCCCGTCGGGGCCGTCGAGCTCCGACAACGGATCGACGGGCTCGTCGGTCTCGGAGGGACCACAGGCGGCCGTGAACCTGGTCCCGTGGTCGTATCGCCGGGACGTCCCGCAGTCGCGGACGCCGTCCTGGTGGCGCCCGGGAAGGGACTGGTCACCGGCCTCGGTGGACGTTTGAGCGTCGACGGGGATTACGAACCGGCGGCGTCGGCCGCGCGGACTTCGGCCTCGGCCTCGGAGGCGTGGCCGAGCTGGTCGTAAGCCTCGCCTCGCCGACGGTGCAGCCAGGGGTCCTCGGCCAGCGGCTTGCCGGTCAGCAGCTCGGTCGCCTCGCGCTTCAGCACGAGGAAATCGCTCCGCTGCCACCAGGCTTGCGGGTCGGGCCAACGCTCGACGGCCCGCCAGTCGATGCGGGCGATCTCCTCGAGCCGGCGCCGGGCTTCGTCGGACTGCCCGAGCTGGTGGTGGGCCATCGCCAGGACGGCCGCGTCGATCGCGGCGAGCGGGCCGTCGCCGCCCGCCGGCAGGCCGCCGAGCGATTCGCGAGCCCGGCGGACGGCCTGCTCGTAGTGTCCGGCCCGATACTCGGCCAAGCTGAGGCGGAAGAGTCGCTCGGGGCCGCGATGGCCGGCGGCCACCGCCTGCTCGGCGAGCGAGACCAGCCGGCCGGGGTCCGGGACGCTCCCCGGCACCAGGGCGCACCATCGGGCCAGGGCTCCGGCGAAGAGGAACTCCGTGGTCCGCCCGTAGTCGTCCAGCATCCGGTTGCAGAGCGACTTCAGGCCGTCGCGATCGCCGGAGACGGCCAGGAGGCTCGCCTGCCGGGTCGCCACCTGGCGGTCCTTCATCCCCCGCTGGACCGCCCGGGTGAATGCGTCCAGGGCCTCGGCCCAGAGGGCGCGCTCGGCGTACGACTGACCGATGCTCGCCTCGGCCTGCGCCCATTGCTCGGCGATGACCGGATCGTGAGGGTGATTCCGATGGGCCGAGGCCAGGTCGTATCGGATCTCATCCCAGGAGCGGACCGCGGCGGCCAATCGGCCGGCCTTCCAGTGGATCCGGGCCAAGGCGACCCGGGTCGCGGCGAGGTCGACGAGATAGCGGACCTCCTCGGGATGATCCCGGACCAGGGCCTCGCGCAGCGCCCGGGCCTGGTCCAGCGTCGACTTCGCCTCATCGAGCTGGCCCAGCTCGAGCTGGACGATACCGATCGCGTGCTGACTGGTCGCCCGATCGGCCTGGCCCGTACGCGAATCCCGGACCGGGGTCGTCCTCCCGTCGGCCGGCCGCGCCGGGTCCCTCGGCGCCGCCGGTCCGCCAGGGGTCATCTCCTGGGCCGCCACGTCCGGCCGCGACGTCGATGGCCGGGACTCGCCGGCCCGCGCGAGGATTGCCCGGAAGTCGTCCCGGTCTCGCAACACGCCGAGCTCGTCGCTGATCCGCATCCATTCGGCGTTCTTGTAGCCCGCGGCGACGGCCCGGCGGAGCGCCTCGATCGCGGCATCGGCGAGGCGACGGCACTCGAGCCGCTCCGCGTCGCCGATCGAGTAGCCCGAATCGCTGGCCGGCCGCGCACACAGGGCCAGCAAGGTCGCGAGATGGAACCAGTCGTCGCCAGTCTCCTTGGGGAGGGCCTCCTCCAGTTCCAGCGACTGGCGATAGATGCGCACCGCGTCGGCCATCCGGCCCTGTTCCCGGTGGAGGTCGCCGACGCTGCGAAAGTCCTGGATCAGCTCGCGACGCAGGCCCAGGATCGCCGGATTGTCGCGC
Source organism: Isosphaeraceae bacterium (assembly GCA_052148775.1). Classification (GTDB taxonomy): domain Bacteria; phylum Planctomycetota; class Planctomycetia; order Isosphaerales; family Isosphaeraceae; genus CAVZRC01. The sequence goes on along the minus strand of JBKQHM010000108.1, from coordinate 8,888 downwards.
GCCAGCCGGCGCGAGACCTCCAGCGATTCCTCGAAGGCCCGCATCGCGGCCTCGGAATGACCCAACTGGCGCTCGGTCACCGCGACGTTGCGGAGCACGACCACGAGGAACCGGCCGAATCGGATCACCTGGGGCGCCCGCGCGTGGGCGATCCGACCGTGCTCGGCCGACCGGCGGAACAGGGTCAGCTTGTCGAGGCTCTCGTAGGTGGCGCCATCGACCAGCGTGCCGAGGTTGTTCAACGTCGATGCCAGGTCGTTCTGGGCCGCGGGATCCTCGGGGTTGGCCTCGACTCGCGCCTGCCGGAGGGCCAGGGCCTTGCGGTGGGCCTCCAGGGTCTCGGCCGTCCGGTCGTGCTGGTTGTGCAGGACGGCGACGAGGTTGTAGGCATTGGCCAGCTCGCCGAGGTAAGCAGCATTCGTCGGCTCGCCCTGACGGAGCTCCTCCCAGACGGCGATGGCCCGATCGAAGAGCCGGAGCGCCTCGTCGGCGGGCATCGTCGGATGGAGCCGGTCGAGAGCACCGAGACCCAGGTGGACGCAGCACTGGGCCACGCCGTCGCGAAGGCCGGGATCCGTCGGCCGGTCGCGCAGGGCGAGCTCGTGCGTGGCCAGCGCCTGTCGCATGGTCTGGTCGGATTGGGGCCGCGCGCCCAGCTCGTGCTGGATCTTGGCGAGCCGGAGCCGGCCGGCGGCCAGTACGGCCTTGAGCGTCGGGTCGTCGCCGCGCTGGCGGACGAAGTCCTCGTAGTAGTTCAAGGCGGATCGGAGCAGGTCGCGCCGCAGTGGCTGGAGCCCCGGCACGTTCAGGAGCTGGCTCTCGCTGACCTGGGTCAGGAGCTCGTCGACCGCCGCGCGGGCCTTGGCGAAACTGGCCTCGGCCCGGGCGCGCTGGCTCTGGGCCTCGCCCTGATGCTTCAGGGTGGCGAGCCATCGTTGTTGCGAGAGCTCGAGGAGTTCGTCGGCGCGGCTGCGCTGGTCCTCGGCGACTCGCCAGAGCACGGTCATCCCGGCGCAGCCGATGAACAGGAAAACGAACAGCGAGATGATCGAGCCGGCCAGCGCCGGGTTGCGTCGGCTCCATCGCCAGAGGCGCTCCATCCCGCCGGTCCGACGCGCCAGGATCGGCCGGTCGGAGAGGAACCGCCGCAGGTCCTCGGCCATCTGCTCGGCCGAGCCGTATCGCTGTTCCGGGTCCTTGCCGATCGCCTTCAGGACGATCGTCTCCAGGTCGCGCGGGATGCCGGGATCGAGCTTGCGCGGGGCCGCCGGCGCCTCGTGGGCCACCATCTTCATCAGCCGGACCTGGTTCGGCTCGTCGAACAGCGGGTTGAGCGTGAGCAGCTCGTAGAGGGTTGCGCCGAGCGAGTAGATATCGCTCCTCGGGTTGGACCAGCCCTCGAACCGTTCGGGCGCCATGTAGCGAAGCGTCCCCACCAGGTCGCCGGAATCGGTCAGGACGTCGGCCTCCGCGGCCTTGGCCAGGCCGAAATCGGTCACCCAGACCGTGCCGTCGACGTCCAGGAGCAGGTTCGACGGCTTGATGTCCCGATGGAGGATCCCCTGCGAGTGGGCGTAGGCCAGCGCCTCGGCCACATCGGCTCCGACCCGGGCCACCGCCCGATAATAGGGGAGGCGCGACCGGCCCGCCGACGCCCTCATGATGGTGCCGGCGGTCACGGTCTCGCCGCCCGCACCGGGCTCGGCCTCGCCGCGCGGAGGATCGGTCGCGGGCGCGACTCCCGACCTCGAGACCCCGGAGAACTGCGCGGTCAGCGGCTCGGCGCTCGCCGTCAAGACGATCGAGGCGGAATCGCTGGCCCCGGCACGCAGCTCCGCGAAGACCACGTCCAGCCCCCGGCCGTGGATGAACTGCATCGCATAGTAGTGCACCCCGTCCTGCTCGCCGATGCCGAAGACCGGCACGATGTTGGAATGGTGCAGCCGGGCCGCGGCTCGGGCCTCGAAGAGGAACCGTTGGAGGTGCGACGATCCCGCCAGACCTTGCCGGGCCAGGACCTTCAGCGCGATGTGCCGCCCGAGCGAGATCTGCTCGGCCTCGTAGACCACGCCCATCCCGCCCCGACCCACCTCGCGGATGATCCGGAAATCGCCCAACTGGACGCCAGGCGTGCCCGCGCCGGCCGGCACTCCCGCCGATTGCGTTCCCGATTCCGACATCGACGCGCTCTCCTCAACGATCCGTCCGCTTTCACGCCTCCCGCAATCAGGCGGCTCTCCGCCATTTTCGTCACGCGGGAATCGACTCCCGTCTCCCGGTCGGGAATGACCGGAGTCTTCGAATCCACTCCACAAAGCCCACACCCATGCCCCGTCAACCCCATTGAGATTGACCCGATGGACTGCGGGAGACATGCACTCCCAGACGTGGCCGATGCATCTTGCAAATCACGTTTAGCTCTTCGGTCCCCACGATGCGCTGATGATTCGGAACGGGACGTTGCACATCGCGCTTTGTGCATCCACCACGTCTTTCCGAACACTCCGACCGAGACATCCAATCACAAAATCGCGCAATGCCTACAAGCCATCCTAGATCAGCGACATCCAGGATGGATTCCGACCGGGAGAATGGAGAGAAGGCATCGCTCATTAATGAGACATGACGCACAAGATGACAAAGAGAAAGCTTGCCAGATTGTTTCATCTCTTGCAATGAGCAAGCACCCCCGTCATCCTCTCAAAGTTTCTACCCAAACTCGCCAGCCAACTCAAACTACCAAGCGATATGGTAGACTTGGGCACAGTACCATGGAGAGGAGGGTCGAATTCCGCACCCTTTCTCTGCGGCGTTGGACGGGGTGAAAAGCCGAGATTGAAAGTGTGGTGAGGCGGGAAGGGATCGGACATCGGCACGGAAGCAGGTTGTCGAGGTGAGGATGATGATCGAGTCATTGGCGGAGGTGGATGATCGGCCAGATGCCCGGGTCTCGATGATCGTGACGAATCCGACGGCCTGGCGGGGCTTGCTGCGCCAGGATCTGGACCAGGCGATCGTGCGCGGGGGAGGCCGATGGTCGCGGGCGATGGCGGCCGTGGCATGGATTCATCTCGGGATTTTCGCGGGCTGTCAGGCGCTCTATGACCCGGGCATGCAGCGGGACCCCCGGCTCGTGCTCTTATGGGGCGTGGAGCTGGTCGCGGTCCTGGTGGCGTTGCGGGCGATCGCCGGTCGGCGATGGTTCGCGTCCTCGCCGGCGATCGGAGTCGTGACCCGGCTGTGGGGGACCTTCCTGATCCTTTCCTTCAACCTGGTGATGCTCAACGCGCTGACGGGCTGGGAATCCCGGTGGTACAAGCCGGCCTGGGGGACCTTGAGCACTTTCTTCTTCGCCGCGCTGGCCTGGCTGTTCACCCCCCGGTTCTTCATCCCGGCCGTCCAGATGTATTTCACGGCCCTGTTGATGGTGCAGTTCCGGAATGAGGAAAACCTGATTTATGGCCTATCGTGGTGGATCGCCCTGATGGGAATCGCCTGGACCTTGCGGAAGCGGGAACGCGATGAGGGAGCACGCGAGCAGACGTCCCGAATTTGAGGGGAGATCGCACCACGGGCATTGCGCTGGTTTGCACTCCTGTGCAACATTTCGACGGGTCGCCGTTCCCGATCTCCGGGGACGGTCGGGAGTTGGCGTCGCGGCCATGAACGGTCCGGACGAGGCGGGTCGCTCGCGGCCGTGGACGACTCGACTTGCCCGATTGATCTTCGAACGGACAGCTTGTCATAACCCCCACCTCATCGGGAATCGATTGCGCACGAATTGGATACTGTTAGAATGGCGCCATTTTGAAATTTCATGAATGCACCTATCGCGGATTCGGGCCGTTTGTCTCCCGAACTCTCGACCACGAAAGCAGATAAAAAATCCTGGAAAAATTGGAATTTGCGCGCAGCAAACCAGGGCGCGCGACCTGGAGTGGGGGTCAGGAGTCACCGGAGGGTTCATCGATGAGTGCTGTTGTCGCCGATTTCCTCTCGAACTCGTGGCCAGGCTCGAGCCGGTCGTCGATCAGCGCGATCCGGAAGGTCAGATGGTTGAGCGCCGGCTGAAGCCTTGTGGGCCAGCGGGCCATGGGGGATGGCCGCGTTCGAGATGGCCTGACTCCGGTCGGTCGGACGAAGATCGGGCCCGTTCGCCGATGCCGCCTCGTGAGGATGGCGAGTCTCGCCGGTTTGGGCCGTCGAGGCGGATGCTTTCGCCGGCCGGAGAGCCGGATGCCGGTCCGTGCGCCGGACACGCAGCCGCGACTCACTTTCAAGGGCTTTGCGGGTTCGCTTGTTGTGATGGCCCTTCGATGGTAGGGCGGGCGTCGAGGTGTCGCTCGATGTCACGGGGCCCGTGAACTCGCGGACGTCGGCGATATGGCTGTGCTGGAATCGATTCTGCTTCTCGAGCTGCGCGTATTCGCCGTTGTCGCCGGCGTTGTAGAGCAGGATGCCGTAGACATCGTCCTTGAACCGGTTGTCGGAGATGGAGTTTTTCAAGGCTGAGGTGCCTTGCCCGAAGACGTACACGCCGGCATCGGTATTTCCCGAGATCGTGTTGGCGGCCGCCCACGTCGAGCCCCCGATGGTGTTCGTCGAGGCGTCCTCGATGGCGATCCCGGCGAGCTGGTGATTCACCCCCGCCTCTCCGATCTGGTTGCCCTGGATGACGTTGTCGGTAGCCAGCGGTCCATAGATGTTGATCCCGTAATCTTGGTAACCGAAGATCACGTTGCTCGGCCCCAAGGCCGTGCCGCCCGAGATCGTCCCGCCCACGGTGTTCCGGGAGACGTCGTCGAGGTAGATGCCGATTCCGATCTGCTCGGCCCCGACGCCCAGCTTGGGGTCGGTGCCGATCAGGTTGCCCTGGATCGCGTTGGAAACCGCATCGGATCCCGAGATCTCGATCCCCATGCTGAACCCCGCGATGACGTTGTCGGCCCCGATCTCGCCGATGGTGTTGGAGGGCGCGTCATCGATGAAGATGCCGACGGGAGGCTGGTGCGTCCATTGGGGCGGGGGTGGGGGCAGGAGCGGCAGCACCACGCCGCTGCCCTGCGCCTTGATGCCGATCCAGTTGCCGACGACGAGGTTCTGCGTGGCATCGCGGAGTTCGATGTGGATGGCATACGCCGTGTTGCCGGAGATGATATTCCGGTCGCCGCTCGACGTGCCGCCGATCATGTTGTCCGAGGAGGAGCTGATCGTGATGCCGGTCCCGTTACCCACGGGCGAATTGCCCAGATAGTCGGTGCCGATGTAATTGCCGCTCACCGAGTTGCCCGTCGAGCCTGAGATACTGATCCCACTCGACGTGTTCCCCGAAATGACGTTGCGGGCGCCGGGCAGCGTTCCGCCGATGGTGTTGCCGCTGGCCGAGTCGATCGCGATGCCCACTTCGTTGCCGAGGGCGTTTTCGCCGGAGGGGTCGGTGCCGATGTAGTCGCCCTCGACACAGTTGTTCGACGTCTCGATCAAGATGCCGTCGGACCCGTTGTCCGAGATGACATTCCGTGCGCCGCTCACCGTCCCGCCGATGTGGTTACCTGATGCCGAGTCGTCGATGAGGACGCCTATGGAGTTGCCGAGATTGCCGGCGGCGGCGTCGGTCCCGATGAAGTTGCCGGCGACCCGGTTGCCCGTGGCCGAGATCCCCGATATCACCACACCCGCCAGCGTATTGAATCCGATCACGTTGGCGGCGGACGAGAGGGTGCCACCGATCACATTGCCACTCGTGCCATCAACCCAGACACCGATCTGGTTCGCCCCCTTCGTTCCGGCGGTCGTGACGCCGAGAACGTTGCTCTCGACGGTGTCGTGGGCCGATTCCACGTGGATGCCCGCGCCATCCAGGAACCCGACGATGTCCAGGCCCTCGATCGTGCTGAAGTCCGAACCGGGGCCGAGCGTCAGGCCGTCCCCGACGCCGCTCAAGCCGCCGTCGAGTTGGACCATGGTCGAACCGAAGGCGTAGTTATCCAGCTTCGTGCCGTCGATGACCACCTGATTCGTGATCGGCGGCAGCGGTGAGGTCGGGGTGATCCGATACGGCGCGGGGAGCGTGAACGTGATGGTCGGGTTGCCACCGTCGTTGGCATCGTCGATCGCCTGACGGAGCGAGCCGATTCCGCTATCATTGCCGTTGCTCACCGTATAAGGAGAGCTGAAGGGGACGGGGGTCGCGAACTCCGAGGTGCCGTCCGGGCCGGTCGCCGTCGCCGTGACGTCCTGGCCACTGGCGAGCGTTTGATCGAACGTCGTCGTGGCGCTGAGCGAGGACGCGGTCAGCGTGACCGACGAGCTGCCCAGGTCGAACGACGCCGGTCCGCCGCCCGGCTCGCCGCTGCTGGCGAAGAAATCGATGGCGTAGACGTCACCCGGAGTGCCGCTGATCGTGAAGTCGATCGTCGTCCGATTGGAGACGGAGTTCGAGACCGAGTTCGAGACCGAATTGGAGACCGACGTGTAGGACAATCCCGAAGGCGTATACGGGATGTCCTCGGAGCCCGACAGCAGGATGCCCGTGCCTGGGTTGCCGTAGATCAAGTTCTGGCGGATGTCGTTGTCGGAGCCGGAAACCACATCCACACCGAATAAGTTCTCATCTCCTGGGGCCATCGTGCCGTAAACAATCGTATTCCCCTGGCCGGTGGCTGTCCCCCCGATGGTATTGTTCGAGGCACCTTCGATCGCGACGCCTCCATTCCCATCGTCTTCGATCATGTTACCGGCCACGAGATTGCCCTGGGTTGTCGAGCCACCAGGGGTTGTCGTACCGCTGATTGAAACGCCAACCGAGGTGTTGCGTTCGATCGTGTTGCCGGTACTCGTGGACCCGCCGATGGTGTTGTCCGAGGCACCTTCGATGACGACGCCTTCGGCGTTACGGTCGACGTCGTTACCGGCCACGAGGTTGCCAATGATCGTCGTGCCGCCGATCGACACGCCGGCCGTCTGGTTGGAGTCGATCAGGTTGCCGTTGGCCGTGGACCCGCCGATGGTGTTGTGCGAGGCACCTTCGATGATGACACCTTCGGCGTTTTGTTCGATGGTGTTGGCGGCCACCAGGTTGCCCGTGGTTGTCGTGCCGCTGATCGACACGCCTGCCGAACTGTTCCTGCTGATGACATTGGCGGTGGTCCCGCCGACGACATTGCTATTCGCCCCATCGTCGATGACGATCCCCGTGCCGTTACCGAGGTCGGTGGCGCCCGCGGAATTCGTGCCGATATTATTACCGGCGACCAGGTTGCCCGTGGACGAGCTCCCCGAGATCGACACACCCGCCGCGGTGTTCGACCCGATGACGTTGGCGGAGGCCGCCGTGGTCCCGCCGATCGTATCGTTCGAGGTATTGTCGAGGACCACGCCGATGCTGTCGCCGAGGCCGAGAATACCCGCGGAACTCGTGCCGATGTCATTACCGGCGACCAGGTTGCCCGCGATGGTCGTGCCGCTCAAAGAGACGCCGGCCAAGGTGTTATTATCGATCGTGTTCGCAGTGGCCGTGCTGCCGCCGATCGTGTTGGAATACGCCCCATCGTCGATGATGATCCCCGTGCCGTTGCCGAGATCCGCGGCGTTCGCGGAATTCGTGCCGATGTCATTGCCGGCGACTAGGTCGCCCGTGGCCGAACTCCCCGAGATCGACACACCGGCCGAAGTGTTCGAGACGATGACGTTGGCGGCCGACGATGTGGTCCCGCCGATCGTGTTGCCGCTCGCGTTATCAACCAGGATACCGATGGCGTTGCCCTTCGCCGTGCCGGTCGGCGTGGTGCCCAGGTCGTCTCCCGAGATCACATCGTCGTCCGACTCGATGTGGATACCCGCATCGAAGCCGATGATGGCCAGCCCCTGGATCGAACTACCGCCCGAACCGGCGCCCAGGATCAGGCCGTCGAATTCCTGGCCGACGCCGATGAGCGTGACGACCGGCGTTCCACTCTGAGGGTTCCCCTCGATGGTCACCGGGACCGTGATGGGCGGTAGCACGACGGTCGGGCTGATCGAGTACGAGCTGGTCGACGTGAAGTCGAACATGATGTCGTCGGACGGCTGGGCTTTCGGTGGGCTATTATCTGCGTCGAGGATCGCCTGCCGTAGCGAGCCGACTTCCGAGCCCTGCTGCTCGTCGGTCTCATTCGTGACCAGTAGGGCAGGGGACGGCGTCACGGCTGTCGTCGAGAGTGGCGAGGTGTTGTTTCCATTCGAGTCACTCACCGTCCCGGTCACCGCCTGAGTATTTTGCAACGCGGTAGCCAGGTTGAACGTCGCGGTCAAGCTCTGCGTCGCCGTGCCCTGGGTGGTCCCTGTCGAGGGCAGCATGACTTGCGTGGTCCCGAGGATCTCGGCTGTGGGTGATCCCGGGCTGGTGCCGGCGTAGAACTCCACGATGTACTCCAGTCCGGCCATACCGGTGACGGAGTAATCGATGGTCGTCAGGTTGGGGACCGAGGCGACGGCCACGATGGTGGGCGGGTCCTCGTCAACGTGGATCGTCGTCGCGCCGGTGGCGTCGTGATAATGGATGGTGTCCGTGGGCGTGAAGGTGACCGAGAGGGACTGCTGGCCGACCGGGAGGACGGCCCCCGACGCCGGGCTGTAGTTGAATGTCCCCTCGACGATGACGTCGACGCCGTCCACGATCGAGGATGCCGTCGCGTCGAGCTGGGCGCCCGAGAGCGCCGTCCCGTAGGTGATGTCCGCCGGGTTCGCCCAGGTGATCGTCGGGGTGGCCTGATCCACGTTGATCGTGGCCGTGGCGGTGGCAATGCTGTAATCGGTCGTGTCCGTGGGCGTGAAGGTGACGGCTAACTCCTGGTTGTTGCCCGGCTCGAGGACCGTCCCGGCGGCTGGCGTATAGCTGAAGGTGCCGG
>JBKQHM010000107.1:0-24938 GCA_052148775.1 Isosphaeraceae bacterium | reverse complement strand
AGGTATCTATAGTTCTTGGGCGCCGATAACGATGCCAGTGAGGGAATACCTGGATTTTAGGGGGAATCTCGATCAGTTTCAAGCCAATTTGTTAGCCGGTTTCCCCTCCATGGGAATCCAGGCTAGGTAGAATCTCCGTGCCCTTTCAGCGGCCCAAGTCGAGTCGCTTCATGGAGATTCGCTCCATACCCGAACCACCTGGCCCTGCGACATCCATCTATCTGTGACCCCGCGCAGAGTGTATCGTAATCGTAGGAGGTTCATCATGCCCGAGACGATTGACTACATCCATCTGGCTCCGCGCGAGGGGTCGGGATATCAGCAGTATTTCGTCAAAGGTCGCAATCTGAGGGTCGAGACGCTCTTCCGCGCCACGGTCGGCCCGGAGCCCATGACCCCCGATGAGGTCGCCCAGGATTACGACGTGCCGGTTGAGACGGTACGGGAAGCCATCCACTACTGCCTCCGCAATGCGTCGCTGCTCCAGAGGGAACGCGAGGAAGACTTCGCGGAGAGCCAGACCCGCGGCCTGGTCGACTCTCCGCCACTCGCGTCGGGTGCTCGAGTCGGGCCATGATGATCTACCTCGACGATGATTCGGCCTCCCGGCAGCTTTCCATAGTGCTCCGCAATGCCGGCCATGATGTCTCGATTCCGGCGGACCTCGGGATTTCCGGAGCACCGGATCCTCTCCATTTGACCCGGGCGATCCGAAACGGCCGAGCTCTCTTGACGCGCAATGCGCGCGACTTCACCTTACTTCACGACTTGGTCATATCGTCAGGAGGCGGCCACCAGGGAATTCTGATCGTTCACTTCGATAACGATCCCACCCGCGACCTGACCCCGAAGGGTATCGCAACGGCGATCGCCAAGCTCGAGTCGTCCGGCATTCCGATTTTGAGTAACATGCATGTTCTGAATCATTGGCGTTGATCGCGGATTTCCTTGGCGTGAGCCTATCCCTATCTGGCCACTGTCCCATGCTCCGATCAGGACGCCGTCCGCACTGGCGCGGCCCCTTGGAGGTCGACGAGGACCCGGCGGATGCGATGGTCGGCGACCTCGACCACATTGAACAGAACGCCGTCGACGCTGAAGGAATCGCCCGGCTCGGGAACGCGTCCCAGGGCGTGGAACGCCAGGCCGCCGACGGTGAGGTATTCGGCGTCGGTGGGGAGGTGCAGGCCCAGCCGCTCGTTGAGTGCCTCGACCGGCAGGGTCGCGTCGACCTCGTAGCGCGACTCGCCCAGCTCGCGAATCGGGTCGTCCGGGGTGGGGATGTCGTGTTCGTCGTCGATCGTGCCGACCAGCTCTTCGAGCATGTCCTCCAGCGTGACGAGTCCCGCCACGCCGCCGTATTCGTCGAGGACCATCGCGATCTGTCGGCGCTGAGTGCGGAGTTCTTCCAGCAGTTCGAAGGCGTTCTTGGTCTCCGGCACGAAATAGGCGGGCCGCACCAGCTTGCGCGGATTGACCGCGGACAGGGTCTTGACCTCGGTCATGCGGGCGAAGAGGTCCTTGACGTAGAGGATGCCCACGATGTCGTCGTGATTGGCGCCGAAGATCGGGATGCGGCTCAATCCGGTCTGGCGGAAGGTTGCCGCGGCGGACTCGGCGGAGACCGTCGAGGGCAGGGTCACGATCATCGGCCTGGGCGTCATGATCTCGGAGACGTCGGTGCGGGTCAGTTCCACGGCATGCTGGAGCAGCGCACGGGCGGATTCGGGCAGTTCCGGCTCGTCATCCTCGGAGACTTCCTCCTCGCTGGGGATCTCGACTTCCACGCTCGCGGGGCGATGGGGCGACTCCAGTCGTCCGGCGGCCCATTCGACGAGCCACTCGACCTGACGGAGTCCGAACGTCAGCGGGAGCGCCAGGGCGCGGATCAGGCCCGACGCCGGCCAGGTCGTGTCGATGATGGACTCGGCGAAGACCTTGCCGATCACCCCCGCCAGGACATAACCCAGCAGTCCGATGACCAACACCATCAGGAGCAGCCATTCCACTCGCGGCGGCGTCTCGAACAGGCAGACGCCCATACCGACCAGGGCCGAAAGGAGCAGTCCGGTCAGGACCGCCAATGTTTCGGCACTCCGTTCGGTCCTCTGATCGCGATGCGCCACCGCCTCGGCACGATCGGGACGGCCCCGCTGCTCGCAACGCTCCTCCAGGAGGCTCGGAGAATACGAACGGAGCGCCTTGGTTAAGGCGATCGCGAAGAGATGCAAGGCCAGCACGAGCAGGCCGACTGCCAGGATTCCGGCCAGGTTCAATCCGATCACTGGCAAACCCCCCGATCACTCCCGGCTCCTGACTCCGCGCTCCCCACTCTCCAGGGGTTGGAGTATCCCAGGTCGGTCAGGATCTCGTCCTCGCGCCGACGCATCTCGGCGGCGTCCGACTCGTTGGAGTCGTCATAGCCGCAGAGATGCAACAAGCCGTGGACAATATAGAGCGCCAGTTCATCGCGCGGCGTGGCGCCATCCTCCGCGGCGGTGGCGACGGCCATCTCCGCGGATACGACCAGCTCACCGACCAGGGTGGGCTCGTCGGGATTCGAGAGTGTGAAGCTGATCACGTCAGTGGGCCAATCGTGGCTCAGGTGAACGCGGTTGAGTGTGTGGATGGACACCTGGTCGACCAGGGCGATCGAGATTGATGCGTCCCGACGGCCTTCTCCGATCAGCACGCGGCGTGCCAGTTCGATGACTTCAGAAGCGTCGGTGCGCAGGTGCCCCTGAGTATCGCTGATCTCGACTTCGATCGTATCCATTATCTGATGATGCCAACAAAAAGTAGGTCAGGCTTTCCAGCCCGACATTCAGGACTCGTCAGGCCGACAAGCCTGACCTACGAGCGTCAACCAAGGGTCAGGCCGTCCGATGCTCGGGGTACTTGACCCGCCCATGATAAATGCCGATCAGCGACTTGATCAGGCAGTCCCGGATCTCGGCGATCTCGAGGAGGGTGAGGCCGCATTCGTCGAACTGGCCGTCGCGAAGACGCTTGTCGATGAGGTCGCTGACCAGCCCCTCGAGCCGAGCCGGGGCGGGGTCCGAGAGCGTCCGGCTGGCGCTCTCGACGGCGTCGGCGACCATCAGGATGGCCGCCTCCTTGGTCTGGGGCTTGGGGCCGGGGTAGCGGAAGGCGCTCTCCGGCACGGATGAGGCGTCGGGGTTGTTGCCATTCCGTCGGTTGGCCTCGTAGTAGAAATACTCGACCAGTGTGGTACCGTGGTGCTGCTCGATCAGGTCGATGATCGGCTCGGGAAGGTGATGCTGGCGGCCGAGGTCGACGCCGTCCTTCACGTGGCCGATGATGATCAGCGTGCTCATCGCCGGGGCGAGCTTGGCGTGTCGATTGATCGAGCCGACCTGGTTCTCCACGAAATAGTGGGGCTTGAGCATCTTGCCGATGTCGTGGAAATAGGCACCGATGCGCACGAGCAAGGAATCGGCGCCGATGCGCTCGGCCGCCGCCTCGGCGATCGCCCCCACGGTGATCGAGTGGTTGTGGGTGCCCGGCGCGCGGCGGACCAGTTCCTGGAGCAAGGGGTGGGTGTTATCGCCAAGCTCCAGCAGGCTGATGCCCGTGACGATCCCCAGGGCCCCTTCCAGGAACGGCAAGCTGCCGCCCAGAAAGAAGCCGGCCATCATGCCCCAGCCGGCACGCCAGAAGCTGTCGCTGCGGACCAGGTCCATCGGCTGGTCTTGCCAGAAGCCGGTGGCCCAGGTCAGCAGGAAATAGGTGAGCGAGGCCGTGGCGCCGACCTTGATCAGCTTGGTTCGGGTACGGACCTCGGTCAGGGTGAGCACTCCCGCGGCGGTCCCGCCCATGATCACCAGGAAGTGCGGGATACCGGTCCCCAGCGCGATGCAGGTCAGGACCGAGAGCGCGAACGTGACCATCAGCGCGAAGTTGGGGTTGAAGGCGATCGCGATGATCATGGAAGCGATGGCGACGGGGACCAGCTCGGCGTCCCAGGTCTGCATCCCGAGGACGCGGACGACGCCCAGCGCCAGGATGACCAGGCCGCAGATCATGGCGATCCGTCCGGGCTCCCGGATGGCGCGCCCCTCGTGCCTACACAGGTAATAGCCGGTCAGGACGAACAGGGCCGCGACCAGCGCCAGGATCCCGGTGGCCCGTCGCACGCGATCGCGAAAGCCCAGGCTCGCGATCGCGGCGTCGTGTTCCAGCCGGAGCAGGATTAACTGCTCCTCGCCGATGACCTGCCCCTGTTCGACGAGCACCTCGCCGCGGGAGAACGTGTCATAATGGTCCTGAACCCGTGCCCGAGCCGCCTCGCGGAGCGAGGCGGTGGACTCGGCCTCGAAGGTGAGGGTCGGCGTGGCGTCGAGGCGATTGGCGACCAGTTCGAAGAGGATCTGGCCGATCCGGGGCGAGGTGAACGCCTTGCAGAATTCCTGGTAGACGGGCCCGTCGGACTTGGCCATCCGTTCGGGGGCGACCCGCTCGCGCGGGACCAGGCGGGCGGTCGAGAGGGGCTCGCCTCGTAGGCGAATCGACAAAGCCCGGCTCGATTCCTCGTTGGCCGGCAGCGTCCCGGTGCCGAGCACGCCGTCTCGGATCAGCGGCCCGAAGGCCGCGGCGATCTGCACCTTGAGCGTGTCCCGACGCTCCGGAGTATCGGTGGCGGCCTTGAGCTCGACGAAGGCGTCGGGCCGCAGGCCCCAGGTCGTGCGCACGCTCTCGCGTACGTCGTCCCATCGGGCCGCCTTGGCGATCGTCACGGTCAGGTCGTCGAGGCGTTCGCTCAGTTCCCGTATCGGCGCCGGATCGTTGATCATCACCGGAGCAACCTGATCGGCCGCGGCCTGCCGCTCGTTGCTGGTCTTGGTCTGGTTGCGGATGTGGAATTCCGCCACGTTCACCCGGAGCTCGCGGTCGGGACGCTCGCCAATCCGGTAGGTGAACGGCGGCCCTGAGCCGTGGACGATGATGGCGGTCGCCGCCAGGGAGACGGCCACCAGGGCCAGGAGTGCCGCGCGAGTACGCTGGCGGGCCTGGCGATCCATTTTCAGGGAGACTGTAGCCGCCGAGGGCCGGAGTTGGGCCCGAGAGAGCTTCGGACGACGCTTGCCTATACTCATGGCCTCGTCTCAGATCGGCGTGGCCGGGGATGGCCCCCATCCCACGCAGGAGTGCGCCGGGGCGACACAGCCCCGGATTGGCGATGAATCCGGCCCATTCGTGGCGATCTTGTGATCGATCAAGACCTCGAGTGTGAGAACCGGTGAACACCGCGTCGCCTCACTCCGGGGCGGTTGAACTGGCAGGACTCGGCATCGGAAATGCCGCCGGTCGGAGATCCTCCGGCCGGGGAACCGTTGCATTGATGTTGGGCCGGTAGGCCGCTTCACTGCGCCCCGAGCCGGCCTCGCTCTCCTCATAGGCATTCACGATCGCCTGCACGAGCGGGTGTCGGACGATATCCGAGCGATCGAGCAGAACGGTCGACACGCCGGGAATGTGGCCGAGCCGTTCCACGGCATCGGCCAGCCCGTTCCGGGTCTCGAGGGGGAGATCGACCTGGGTGATGTCGCCGGTGACCACGATCCGGGCGTTCTGACCCATGCGGGTCAGGAACATCTTCATCTGCGGCACCGTCGCGTTCTGCCCCTCGTCGAGGATGACCACTGCATCATTGAGCGTCCGCCCGCGCATGTAAGCCAGCGGGGCGATCTCGATCAGGTCGTTATCCATGTACCGGCGGATCTGGTCGTAATCCCAGAGGTCATGGAGGGCATCGAGCAGGGGCCGGAGGTAGGGATTGATCTTCGCCTCGAGGTCGCCCGGCAAGAATCCCAGGTGTTCGCCGGCCTCGACGGCCGGGCGGACCAGCACGATCTTCTTGATCCGTCCGCGACGGAGCAGCGAGATGGCCATCGCTACCGCCAGGTAGGTCTTTCCCGTCCCGGCAGGCCCGATGCAGAAGACCAGCTCATTCTGGAGCAAGGCCCGAATATAACGCGCCTGTCCGTCGGATCGCGGCCGGACCGACCGGCTGCCCTCGCGGATCTCGATCGCGCCGGGCTGGTCGGATCCCTCGGCCTGGAGTGTCAAATCGATCAGCTCGCTGACGTCACTCGACGAGATCGACTTGCGCACCCTGAATAAAGAACGAAGGCCCTCGAAGATCCGACGAGCCTGCTCGATCCGCTCGGAGTCCCCTTCGATGCGAACCTCGCCGTGCCGGGCCAGAACCTTGACTCCCAGGGCGTCCCGGATCTGCCTGAGATATTGATCGCGACTGCCGAAGACGGCGAGCTCTTCGGCATGTCCCTCCAGACTGATGGTGACTTCCGGCATGCCTCCCCTTTCGCCGGCCTCCGTGGCAAGACAAGCCCGCGACATCATCGCGACTGCCCCTTGAGTCCCCCACCCGGATGAGGCCGGCTCTTTCTACCTTTATATTATGGAACCGAATCGAGGAAAATTGCAACATCATCGCCCTGAATACCCGGCATCTCATCACTCAGCCATGCTGCTAGGTATTCGGTGCGGCCAAGTTATGGATCGACCGGTTGTCACGGCGGGTCGACGGCCGGGGCATTTCTTGAGCGCCGAAGGTTTGGGCTGGATCCGGTCGCGGGATGGAGCCCCCTCCGGTAAAAGTTAGCTCCTACAAGGGCAACGTTGGTCTCCCGTTGTCGGAGCCGGCTCCGTCCGGCGATCTTCAGCCAATCGTTCAGCGCTCGATCAAGGACCGAACCAGAGCCAGAGTCCATAGGCGACCGGTCCGGCGAAGATGAGGGAATCGATGACGTCGAGGACGCCGCCGAAGCCGGGTACGGCCTGGGAAGCGTCCTTGCGCTCGCAGTCGCGCTTGATCATGGACTCCATGAGGTCGCCGAGCTGTGCGACCGCGGCGACGATCAGCCCATAGGCGGCTGCCTTGGGCCAGTCGAGGGTCGGGACCCGGAGCCAGTATCGGGCGATCGCCGCGACGATGAGTGCGGCACCGACCCCGGCGATCAGGCCCCCGACGGCTCCCTCGACGGTCTTCTTCGGGCTGATCTGGGGCCAGAGTTTGTGGCGACCGGCAAGTCGTCCGAGGGTGTAGGCACCGGTGTCGGCGCCCTTGGCCGTCGAGACCATGAATGCGAGCGCGAGGAGTCCTTGAAGGTGTCCCTCGAACCATCGCATCTGGATGGTGAAGCTCCCCAGCAGGCCGACGTAGGCGATCACGAGGAGTGTCCCGGAGATCTTGGCCATGGTCCGGCCCGGCTTGGCGAACTGGATGCTCTGCACGACGAAGGTCGTCATCACCACGGCGATAAATGCGAAGAACGGCCAGGCCAGCACATCCAGGGGGCGTCCCGGGTCATAAAACAGGGCGGATACCTGGTCGTCGGGCATATAGTTTTCGGCGAGGTGCGGGGCCCAGTTGGCGACCACGATGGCCATCACGCCGCCGATCACGGAATTCGCCGAGGGCCGCACGCTCGACGCCTCCAGCAGCCCGTTCAGCTCAACGGCGGCGGCGATCAACGCCGTGGAGGAGAGCAGGAACCAGAAGGGGAACCAGGGCGCGAACCATTCATCGATCCAGAGCGCCAGCAGCAATCCGGCGACCATGGACAGGCCAAACACGAGGCGAGTGGAGAGCATATTCGAGGGATCAGCCGGAGGTTCGGGATGTCAAAGCTTCGACGGGAGCGCGGAATTCCCCCATAACGCTACCGGGACTCGCGCACGATCGCAAGCATGGTCATCGAACGCGATCTGCGGGGCGTCCTCGAGTCAGCGGGCGGCGTTCCCGGCCGCCATGGCGGGGAGGCCGCCGAACTTGCGCTCGCGGGCGGCGAAATCGCGGCAGGCCAGGAGCAGGTCGTCACCGCGGAAGTCGGGCCAGAGCGTCGGGGTGATCCACAACTCGGCGTAGGAGATTTGCCAGAGCAGGAAGTTGCTGATCCGCATCTCGCCGGCGGTGCGGATCAAGAGGTCGGGATCGTTCATCCCGGCCGTGCTGAGATACGAGGCGAACAGCGATTCGTCGACCTGTCCGGCCTCGACCCGGCCGGCCTGCACATCCTCGGCGAGCCGGCGTGCCGCGTCGCTGATCTCGGTCCGGCCGCCGTAGTTGACCGCCAGGCACAGGGTCATGCCGTCGTTCGAGGCGGTCATCTCGGCCGTGCGCTCGAACTCATCGAGCACGTCGCCCGGCAAGCCCTCGCGACGGCCGATCATGGTGAGCCGGACGTTCTGCTCCATCAACTCGTTGCGCTCCACGATCAGGAAATGGCGGAGCAATCGCATCAAGAAGGTGAGCTCGCGCGGCGGCCTCTTCCAGTTCTCCACCGAGAGGCAATAAAGCGTCAACTGATCGAGCCCGAGCCGGCAGCCTTCCT
Organism: Isosphaeraceae bacterium; assembly: GCA_052148775.1. Lineage (GTDB taxonomy): Bacteria > Planctomycetota > Planctomycetia > Isosphaerales > Isosphaeraceae > CAVZRC01. Next base: position 16,560 of record JBKQHM010000107.1, on the reverse strand, counting down.
CGACCACGGCGCGTACGCTCTGGATGCCCTTACGGTGCCCCATGATCCGCGGCAGGCCGCGTCGCTGGGCCCATCGGCCATTGCCGTCCATGATGATGGCGACGTGCCGGGGGAGCTGTTCGCGCTTCAATCCGGCCGTCGCGATGCGGCTCAAACCTTCTTCGGTGATCGCCATGGCTCTTCCTCATACGGCCTGTCGGCCGAACCCCTCAAGAGTCGGGGGACCGGGCCCCCTCCTACAACAAGACCTGTAGGAGCCGGCTCCGTCCCGCGGTCGGATTGGTCCTCCCGTACGCCTCTTCATGTCGTTCGCGGCCGTATCAACGAGGGAGGAGAATTGTCTGTCGTCGATCGGGGCCCACCGAGACGATCTTCACGGGGACGCCCACCTGCTTGGCAATGAATTCGACGTAGTTCCTGGCTTGCAACGGCAGGTCGGACCATTGCCGGACGCCGCTGATATCTTCGGTCCAACCGGGGAGGGTCTCACAGATCGGGCGGCATCGCTCGAAGTCGGGGAGCGCGGCTGGCAACTCGGTGATGCGTCGGCCGTCGAGTTCGTAGGCGACCGCAACGTTCAACTCGGGGATGCCGCTGAGGACGTCCACGAGCATGACCGCCAGCTCGGTCGAGCCGCTGACCCGGGCGGCGTGGCGGACCACGAGCGCATCGAACCACCCGCAACGGCGCGGGCGTCCGGTCACCGTCCCGAACTCCTTGCCGACTCGCCGGATCCGCTCGCCGGTCGGATTATCCAGTTCGGTGGGGAACGGGCCCCCTCCGACACGGGTTGTGTAAGCCTTGATCACGCCGATCCAGCGGTCGATGTGGCGAGTCGGAACTCCGGAGCCGGACGCGATCCCCGACGCGCTGCTGTTGGAACTGGTCACGTAGGGATAGCTGCCGTGGTCGATGTCGAGCAGCGAGCCCTGGGCTCCTTCGAAGAGAAGCCGCCGACCCTGGTCCAGGGCGCGGTGCAACCAGGTCGTGGAATCGCGGACGAATGGACTCAGCCTTTCGGCATAACCCAGGTATTCCTCGGCGATGGCCTTGGTGTCGAGCGGGACGAAATCGGGGAGCATGGCCCCGAGCAGGCGGTTCTTGTAGTCGACGATCCGGTCGAGCCGCTCTCGGAAATGCGCGGGGTGGTAGAGATCGGCCACCCGGACGCCATGGACCCGACCGACCTTGTCGCGATAGCAAGGGCCGATCCCGCGCCGGGTTGTGCCCAGATGGTCGGCCTCCGAGGCCGATTCCTCGGTCAGCCTCTCCTCGGACAGGTGGTAGGGCAGGATGACATGAGCGCGATCGCTGATGTGGAGCCGCTGCCCGACGTCCACGCCCTGCGCCGTCAGCGTGTCGATCTCCTTGAGCAGCGCGGGGGGATGGATCACCACGCCGTTGCCCACGACGCAATCGATCCCCGGCCGGAGGATCCCCGTCGGCACGAGCGAGAGCTTGTAAGTGACTCCCTCCACGACGACCGTGTGCCCGGCGTTGGCCCCTCCCTGATACCGCACGACGACGTCGTGCTGGTCGCACAGCAGGTCAACAATCTTTCCCTTGGCCTCATCACCCCACTGAAGCCCCACCACACACGTCGAACCCACGGCGCATTCTCTCCCGATGCTCAGAGCGACCGATCCGGTCACTTGGTGCGGTAAAGTTACAGAGTAACGACCGCGAAACGTGCCGTCAATCGCGCCGAGCAGTCAAACCAGTCAAGATGGATCGGCTTTCCAATGGATCGCTCAGGAACGCGGGAACCGGTACGTTCGGCTTCGCGTGAGATGTCTCGTGGCTTGTATCCACTCGACCATGGTCTGATGGTGCGAACGAAGAGCCTGCATCGACAGATAGGAGACTCCAGTCCGATTTTTTTCGGTGAGACTCAATAGCAAGGCCTGGCCATCGGGCGGGCGGGGATTTAGCATGAGGGCGCGAGATCCATCCATTTCGATCGCTTGAGGAGCACGAACGTGACGCGCGCCACGTTCCGGATGATCGGGCTGGCCACGATGAGCATGGCCCTTGCGGGATTGCCTGAGCCGCTGAGGGCGAGGCAAGGTGCGCCGGAGGATCGGGGGCGATCGTCGTCGTTGAAGGAGTCTCCCGACAGAACCCCTGCGCATCTCGATCTTTACGGCGATCCCTTACCGCCCAGGGCCCTCGTGCGGTTCGGCACCGTCCGGCATCGCCAGGAGACGCCGATCCGGAGAATCGCCTACTCGCCCAAGGGCCGGTTCCTCCTCACCGACGGAGAAGACCCGTATCTCAGGGTCTGGGACGCTCGCGATGGCCGGTTCTTGCGACGGATCGACGTCGGGACCGGAGACCTGCGCGTCTTCGCGCCTTCGTCCGACGACAAGCGGGTCGCGGTGGCGAGATACTGGTTCGACCCCGAGACCGTTCGATTCCTGATCGATGTGGTCATCCTCGAGATGGAGACCGGCCGACGGGTGATACGGGGGCCGTGGGGCGAGCAGGACAACGTCAGCGTCCTGGAATTCTCCCCCGACGGCCAGATTCTCGCCGTCGGGACGACTGGCGGCATCTTGCGACTGCGGGACATCCGGACCGGGGACGAACGGGCCAGGTCGTTCGTCGGGCGACGCAGGATGAAGCGGATCGCCTTCGCGCCGTCGGGGAAGCGGCTCGCGGTCCTCAGCGCGGGAGGGGAACGATTCGGGGAGGACCACCAGGTCGATATCATCGACGTGACCGGGCGGGAGAAGCTGCGCGTGATCCCGGAGCACGTGGGGGTCGAAAACATCGCGTTCTCGACCGATGAGGGCCTGATCGCGGCCTCCGGCGCGATCGGGCCGGAACTTTGGGAGGTCTCGTCTGGTCGCCGCATCGGCAATGTTTTCCTCTTCGGGAATCGCATCGCCTTCTCGGGCGACGGGCGGATACTCGCCGCGTCCAACGGGAGCACCTTCTCGTTCTGGGACCTCGTCGGAGAACGCATCGTCGGTTCTTTCGAGCCCTCATCTCCCGCGGGGAACGCCTGGGCGCTCGCTCCCGATGGCTCGACGATCGCGGCAAACGGGGGCTCGACGGTCTTGCATTACTGGGACGTCACGACCTTCCGCGACCGGATCGCCGCGCCGGCCGAGGCCCACCAGGATCGCGTGAATGTCCTGCGGTTCACCGACGATGGGAAGACGCTCATCAGCGGGGGCGACGATCGGACGGTGCAACTCTGGGACGTCGCCAGCAGGCAGCGGAAGAAGGTTATGGGCCTGGCCGGCAAGCCGCAGGCGTTTGCCTTGTCGCCCGACGGCAAGCTCTTGCTCGCCGCCGCCCGGGATCACAACTGGCTCTTCCTCTGGGACCTCTCGACAGGCGCCAAGCCGGTGATCCTCCTCGACGGCTATAGTACTCCGGCGTTCCCGATCGCGGTTGGGTTCTCCGGTCAGGACGGCTCGATCGTGTCGTGCTGGAGCGACGGCAAGATCCGGTCCTGGGGCCGCGAGGACCATCGGAAAAAGGACGTGGCGCGACAGCCGCGATTTGCACCGTTCGGGCATGACACACTCCTTTTCTTCGAAGGCAACCGGTTCGCTTCGGGGGTCCTGTTCGCGGCCGGCGGGAAGGTCGCGGTGATCGAACCTCGGAAGGGGCTCCACGTCGCCGATCTCGCCGAGGCGAAGGGACTCTACCAGTTCCCGGACGCCAAGGCCGTGGCCGTCTCGCCGGACGATCGATCCCTCGCCATCGCGGTCGGGCCTCATGACCGACGCCCGGCGGTGTTCCTCGGCGAGCCCGAGAAGGCCGACCCCCAGCCCAGCGACGTCCTCGTCATCCTTAACGTCGCGACGGGGAAAGAGAGCCGGCGAATCCCGATCCGCCCCACGGAGGTCTGGTCGCTAGCCTTCTCGCCCGATGGCAAGTTCCTGGCTAGCACCACCGGCCGCGATCGCGGGTCGATCCGGCTCCACGATCTCGCCAACGGCCGCGAGATCGGGAACGTCCCCACTGCGATGATCGGTACTCCGGCCCTGGCGTTCACCCCCGATGGTTCCATGCTCGCCACCGGCATGGCCGATACCTCGGTCTTGCTCTGGGACCCGCGGCCTGATCCGTAAAGCGGAGGGCGCGTCAGGTCTCGATGAGGATGCTATCTGAAAAATGTGGAACACTCGGACCGCGCGGTGGCTTTACATCATATCAGGCGTTCGATGACCTCCGAGAGGGGCCGGCCACGTGAGAACTCATCGTCAAGGAACCGTCCAGGATTCTCTCCGCACGCTCTTCCAGGCTGGCTCGTTCACGGGCCTGACCGACCGCCAGTTGCTAGAGCGGTTCGCGCTCCGCGATGGGGAGGCCGCCGAGCTGGCGTTCGCGGCGCTGGTCGACCGGCATGGCGGGATCGTGCTGAGCACGTGCCGATCCATCCTCCGCGACGATCACGCGGCGCGCGACGCATTCCAGGCGACTTTCCTCGTCCTGGTGCGGAAGGCCGGGTCGCTCTGGGTGCGCGACTCCCTGGCCCCCTGGCTCCATCGCGTCGCCTACCGGGCCGCGTCCCACGCCCGTCGCGACGCCGAGCGGCGCGAGCGGGCTGAACGCGAGGCGGCCGAGCGCGCACCGAAGCGGGCTTTCGACGTGGGCGACGACCTTTCCGCGGTCCTGCACGAGGAGGTCGACCGGCTGCCAGACCGCTACCGCATGCCTGTGGTACTCTGCGACCTGGAAGGCCGGACTTACGAAGAGGCGGCTCGGCGCCTGGGATGTCCCGTAGGCACGGTCAAGAGCCGGTTGGCGCGGGCACGGGAGAGACTGCGCGATCGGTTGACGCGGCGCGGCGTCCCCTGTCCCGCGGGACTGCTCGCGGTCAGGTCCCCGATGACTCCCGCGATCGGTTCGCTACTTCCCGGTATTCAGAATGACATGATTCGTCTCGGAATCGCAACGGCCGCGACCACGCGGGCCCCTGCGTCGGTCGTGATCCTGGTGAACGGGGTATTGAGGGGGATGATCATGAGAAGGATGGTCGCGAGTGCAGCAATCTTGTTGTTCCTGGGTCTTGCCTCGATCGGCGTCCGGAGCCTCCCGGCGATCGGAAACGAGGCGCAGTCACCCGCGGCGATCATCGATCGATCGCAAGGCGAGGTCGGCGATCCCAGGACAGACCTGGAGAAAATCCTCGGCCATTGGGTCCTCATCTCCAACGACGGCCGCAAGAACGACCTCACAATGAGGATGGAGGTCAAGAACGACCGAGAAAGCACCCCGGACGATATCCCGGCCGGCGCCGCCCGTTTCCTCTTCGAATGGAACAGCATTGGCGGCGGAGGCATCCGCAACCGTGTCCTCATCAACCCAACAAAGAGCCCTGGGGAGATCGACTTCTTCCCGGAATCCGCCCGTGCCCCCAAGGTCTGTCCGGGGATCTATCATCTGGAGGGTGATACGCTCACGATTTGCTTCCGGGCGATCAGCGGGGACCGTCCCTCTGGGTTCGGCGAGGCCAAAGGGGGCGAGACCCTCGATGTCTACCGACGCGAGGCACCGGAAGCGGCATCGGCTCGCGTCGATCCCCAGGTCGCCGACGCCAAGACAAAATCGCCGGAGATCGGCAAGGAACTGATGGGAGCGTGGATACTGGCCGGGAAACCGGGAGAGATCGGCCAACCGCCGCAAGCCGGCGCCATGTACAAGTTCTTCGGCGGCCGTCATTGGGCGATCACCCAGGCCGACCCGAAGACGGGCGCGGTCCTATACCATCACGGGGGGACCTTCAAACTCGATGGCGACCAGTACACGGAGACCGTCGAGTATGCCACCGAGAATACGGCGAACCTCATCAAGAAGACGCACAAGTTTACGATCAAAGTCGAGGGTGACACTTATACTCAGCTCGGTCTCGACAACGAATGGAGTCAGGTCTGGAAGCGTGCGAGATGAGAGGGAGACGCCGCGGTCCCTCAACCTTCGATCCAATCGATGAGGACGCGCGGCTCGGCGGCGAATCGCCCCCCGACGATCGTGACCCCCGGAATGGGCTCCGCATTTCCTCCCTCGCCCGACGCGACCAGGACCTTCCTGGGTGCAATCTGGGACAGGATGTCGGCAACGTCTCCATATTTCTGCAGCAGGCCAGGCAGTATGCTGGCGGCGTTGAAGGGAAACCCCTCGGCCGAGAACAATGACCGGAAGCTGAGAAGCAATTCCTCGCAGGCGACGCGATCGATGGCCAGCTCGACGGCAGCGGCCAGGCAGGCGACGAGCGCGGCATCGCGACGCCCGCAGACGATCACCCGGCGCGGCTTCCCCTCGGTCACGAGCCGTTCCGTCGCTTTCAGCACATCCGCCACGCGCATCCCCAGGAGCGACTTGCCCACGAGAAACGCGTTGTAGGCGATGTTCTCCTCGACTCCGCTGAGCGGATCGGCGTACTTGCGTGCCTGATGGAAAACCGCGGGTCGTGACCGGCCCACGCCGCGGGGATCGACCACGATGACCGCATGGCCACGGCCCTGGATGGCCTTGAGCAACGCAGTCTCCTCACGCCAGTCGCGCGACTCGTTGCCGTTGATCAACACGACGGCCGTCTGACCCGACCTGGTCGCACCCGCGATCTCGGAGACGAGCGGATTCGCCTGGTCCGGATCGAGGCCGAGCAGGTCTTTCAAAGGGCTTCGAGCGGGCTTGGGCTTTCGTTCGAATTGCTCCCAGGCCATCGGCAGGAGCGGTCGCGATCGGAATGAGGCATTGACCTGACCGTCGGGGCAGACGAGGAGTTCGTTGTCGGGCCGTGGCTTGACGGGCACCTCCGTGATCGGCCCCCCATCCTTACGGCCTGCGAGCCATCGGTCGAACCATTCGTAGACGGACGTTCGGAGCGGGAGCGTCAGACCGTGCCGCTCGGCCGCTTCGGCCCGGGCGATCCGGTCGCCGGCGCCGGCGACCTCGTAGAGTCGCTTCGCCTCCGCGAAGGTCTCTTTCGCTCCGGCAAGTGGGAAGAAGTCGAATCTTGCCGTGCCGACGAGTGTAGGCCGAGGCACGAGGAGGGCGAGGAGCCCCGCATGGTCGATCCCCTCGCCGACGAAGCCGAAGATGTCCTGTTCGGGGTCCGCGGACGGATCCTCCTGGATGCGGTTGCCCATCCGGCGCCGTAGTGTCGTGATATAGCAGCAGATCGCGGCGACCGATACTCTCGAGTCGAGGGCGGCAATGTAGGCCGTGAGCGTCCCGCCGCCCGAGTTGCCCACGCATCCGATGCGGGAGGGATCCACCTCAGGCCGGGAGGCGAGATAATCGAGTCCCCTGATCCCGTCCCAGATCCGGTATCGGGCCAGGCTGGAGCCGAGCAGATACAGCGGATTCCCCAGCACGGCGTGCTCGCCGCAGCCCAGGTTGAACCGGGACCGGCCTCGCTTCGGATCCCAGAACTGGCTCCGTTCCCCCTGGCCGACCGGGTCGTAAGTCAGGACGACATATCCGCGCTTCGCAAGATTGATGTGCAAGATCTGGTAGGCGCCTGCCGCCTTGCCGTTCGTCGAATGGCCGCACGGACTGAGCACCCCCGGCAGTTGGCCCGCGATCGTCCTAGGCCGGTAGAGCAGGGCCGAGACGTAATAGCCGGGGAAACTCTCGTAGACCAGCTTCTCGACGACGTAATTGTCGGCTTCGATCGTCCCGGTGACTTTGACCGGTGGAACAGCGGTCTTCTCGGGAAAGCCATCGAGCAGGTTGAGGAACGTCTTGCGGAGCGACGTCTGGAGCGCCTCCAGATCGGCCTTGGACGCGACGGCGTCGAATCGGGCGCGCCGTCGCTCTTCCTGGCGACCGGCCAGATCGAGGAGTTGCTGATGGACGTCCGTCGGGCTGTCACCGGCGCCTGGAGGGGCGGCGGTTGCCGATGCCATCGCCAGGCCAGTCGGAGCCGCCAGTGCGAGATCGAGGAAACGACGTCGAGAAAACGGCGACACGGTGGGTTACTCCTTGACGAACGTACGGCACGGGTCGATCATCGGTCCGGGTCCGGTCATGATAGCCATCGTTGAGGAGTCGAGCCATGAGGTGGGGACGTAAAGCCATCTTTTGCGGGATGATTGTGACGCTGGTCGTGATCGGTCTCGGCGGCCGTGAGACCATTGGCCGCGAGCAGGAAAGGAATCTCCGACGCACCCAATCCGCCGGGCGCGAGCGCCCTCGTATGCCCGAGATCACCCGGCCGTTGATGTTCAACACCCCGGAGGCGGATCGAATTCTGGAGGCCCTTCAGGTCTTCCCGCCGGACAACCCATGGAACGAAGACATCTCGAAGCGGCCCATTCATCCCAACTCGAAGAAGCTGGTCGGCTCGGTCGGGGCGGAGAAGAACCTGGCCTACAACCTGGACATGGGGTTCATCCTGGTCCCGCCTGACCAGAATCGCGTGCCGGTCAAGATCACCGGTTATCCGGACGAGTCCGACCCCGGGCCCTTCCCGGTCCCGGATAACGCGCCGATCGAAGGGTGGCCGATCGACGGCGTCCCGCTGGATCGGATCCAGCGCGAAGGCGAGGGCGACCGGCACATGCTGGTCGTCGATCCGACCAAGGGCATGCTCTTCGAGTTCTACCAGGGTCGCAAGACGGCCGCAGGCTGGACCGCGACCCAATCGTCGATCTTCGACCTGAACTCGAACAAGCTCCGCCCGGACGGCTGGACCTCGACCGACGCCGCCGGCCTGCCGATCTTCCCGGCCGTGATTCGATATGACGAGGTCGAGCGGGGCATGGTCGACCACGCCATGCGGTTCACGATCCGGAACTCGCGCCGGGCGTATGTCTACCCGGCAACTCACCAGGCGAGCCGGAAGACCGACGAGAACCTTCCAAGGATGGGGGAGCGGTTTCGCCTCCGCCAGGACTTCGACATCTCCGGCTTCTCGCCGCACGCCCGGGCGATCCTCAAGGGCTTGAAGAAACACGGGATGTTCGTCGCGGATAACGGCGGCGACTGGCGGCTCTCCGTCGCCCCCGACAGCCGAATCCAGGGCCTCGATGACCTCCGGCGGGTCAAGGGCAAGGATTTCGAGGTCGTCGAGCCTGCGATCCCCGGACGGACTGCGCGGGTTCGAGGACGGTAGGGAGAATCCTCCCCGCTTCCCGGACTGGATCGATTGAAGTAGGATCGATATGACAGGTCACACGAAGGCAGCGGCCGAGCGACTCCCTCGCATGTTCGGAACTGCCTTGATGTCTCGGAGTCGCCGATAGGGGTGAACCATGGGAAGCCGGCCTGAACCAGCCGTGGAACTTCTCGATCAGCCCAGACGACAAACGATGTCATTCCGTAGCATGCCCGCCGCCCTGGAAGCCGATCCTCAGCGGCGGAGCATGCGCCTGGTCTTTCTCGTCGATGATCGGGACCCCGGTCGCGACCCTCCTCGCTGGTGTGTCGACCGCGAGGGACGTCTGATGAGCCATCCACGCCAACCATGGAGGCCGGAAAGTCCGCGTCATGCCCGGTGGTTGATGAGGAGGGCGACATCGATCTCCGCCGCGATTGAGAAGGCGTTCACCGGGCTGAAATTCACCGGGGACTGGTCGCGATGGTTGATCCACAAGGCCGACGGGGTCAAGATCGAGAGACCGACGTACATCGACGAAAGAGGGTCGTTGGAACTGGTCATCCGCGTGGAGCCTGACGCGAATTACGACCGCGTGTATCGTCTCGTCATGCAAGTGCTGGCGTCTCAGCCCGGCTACGAGTCGCGTGGCACTCCCCCATCGGCCTTCACAGCCGATCAAGAAGACGCCATCGAGCAGATGCCGAAGGAATCTGAAGGACGATCGATACGACCGTTGTCGGTGTCGCCCCGGAGGACCGTGTCGCAATCGGCCGCGGATGTCCTGCGAACGCTGATGTATCGAAGGCGTGAATTGTGGGCCGATCCACTGGATTCGGACGTTTGATTTCTCCGTACGAGAGGGGTGAGACGACGGGCTCGGTGCCATCGGCTATCAATCGCGGTCCCGAGCGAGAAGGACCGAGCCGGCCTGAATCGCCTCGTGCCAGGCCGCCGATTCGCGGACGACCTGGAAATCGCGTGGCGGCTCGGGCTGGGTACCGGCCTCTTGCAAGGCGAGCTGCCACCAGGCGACGTCGTGCCAGGCCCCGCACTTGAAGCCGATCTTCCGATAGGTCCCGACCGGTTCGAACCCCAACGCCCGATGCAGGCCAACGCTGCCCGGGTTCGGTATCGTTGTGCCGGCGAGGGCATTGTAGAAGCCCTGGAGTTTCAGCAGGGCGAAGAGCGAGGTATAGAGCGCACGACCCACCCCTCCGCGCCGGCGTCCCTCCCGGACGTAGACTGAGACATCGACCGACCACACGTACGCGGCGCGTTCGCGGTGGGGGCTCGCATAGGCGTAACCCATGATCAGGCCGGATTCCTCGCAGACCAGCCATGGATGCGATTTCAGGATCTTGGCAATCCGCCGACCCATCTCGTCGACGGTCGGCGGTTGCGTTTCGAACGAGACCGGAGTCTCGCGACAAAAGGGAGCATAGATTTCCAGGATCTGCTCGGCGTCGTCCTCGGCAGCCAGGCGGATGGTCAGAGCCATCGAGGGATTCCCTTGCGTTTGAGTCCCCAGGGACGTTGCGTGAGGCTCGTCCCCGACCGTTCACCCGCCTTTCGATTGCCAGATCAGCCGGCGGAACTCGTCGAAAAGATAAGCGCTATCGTGGGGGCCGGCCGAGGCCTCCGGGTGATACTGGACGCTGAAGATCGGCAATCGCGTATGCCGGAGGCCCTCGAGGGTCTGATCGTTGAGGTTGATGTGGCTGGGCTCGACTTCGGGCGGAAGCGTCGCGGGATCGACGGCGAAGCCGTGGTTCTGCGTCGTGATCTCGATTTTGCCGGTTTGCTGGTTCCGGACGGGATGATTCGCGCCGCGGTGGCCGAACTTGAGCTTGAACGTCCGGGCCCCGAACGCCTGGCCGAGGAGCTGGTGACCCAGGCAGATCCCGAAGATGGGGATGCCTCGCGACCCGGCGGCGGTCCGGATGAGCGTGCGCAGGGTGGCCGTCGCTTCGGAGAGCGCCCCGGGATCGCCCGGCCCGTTGGAGATGAAAATCCCGTCGGGTTTGTGGTCGAGGATCTCTTCGGCCGTCGCGGAACCGGGTACGACCGTCACGGTGCAGCCGAGATCGACCAAGTGGCGAGGGATGTTCCACTTCATGCCGAAATCGAGCGCGACAACGTGGGGAAGCAACGCCGTCGCCGAGGGATTCCCCGCGTCCGATGACGGGTCGGATCCCAGGGGATTGCCCGCCGGTGCCTTGAAGTGAAATGAGGTGTTCAAGCCGAGATCCCAGGTCGACGCCGACTCGGGCATCACCTCGCGGGTCAGGTCGCGGCCGATCAGGCCCGGGCTGGCCTTGGCCTTGGCCACGAGGCTGTCGTCATTGAGGTCGACCGTCGAGAGGATGCCCTTCATCGCGCCTCGCTCGCGCGTCAGTCGCACGAGGGCGCGGGTGTCGATCCCCTCGATGCCGATGATCCCGTGGCGTTCGAGGTAACTTTCGAGCGAGCTGTCCGCCCGGAAATTGCTGACCCGGCCGCTCAGCTCGCGGACCACGAAGCCGCGCACCCAGGGACGGCGGCTCTCGGCGTCCTCGTCGTTGACCCCGTAATTGCCGATCTGCGGGTACGTCATCGCCACGATCTGGCCGTGGTACGACGGGTCGGTGAGGATCTCCTGATAACCCGTCATGCTCGTGTTGAAAACGACTTCGCCGTCGATCTCGCCGCGCGCCCCGAATGCCCACCCCGTGAAGACCGTCCCGTCTTCCAGTCCCAGCTTGGCGATGTCCATCTCAATGTGCGAATCACGCCTCCGTCACTCTTCGGTCGATCTGAAAAACGTCGATGTAGTGTACGCGACGGCATCAGCCCACGTCGAGGGCATTCGCAGCCTCGCGGCGGCTGCCGGACCGCTGGAAGGGGCGAAAGCGGATCGATCCCGGAAGAAAACCTCAACTTCCCGGCCGATCCGGCCGATTCAGAAGTGAGCGAAACCGTTGGCGTTTCGTCCGAAGCGAGCCGAGGCGGGAGTCGACTGCCATGCCGATAACTCGATCCGAGTTGGTCTTCTTCGCGGCGGGCGTCGCGGTGGGTGCCGCGGCCCGTTCCGCCTTCCCGGTGCTGAAAGAGAAGTTCGGACCGGTCGTCGCCGGGACCATGGCGGGGGCGAGCGCGGCCTTCAGCGAGTCCTACGCCGAGGTCGCCAGGCGTGTCGCCGAGAAGGTGGAGACCGTCCAGGACGCCATGGCCGAGATGAAGAACGGGGCCACCGATGCCGGCAAGCCCGAAGGTGCCTCGGCAGCCTGAGCTCACCATATCCAATCAGTTTCCCCATCGCGCGGCCATGCCGAGGTCAGTCGAGCCGCGATGAGGGCTGCGACGTTCGCCGCCAGCAAACACAGGGCGAGGAACGCCGCCTGGATTCGTACGACATCCGGCCCGTCCGCCAGGACCACGAGAGCCGGCGCGATCGTCCGTCCATCCAGCCATGGCGTGAAGAGCAGGGCGGGGGTCAGTGAGGTCGCCGCAAAGGACGTGACCAGGAGAAACCGGCCGAACCAGCGGGCAGGTCTCCAGCAAGCGACATTGCGGGCACGCCTCGGCGAGGCGCCCGCCAGCAAGGCCGCATCCAGGCCCGAGCGCAGCTCGACCGATTCCGACTCGTCCGACGATTGCCACATCCGCAGCAATCTCAGGCCGATCGTCAAGCCCACCGCGAAGACCAGGAGAATCCACGGATTCCGTTCCGGGCTGAGCGCTCGGGACAGGTCCGCGACGCGGTCGGCCGAACCCGTGAAGCGAGAATGGGACCGGAGCCATGATGAGATCATGCCGGCCAGCCAGGGGAACGCCATGATGCCGACGCCCTGGAGGAGTGGCGGCATCATGGCGAGCCGCCGAACGAGGTTTGGCCCGTCGGTCCGCGACGTCCGACCGCGCAGGTCCGGGCGCACCAGCCAGCCGAGAATGACGATTCCCGTGGCGATCTCGAGGCCCAACAACACGGAGTTGGCGGCGAGTTGCGGTGTCGGTGGATCCCAGACTTTTCCGATGAATTCCGCGAAGGGGCGGGTCGCTCCATCATCGCTGGCGAATGGTACGGGGCCGCGGTGAAGGATCATCCGGAACAGGCCCAGGACCGGTAGCCAGCCAAGTACCGACATTCCGACCAGGGTCAGCAGGCTGGCGAGCACCATGGGTATGCCCGCCCGCCGCGAGAGTCGATGACCGCTCCCGGCGCCCCTATCGATCGTAGATCGGCCAAGAATCGACGGGCCGCCCCATTTCAGGAGTAGCAGCCCGCCGGCCAGGGCCATGAGCCCGGCCACGATCGCCCAGACGGCGATGCGAGGAAACGGTTCCGGCCGCCTGGCCGCCTCGACGATCTGGAAGGCGAGTGTTCGGCGCAAGCCCAGGATCAGGGGCGCTCCCGGCTCGACCAGGGCGATGGGAAAGATCAAGGCCGCCGCCCGCACCGAGGCCGGCCGGATCATGGGCCAGATCAGGCGTCGCCAGGACCGGAAACGTCCCGCGCCGGCCAGTTGCGAGGCATCCTCCCACGCCGGCTCGATCCGCTCGACGGCCGATGCGATCGACAGCATGACGATCGCCACCGCCGCGGGTAGAGTCGACCAGATCCAGAAGATCCACAGGGGTATGCCAGGCCACGTCTCCAGGCTGACGCCCTCCTCGACCGCTCTCCCCGATGAGATCGGCCAGGGCCAGGGCCCGGGAGTTCCCCAGATGCCCAAGAGCCCCAGCGCCAGCACGACCGGCGAGGCGGCCGGTAACAATCCCGACGAGGCCCGAAGGACCGGTTGTCCCCAGAATCGCAGCCGGGCCAGGAACCAGCCCAGGCCGACGCCCGCGACCAGGGACAACGCCGTGACCAAGACCGCGAACGTCAGACTATTGCGCGCACACGTCCAGACGAACGGGTCGAGGGCGAGCAATGCCATGGGAAAGAACGAGACCCGCGGCTCGCCAGCCGGCCCTCGGTCGAAGGGACCCGCCAGCACGAGTGCGGCGACCGGAACGACCGCGAGCAGGCCCAGGATACCCCTCGTGACGGAGCGAATCCCTCGCAATACGAACATCCCGCTGAGACCCCTTCGCCGACTCGTCGCCCTAATGCGGTCCGGATTTCCGCGTCATCCTATCACAAAAGGGGCTCGGTTCGACAGCATCGCTATCGCTTGGGATCGTTCCGAGGCCGGAGAGGATAGACAGCGTCTCTGCCCTGACACGGGCGGTTCCGTCCCTCACTAACCCAAAGGGTCAGCGAGGTCTTCCGCAAGTCCTTGCGGACGAATGGCAAAGATCCTCACTGACGCTTCGGGCAAAGCCGGCCGGGAAGTCGCGGCAGACCGGCAGGCCAGGAAACCCGACCGTCGCACCGCCACCTCAGCGGCTCCCGAGTGGACGATTCTCGACGGGGTGGGCAATATGGAGCTAGCGGATCGGACCACGGGGGACTCTCGAAAATCCTCGGAAAGGAGCGGTGATGAAGGCGTATCGTCTCCATGAGTTTGGCGGGCCCGAGGCCCTCAGATGCGAAGAGGTCCCAAGCCCGAAGCCCGGCCCGGGACAGGTCCTGGTCCGACTTCGCGCCGCCTCGCTCAATTACCGGGACCTGATGGTCTCGAAGGGGGTCTACAACCCGAGGTTGAAGCTGCCGATCGTCCCGCTGTCCGACGGCGCGGGGGAGGTCGTCGCGACGGGCGACGGCGCGACACGGTTCAAGGCCGGTGACCGGGTGGTGGCTTGCTTCGCCCCGGGGTGGCTGGACGGTCCATCGAACGAGGCGAAAGTCCGCTCCGCCCTCGGCGCGGAGTCTCCTGGAGTCCTGGCGCAGGAGGTGGTCCTCCCCGAGGATGGGCTCCTCACCATCCCCGCGCATCTCCGCTTCGAAGAGGCAGCGACCTTGCCGTGCGCGGCGGTCACGGCCTGGAACGCCCTGGTCGAGACCGGCGGCATCAAGCCGGGTGATACCGTCCTGATCCAGGGGACCGGCGGCGTCTCGCTCTTCGCGCTCCAGTTCGCGAAGCTGGCCGGCGCGACCGTCATCGCGACATCCAGCAGCGACGAAAAACTGAAACGCGTCCGCGGCATGGGTGCGTCGGAGGGGATCAACTACAAGCAGAACCCCGACTGGGATAAGCGTGTCCGGGAACTCACGGGCGGCCAGGGGGTTGACCTGATCGTCGAGGTGGGTGGCGCCGGGACACTGCCGAAGTCCCTCCGTGCCGCGCGGATGGGGGGCTACATCGCCTTGATCGGTGTCCTGAGTGGCGGCGGGGAGTTCAATCCAATCTCGATCCTGATGAAAAACATCCGGCTCCAGGGCATCTTCGTCGGCTCTCGCGGCATGTTCGAATCCATGCTCCGCGCCATCGAAGCGAGCCGGTTACAGCCGGTCGTCGACCGCGTCTTTCCATTCGATCAAGCCGTCGACGCGCTCAAGTACCTGGAAAGCGGTGCGCATTTCGGAAAGGTGGTCGTCGGTTTTCCGGAATGATCGAGTCCTGTCCGAATCTCTTTCGTAAGAAGAGGGAACCGTCGATGTCGAACGATGGGATTCTCGAAGAATTACGTCAGTTCGCGACCTTGAACGGGGTC
This sequence comes from Isosphaeraceae bacterium, assembly GCA_052148775.1. Classification (GTDB taxonomy): domain Bacteria; phylum Planctomycetota; class Planctomycetia; order Isosphaerales; family Isosphaeraceae; genus CAVZRC01. The sequence continues at coordinate 914 of JBKQHM010000107.1, read as the reverse complement.
ATACCCTGGGCGATGGCTCGCAGCCCCCGCGCCGAGTTCGTCGACGTCATCATACAGGACGAATTCCACCATGATGTGGTCGTTCGGGTCTCGGATCGCGTCTTCGCCGTATTCGAGACGAGCTGACTGGGCGCGGTGATGGCGGTCGCCATCTGGGACCATCAGCCTTCGCCGCGGGAGCTCCTGGATGGTCGGCTTGCGCGCGGCTGGCGTCCGACACCGACGGCGACGTGCGAGGGGGATCGGATCCTCGGCTTCGCGGCATGCTGTTCAAGAGAGATCGGATGCGCCGGCCCCTCTTGATGCGACTCCCAGAGCAAATTTCCCGGGGAGGACCACGACATGCTCCGGGGGGACGGACAGCGTGAGACTCTGCCCCTCTCGCAGGCCGGGCGACTGGCTCTGAAGGACGGAGACCAGGACCGGCCAGTCGCCCGGCCCCCGAGCCTGGATCTGCCGGAGGGCGCCCCGGAACGTGATCCCCTCGATGGTCGCCGGGAAACGGTTCCAGCCGGACGGTACGGTCGTCGCGACCGCCAGGGTGTCCGGTCGAATCGAGATCGTGACGGGAGCCCCCTGGCCGGGCGTGCCGGGTCCGCTCCGGCCGATGAGCCGGCCCAGCGGGGTCCGGACGACGACCTCACCTCGCAAGTCTACCCCCTGGCTCTCAACCTGTCCCTGGAGCAAGTTCGTGGGACCGAGGAGACGCGCCACGAATACATCGTTGGGCCGGTTGTAGAGCTCGTGCGTCTGGCCGACCTGGACGATCCGTCCCAGGTCCATCACGGCCAGTTGGTTCGCCAGGGCGAGTGCCTCGTCCGGGTCGTTTGTCAATACCAGCGTTGTGATCGACGCCTCGGCGTGGACCCGTCGGAGATCGTCCCAGAATTCTTCCCGGGCCCGAGGGTGAAGCC
>JBKQHM010000106.1:0-11488 GCA_052148775.1 Isosphaeraceae bacterium | reverse complement strand
TTGACCTCGAGCACCATCTTGTAGAGGAACAGCAATGCGCACCGGGCCTGGTTCTGGGTGGAGGCGGCAACATGCCCCTCGACTGCCAGGCTCGTGAGGAACACGTTGATCTCGGCGGCGCCCATTTCGAGCGGGTGCCGCTGGGCGTGGAAAAGAATGAACCTCCTGATCCAGGCGATATACGCGTCCTTCGTGCGGAGGCTGAGGTGGCGCGCGCGGCAAACCTCACGAACCCGCTCGAGCAGGCGCGGGGGGCGAACCGAAGTATTACGTGGCCCGTCGCCCTCCGCAGGATGAGCCGGCATCGTCGTTCGCTCGATGTCGAGTGTGTCAGGGAACTCTCGAATCCGTATGCATGAGATACACCACGATCCATCGCGATTGCAAGGGAAAAAACCTGTCCGCCGCAGATTCGTCATTTTTCGAGACTCTCCGCGGTCCGTACCCGTTCATACCCTCGGTTCGCGCAGAATCGCAAGGGTCTCAAGAATTGAGGGTTACGCCGACGAACACCCAGTGTTCATACGAACAAAATCTAGTGTTCTTTCGATCGGTTTCTTGCCCCAACCCATCGCCCGGCAATCAGTTGCGAATACTGTACGTTTGTCGATTCCCGAACCGAAGGGTAAGGCGAATACAAGGATCTCAGTGGTCCGGTATGGAGGTGCGATCGTGCTCAGCGCATCCCCTGGATCATGGTGGCTCTCACCCACAATACGTCCGTGCTTAAGGAGAACAAGGATCCAGGCAAGTGGGGTTACCTCGTCGCCATGCAGGCTGTCGAGCCGTCGGGGCTGACTCGCGACTATTCTGAGGTCGTGGTCGAACCTCGAAAGGGTGGCTCGGAAGTGAAGTTCATCACAGCATTCACACTGGACAGCCAGCAATGGATTAATGCAATGAAGAAGAAGGGCGTTCGGATGAATCCCGGTTCAAAATGAAGGGGCAGGAGACATCAGATCCCCTGCCGCTTGTCTTGGATTGACGCGAGACTTCCCGACGGCTCTTGACGGAGTAAGGGACTTCATTCTGGTGCGGAAACCACAGATACTCTGCCGTCCGGCTCGTGGCTACCCTGCTGATTTGCAGGATCTCAGGCATCCGCTGCCGATCGACTCATACGCGAGTTCAAACACGCATGGCGAACGGTCCCACGCTGGGGTGCCTGACGCGTTTAGCGTCGGTTGTTTATGTACTACACGCCTCCCCGCAAGCCAACTCAAGAGCGTATGCGGAATGCGACGAGACGATGTACTGCGGATCGACCGATTCACATAACGAGTTCGACAACAGGTCCGTCCGGGCCGATCGGGACGCAGAGCAGGGGCATCAGAGGAGCACGTTCGGCGTGTGGTAGACGGGCTCGGAGGCCAACACCTGCTTGGCCAGGAGCGGAACGACTCCGAACCGCGCGTAACCCGCATCGAGGGCCTCATCACGAGCCGCGACGAAACCGATGACCTCGTCTCCCTCGATCACGACGAGGGCGCATGCGTGCCCTCGCAACCAATCTGGCAGGTTGGCTTCATTCACGGACTGCTCCCGTTCCAGGGTTACGGACCTATGACTCCTGCCCAGTCTTGCCAGCCTTCTTCACATGACAAGCACTGTCGCAAGAAACGCCCTGGTAGGCACCCAGTCCGCTCGATCGTGCCCCCGCCTGGCGATCGGAAATGAGGGCTGGATCGGTCGGGCACGGGGCACGCTCGGGCGACGGAGCAGGTCCGTACGTCCCGCCGGTTCGAGAGACCGAACCGCTCGGCTTCACCCCAAACTCGCCGGGCTCGATCGCACAGTGATAGGGGCGCACGAGCTGCGCGCATTTTCCAGATTTCTTCGAATTTTTTATCTTCCATCCTGGTCAAGAGTTCGGGAAGCAATCGGCCAAAATCCCGAATAGGTGCATTAACGAAATCTGAATCTGGCGCCATTCTAATGCATAGATAAGCGTGCGCGCCCAATCCCAGCAAGGACCAGTGCCGGTGATGACCGTTTCATCGAGAAACCATGAGATGAGACAGCTCGCCAACGGCCACTGGCCCCGACGGCCGTGGCCGATGCAATCCCCACCAATCCTGGCCGACGGGTGCGGCGCCCCGTCCATAACTCACTTTCGGACATCGAGATCGGCGAGGTCACTCCCGCGAGATGTTGCACGCGAGTGCAAACCAGCGCAACGAACCGCGTCGGGAATTGCCACTTCGGAATCAGGCAAAACCACCAAGAAACGGAATGAATTCCGTTCCACGAGCTGAAATCGGGATGCAGCCTGATCCCTCGTCGGGTCCACGCTTTGAAGAAGGTAAAGCTTCCATGCGAGACATCCGGATCGCCGCGGCGCAGTTCGAGCATCGCAACAACGACAAGGCGTACAACCTCTCCCGGATCGACGCCTTGACCCGTCGGGCGGTCGAGCAGGGGGCCGAGATCGTCAGCTTCCACGAGTGCGCGATCTCCGGTTACACCTTCCTCCAGCACCTGGACCGCGCCGGGCTCGCCGCCGTCGCCGAGCCGGTCCCCGACGGCCCGTCGATCCGCGCCCTCGAGGCGATCGCGAGTCGGTATGATGCCGTCGTGATGGCCGGTCTCGTGGAGTCGGACCCCTCGGGGACGCTCCACAACTGTTACGCGACCGTCGGTCCGGAGGGGTTCGTCACCAGGTTTCGCAAGCTGCACACGTTCATCAACCCGGCATTGACTCCCGGCGATGCGTATAACGTCATCGACATCCGGGGCATCAAGGCCGGTTTCTTGATCTGCTACGACAACAACCTGCCGGAGAACGTCCGCATCACGGCGATGATGGGCGCGGAGGTGATCTTCATGCCCCACGTGACCGGCTGCCTCCCCTCGACGATGCCGGGTCGCGGTACCGTCGACCGGGCACTATGGGAGAACCGGCATCGCGACCCGGTCCGGCTGCAACTTGAGTTCCAGGGCCCGAAGGGTCGAGGTTGGCTGATGAGATGGCTCCCGACCCGGGCTTGGGAGAACGGCGTCTACGCCGTCTTCACCAATCCCATCGGACTCGACGACGACACGGTCAAGCCGGGCCTGGCGATGATCCTCGACCCGTTCGGCGAAGTCCTGGCCGAGAGCCGGGCGCTGGAGGACGACGTCGTCGTGGCACTCCTCACTCCGGAGAAACTCGAGCAGTCTTCCGGCCGGCGCTACGTGCGGGCACGACGGCCCGAGCTGTACGGCAAGCTGGTCGAGCCCCCACCGCCGGGCCAGGAGCCGGTCACCCTACCCGGTTGGGGCCTGGCCCGCACCGGTACACCGGCTCCCGGGGCGGAGCGTCCATGAACTCCAGTAGCGCCCATCGAGCCGGGATTGCTCACGGACAGCCTGGAACTCGACACCGACTCTGTAATAGAGTATGAGGGCTTTCCGGGCGATCCGCATCGGACGGACCATCCGGGAACCGAGAGTGGAAGGTCGATCGATCGCCGATCGGCCGCATGTTCGCGACTCTTTGAAGATCCAACTCCATGACGCCAGTCACCGGTCCGCCGCCATCTCGCGCTAGAAGATTATTCATACTTGCAGCCGGCACGGTCGCGACGATCGCGACCGGGCTCGCCGGTTGCGGGAGGGTCGAGCCGCAGCGCGTCCCGCCACCACCGGCCGTCAAGGTCGTCGTGTCGCGCAAGATGACCCTGCCGATCATCGTGAACCCGATCGGCACGACGCGGGCGCTCGAGGATGAGACGATCCGGGCCAGGGTCAAGGGCTTCCTCTCGGAGAAGCACTTCCAGGATGGCGGCCAGGTCAAGGCCGGACAGCTCCTGCTGGTCATCGATGAGGCGCCGTTCAAGCTCCAGGTCGAGCAGGCCGAGGCCCAGCTCGACGTGGCCGACGCCGTGCTCCGGAAAGCGACCGCATCGAAAGCCGTCGAAATCGCCAAGGCCCAGCGGGAACTGGACCACGCCCAGTTGCTCCTCGACCAGGTCGAGGAACGCCGGGCGCGGAACCTGCTTGCACGCAAGGCGGCATCCCAGGAGGATTACGACAAGGCCGATGCCCAGCGCAAGAAGAGCGACGCCCAGGTCCAGGCCGATCAGGCGAGTTACGACCAGGCCGTCGCCGAGTACAGGATCGATATCGACCGCGCCAAGGCGGATCTCGAACGAGCGAAGGCCGCCCTTGAGGATGCCCGGCTGAACCTGGGCTATTGCCGGATGTCCGCCCATATCAGCGGGCGGATCGGGGAGCTCAAGGTCAAGGTCGGCAGCCTCGTCGGCGATGGCGGGGCCACCGAGCTGGTCACCATCCAGCAGCTCGACCCCATGGGCCTGGACTTCCGCCCGCCTGCCCGGTATCTCCCCCTCGCGACCGCCTTGCTCGCGAAGGGCCTGAAGGTCGAATTGACCGTCGAAGGCGATCGAAAACACCCGCATCTCGGCAAGACCATCTTCATCGACAACGTGGTCGATAACACCACCTCGACGTTCCTGATGCGCGCCGAGGTGCCCAACCCCGACGGCTCCCTCTTGCCGGGCCTCTACATCCGGGCGGGATTGATCATCGGCGAGTATGTCGACGCCGTGGTCGTTCCGGAACAATCGGTCATCGAAGGGCAAGAGGGCTCGCGCGTCTTCGTCGTCGACGCGGAGAACAAGATGCAGGTCGTCCGCGTCAAGCCGGTGGACGTCTACCAGGGCCTCCGCGTCCTCGAATCCGGCCTCGAGGCGGGCCAGAAAGTCATCGTCGAAGGCATCCAACTGGTCCGCGCGGATCAGAAGGTCGAGGCGACCGACGTGCCCCTGGACAATTACATCCGGACGGAGACGTCGGCCTCGAACGTCGATCGGCGCTTCAGCAGCCAGGTTTCCCGACTCCCCGGTGCCGAGGCCGAGCCGAACCAATCGCAGCCTAACCCGGATACGAAGGGACCGTCTCCCGATTCCAAGGTCAAGACAGACCAACCACCCTCGCCGACGCCCGACGGCCGTGCGAAACCCGGCGCGGAATCCCCGGCCGCTCCCGACAAGAAGGCGAGGTAAGCCAGACCATGGTCAACTTCTTCATCGGCCGGCCGATCTTCGCGACCGTGCTGGCCTTGCTCATGCTCCTGGTCGGCGGCATTTGCATGCTCATCCTGCCGATCTCGCAGTATCCCCAGATCACGCCGGCTCAGGTCCAGGTCGTGACGACCTACACCGGCGCCGACGCCAGGACCGTGGCCGAGACGGTTACCACGCCGATCGAGCAGCAGATTAATGGCGTCAAGGGGGTGATCTATTTCAGCTCGGATAGCACCAGCAACGGCGTGTCGACCATCGTCGCGACCTTCGACGTCGGCTATTCCCAGGACATCGGCGCAGTGGACATCCAGAACCGCGTCCAGACGGCCGAGGCCGTCCTGCCGCCGGAGGTCAAGCAGTTCGGCGTGACCATCAAGAAGACCTCGACGGACATGGTCTGCGTGGTCAACCTGGTCTCGCCCGACGGCCGGTACGACTCGACGTATCTGGATAACTACGCGCAGATCTACGTCCTCGACGTCCTCAAGCGGATCGCCGGGGTGAGCGACGTCACCGTGTTCGGGCGGAAGTACGCGATGCGGATCTGGCTCGACCCGGACCGCCTCGGGGCCCAGCTCATCAAGCCGGACGAGATCGTCGCGGCGATCCAGTCGGAGAACCGACAGGCGGCCGCGGGCAAGATCGGCGGCCAGCCGGTGCCCAAGGGGCTCGTCTTCGAATACCCGATCCTCACCAAGGGGCGGCTGACCAGCGCCGAGGAATTCCGGGAGATCATCGTCCGCCGGCGCGACGACGGATCGATCGTCCGCCTCGGCGACGTCGCACGCATCGAGCTCGACTCGGAGAACTACGAGACATCGGGCTGGCTCAGCGGCTCGCCCGCCGGGACGCTCCCCGTCTACCAGTATTCCGACGCCAACGCCCTGGACATCGTCAGGCGCGTCCGCGAGAGCATGGACCGCCTGAAGAGGAACTTCCCGCCCGGCCTCGAATACCGCATCGCCTACGATACCACCAAGTACGTGAATGAGAACATCATCGAGGTCCAGGAGACGCTCTACGAGGCGCTCTTGCTGGTTCTGCTGGTCGTCTTCGTGTTCCTCCAGCGCGTGCGGGCGACGCTCATCCCCATGCTGGCCATCCCGGTCTCGCTGGTCGCGACCTTCGCGATGATGGCGGCATTCGGGCTGTCGATCAACACCCTGACGCTCTGCGGCCTGGTGCTGGCCATCGGCCTGGTCGTCGACGACGCGATCATCGTCGTCGAGAACGTCGAGAAATTCCTGGAGCGCGGCGAGCGCCCGTTGCAGGCGGTCCGCGCGGCCATGGCCGAGATCACGGCGCCGATCGTCACGATCACGCTCGTCCTGGCCGCGGTCTTTGTCCCGGTGGCGTTCATCCCCGGGCTGACCGGCAAACTCTACAACCAGTTCGCCCTGACCATCGTCTTCGCGTTCGTGCTGTCGGCGATCAACTCATTGACCTTCAGTCCGGCGATGTCGCGGCTGTTCCTGCGGCCCAAGCACGGCGAGTCGAAGTTCATCCTCTTCCGATGGTTTAACCACGGGATGCGATGGCTGGAGAATTCCTACGATGCGTTCCTCGAATTCACGGCCCATCACTGGTGGACGATCGTCATCCCCTCGCTGGCGCTGCTGGCGCTGACGTATTACATGCTGGTCGAGCGGCCCAAGGCGTTCATCCCGATGGAAGATCAAGGTTACCTGATCACGGCGATCCAGACGCCCGACGGCACGGGCCGCGAGGTGACCTCGCGGGTGGCACAGCAGGTCAGCGCGATCGCGATGAAGCTGGATGGGGTCAGCGACGTGGTGCTGCTCGACGGCTTCAACGTCCTCAGCTCCACCAACCAGACCAACTCGGCCGTGGCGTTCGTCACGCTCAAGGAATGGTCCGAGCGACGGACGCCCGAGCTGCGGGCTAATGCATTGGCGCGGAAGCTCCAGGGAGCCCTCTCACAGTCGGTGAGCGGCGCGGCGATCCTGGTGCTCGAGCCGCCTCCGATCCGCGGCCTGAGCCAGACGGGGGGGTTCGAGTTCATGATCGAGGATCGCGACGGCAAGGGGGTCGAGGCGCTCGCCATGATCACCGACCGGTTCCTCGCCGAGGCCCGCAAGCGCGACAAGGACGGGCGTCCCGCCCATCCCGAGCTCGCCAGCGTCTTCACCCCATTCTCCGCCGGGGTGCCACAGCTCCGCTTCGACTTCGACCGCACCAAGGCCGAGCGGCTCGACGTCTCCGTCTCCGACGTCTTCAGCGTGCTCCAGACGAATCTCGGCGGCCTCTATGTCAATGACTTCAACCTCTACGGCAAGGTCTGGAAAGTCATGGTCCAGGCCGAGGGGAACCGCCGCGCCAAGCCGGATGACATCAGCCGTCTCTACGTGCTCAACCGGCAGGGGAAGCGGGTGCCGCTAAGTTCCCTGGGGGATGTGCGATACACCCTCGGGCCGATTGATGTACCCCATTACAACCTCTACAACGCCGCCAAGATCAACGGCCAGCCCGCGCTGGGCTATAGCTCGGGGCAGGCGATCAAGGCCATGGAAACGATCGCCGACCAGGTCCTGCCGGAGGGCTTCTCCTACGAATGGACCGGGACCACGTTCCAGGAGCAGAAGACGGGAAACGTCGCGGGCTTGATCTTCGGATTATCGATCGTCTGCGTGTTCCTCTTCATGGCGGCCCTCTACGAGAGCTGGATCCGCCCGCTCGTCATCATCTTCACGGTCCCGCTGGCGATGTTCGGCGCGATCCTCGGGCTGTGGTACTACGGCATGCCGCTCGACGTCTTCGGGCAGATCGGGCTGGTGATGCTCATCGGCCTGGAGACCAAGAACGCGATCCTGATCGTGGAGTTCGGCGTCGAGCTCCAGCACAAGCAGGGCATGAGCATCATCGATTCGGCCAAGGAAGCTGCCAGGCAGCGGCTCCGGCCGATCCTGATGACCTCGTTCGCCTTCGTGATGGGCGTCCTGCCGATGGCCAGGGCCACCGGGGCCGGGGCCTACAGCCGGAACTCCCTCGGCGTCGTCATCGCCTCGGGCATGGTGGTCAGTACCATCCTGGGGCGGTTCGTCATCCCTGTGTACTACGTCCTCGGTGAGCGGTTGATCGCCCGGTTCCATCGGAATTCGGTGCAGGAAGAACCCCCCTCGTCACACGGTGACGACGAGGCCGAGATATCCTGAACTGGGGCAATCGAATAGACGTTTTCACGGGAACGGCAGGGTGGGCGGACTGGATCCCGGTAACGGCGGGTCAGGCGGAACTTCGATCCAAGGCTCTTTCCGGGCACGGTCATACTTCGAGGCGAGTGGGGCGTAATACTCGATCATCGTACGTAATCCCGTCGCGAGCGCGGGAGTCTGCCTCGCCATGCTTTCATAGCCCGATATCAGAATTTCGCATATATCGAACCTGTATTGATACAGCCGGGCCTTCTGACGATACAGCCGGGCCCTCTGACCCAGCGGGGCGGTCGACACGCCCAGCCCCAGGAGCAGGCACAGGTAGGCGATGATCGCCAGCAGCGACCGGATGCTGAAACGCGGCCACCTCGCTCGAAGGAGCTTCTTCCCGGGTTCCTTGAACCAGACCGCCGCGAGGAACAGGCACACGAGCGGGTAGAAGACGAGCTCCAGGACCAGCATCTGGGGAAAGACGACCCAGCCCATCGTCAGCAGATCCAACCCCGAGAAGAGTAGACCGAGCACGATCCCCACAGACCCTCCGACGTACATCGCGTCCGTCGAGGCGCGACAGCTTGATTTCTCGACCCCCAGCCTTGCGGTTTTCCAGAGGGCAACCGAGCCGACCCAAAGGCTCACGGCCAGGAGGTAGAACATGATACGCTCGACCACCTCCATCGTGGGAATACGGGGGAAGGGCGAGGGATCCCGTCCGACCCGCTGGCGAACGACCACCGCGACCCAGATGAAGATCGCGGCATAACCGGTGATCAGCGCGACGAAGGACCGCACTCGACGCGCCCGATCGGGCCGATGCACGGGAATGGGTGGGAGACCGTCTCCCCCGTGCGGTTGCGATAAGTCGGGCGCGCCGGCCAAACCATCCGGCTTCGTCGAGATGGTCTCACCATCGACGTCGCTCATCGGTTCCTCTCCGCGTCCGTGTCATCCCGGTCATACCGTCATCCGCGCCGCCACTCCAGGATGACAATCTTATGACGTTTGCGCATCGGGGTCCATCATGGGATGCATCGAGAAGACGAAGATCGAATTCCGATGGAACCAGGATGCACGAGACGGTGCGGGTTGACCGGCGGGAGTTGCTCGAACGCGTGGGGAACCGGACGTTCTCTCAGCGAGCCGCACGGGCCTTCCGCGGCGCCCTCGAACGACCGATGACGATCAACCCGATGAGTCCCGTGCCGAAGAGCAGGATCGACGCCGGCTCGGGGACGGAACTGATCGTGATCGTGTCGATCAATTGGCCGGCGGAGACGTTGTCATTGAACGTGTAGCCGGCGGCCGTCGTCAGGCCATTGATACTGTTGAGAAAACCCGCCGAAGTCGGCAACACCGTGGTGATCGTACCATCATACATACCCATTCCATTGGTGATCTGCATCCCGGTCCCCGGGGTCTGGCCTGCGATGAAGGTGAGCGCCGTCGTGGTACTCTGGGCCTCTGTATCCGAATCCCAGAGGTTCGAAGCATAGATCTTGATCGTCACCGGTCCGATGAAGTTGCCACGAGTCGAAGATCTGCAACGCGGTCGCATTCCCCTGGAAGTAGTCGTTGGAGGGGACCACCATCCCGGCGAAGCTCAGGTACTGGTCGGAGCCCGGATTGCTGATGTTGAGCGTCGTCGAGTTCGACTCTCCCGGAAGGAACTGCTTGAAATTCGGGTCTGCGGACGCCAGGGTGGTTTCTGGGCCCATCCCCATGAAGGCGGCCGTGAGCGGGGCGGTATTGCCGAACTGGGCCAGGGTCGCGATCGCTGAGCTGGCGGAACTGCCCGGCGTGAAGGGACTATACGTCGAACTGTTCTGGAGGCCGAACCAAACGGGGGCCAGGGCGAATCCGCCAGCGGCCTGATTGTTGGTCACCGTGATCTGGATATGATCGGCTTGCGCCGGAGCGGCGATCAGGCCGGCGGCTACCGCCGCACCGATCGAGAGCAAGATCCGCGAAGATACGTTGCGCATTACGTACTGAACTCCATGCGAGGGTGTGAAGACGAAATCCCTGCGATCGCGGACGATCTCGTCCGCTTGCAAGGGAGTTAGTCGCGGAGATCGTCGCGGCGTTACAACCACTCTTTCCTCCCGGCCTCTCGCCCGGTCATGGAGGCGGTCCGGAAGCGGCCGGCACTTGCCAGATGGTCGGCCCGATGTAACATTGGACCGGGTCATCAAGGACGACAGGGGCAACGCGAGCTCATCGTGCGAGGGATTATGAACGCCCAACCGACGCCTCGGGCCGACGATTCGGAAATGCTCTCATCCGCCTGCGACGCGAACGCGTGGCTGGTCGAGCACGGAGATGCCCTGTACCGCTATGCGCGCTCCCGCGTCGGCAACCGGGACGCGGCCGAGGACCTGGTCCAGGATGCCTTCGTGGCGGCGCTCCAGTCGCGGGACCGATTCCAGGGCCGGGCCACCGTCCGCACCTGGCTCTTGTCGATCCTCCGACATAAGATCGTCGACCACTATCGGCGCGCCGCGGCGAGCTTGCCGGCCATCGAGCCGGATCCGGCCGGCCGGCCCGACGCCGTCATCGATCGATACTTCAGCGGGAAAGGTCTCTGGAAGAAGGCAGTCGCCTCCTGGAAAGCACCCGACCAGGCGCTCGAGGATCGCGAGTTCTGGGACGTGCTCGATGGCTGCCTGGGCCGACTCCCCCGGGCGCTGTCCTCGGTCTTCATCCTGAGGGAGCTCGAGGAACTCGACACCGCGGAGCTTCGCCGGATCCTCGAGGTCAGCGACAGCAACCTGCGGGTCCGCCTGCACCGCGCCCGGCTGCTGCTCCGCGAATGCCTGGAGAAGAACTGGTTTGCCGAGACGCGCGAAGGTTCGACGGGGAACCCATGAATCGGTTGAACGGCCTCCTGCAAATCCTGACGCTCCGCTGCGAGGCCGCCTCGGAGCTCTCGTCGCGCGAGCTCGACGAGTCGCTGCCGCGTCTGGACCGGGCGGCGCTCCACTGCCACCTCCTGGCCTGCAACTCCTGCCGGCGATTCCGCGAGCAGATCCGCACGATTCGTGAGACCGTCCGCGGACGCGGGCGGCTCCTCGTCGAGACCGACGCCAACGAGGGACTCCTCTCTCAGGAGGCGCGCGACCGCATCGCCCACGCGATCCGCGAGGCCGGCCGCGATCGGCCGGGCTCGGATTCCAGGCAGGATTAACCCGGATTATTCATGAATTCTTTAGGTGATCGACGCAACCTCTTTGCCATTGGGCGATTGCCGCCGATCTTACCCAAACAGTGACCCAGTTTAACAGCGGCCGA
>JBKQHM010000105.1:0-10402 GCA_052148775.1 Isosphaeraceae bacterium | reverse complement strand
TGCAGTCGTTGAACCGGACCTTCTCGGCCTTGAGCGCCTCGTCGACCATGGCTGCGTCGAGCAACTCGTGGAAGGGGAGCAGGTCGGCCTCGCCGAGGGATTCCACTTTCGCCGCGAGGGTCGTCGGGGTAGCCTGACTCATCGTCGGCCTCCGTGGGGACGGGCTTGGATCTTGTTTGCACCCAATCCTTGTCCCACACGGGGCCGACTTTTGTCTATCTACCTCCGGCCTCATCGGTTACGCGAAGTCCGAGTGCCATTCGTCCCTCACACCTTTGCCTCACTCTCCCGCTCCCTCGCCTCCGGCGAGGCCGGGGACGGTGCGCGCCGCGGTCGCCGGCCCAAAACCCGCATGGCAGTCTTTCTGTCCCTTTTTCCTTGCTGTGGCCGTCCGGCAGTTAACAGTGAAGGCCGATCAATCCAGCAAGCCCTGATCGTCCAGGATTTCAACATGCTCGAAGTCGATTACCCTTGACAAGGCGGCCCCTCTCCTGATGCGTTGGAGGATTTCCTGGCCGACGGGGGCCTGCATATCGAGAATCCCCGACTGCCTGAGACGCTCCAGAGTCTCCACCGTTGTTTGCCTCATAGGCCTGTAACAGATGCACGTCTTGTGCTTCACCTTTGGGTGCTCGCCCGGATGGATCAGACAGACGTCTTCCTTATCCACGTCAGAGCTGGTCATACTCGCGATGAGTATGCGGCTTGGATCCTTTTCCGGATCAGACACGACGATCCAGAGATGCCCATCGGCCGATTTGTCAGGGAGGTAAAAGGTATCGCCGGCCCGCAATGTTCAGGCCCCGAATACGTCGTCCAGGTAGCGACGGAGCGACTCTTCCTTCTCGGCTAGGTCGATGACGCTTGCTTTCCCCTGAGCCTCTAGCGCCTTTTCCCAGGGAATTGTCGAGGATGTGTTCTCGATGTAAGCGTTCGCCCATTCGGCGAAACCGTGGGTCTCGCCACAGATGTCCCAGACATTATTGTCCTCGTATCGCGCCGTGACCTCTTGGAGCTTTTCAACCTCAGCCCGATTCAGTTTGCCGCGTCCGATGGGATTTCGTAGCTCGATGTTATGGTTGATCGTACGGAGGTAGTGTTCCCACTCGCCTGCCCTGGCCGCCTGGCCCTTGATCAGGTCATAGACCTGGCTGAGGACGGGCCCATGCTTCATGGCAACCGCTCGGTCTCCCGTAATTGGCGATCCGGTCTCGGCCAGCATCTCGCGATCGGCGATATAGAGCAACTTCAGGAGCCGCATGTATTCCATGCGGTCGCCATCCAAGCCGAGCAAGACCCCGGCCGCCTGCATGGCCTTTTCGAAATTGAATCGGAAGTTCATGGGGCTTCCTCCCTTCTCCTATCACATCACGACTACTGATCAATTTTATAGGATCGCCCCAGGCGAGTCAATCAACCTGAATCCTCTCCCGTGGCTCGACTGTCCACACCGAGATGAATTCCGGGCCTTGCCCCTAGCACCAGACTCACAGAGCAACCGCATCTAAGTTGTAAGTGCTTTGGCAGCAATAGTTTGCAATCCGGTGTCCGTGCGTGCATAAAACGTAACCTCTGCTGGGTCAAGGTGTTACAACTTGGATGCGGTTGCGCTGCCGGCGCGGATTCTCAAAAAAATGGAAAAAAATCCAAGAAAGTCGAACGAGACGTCAAGAAGTTTCCCATAATCACAGTAATGGGCGAAGATAGCCATCCTTGCGATGCCGCGAGCCAGACGATGCCCACCGACCGCTCCCGACCGCCGGTCACCCGATCGACATCCCGCGAAGGGGACATCCCATCATGACGGCCACCGCCGAGATCCCGCCCACGCGAGCCGAGATCAACCGTCGTAACGCCCAGCGGTCCACGGGGCCGAAATCCCAGGCCGGCAAGGAGCGTTCGCGGTTCAACGCCCTCAAGCACGGCTGCCGCGCCCGGCTGCCCATCCTCCCCGGCGAGGACCCCGACGCCTATCAGGACCGCCTCGACGCCTGGATCGACAAGTTCCAGCCCCGCGACGCCGTCGAGGCCTACATGGTGGAGCGCGCCGTCCACGCCTCCTGGCAGCTCGACCGGGCCGACCGCGCCGAGGTGGCGGCGATGGTGGAGGCCGCCGACGAGCAGGCCCTCCGTCGGGCCCGGGAGGTCCTCGAGCTGGGCGCGACCCTGTTCCGCGCCCCCGCACGCGTCCGCCCCGGCGATTCCGACGGTGTCCGCGGTGGCGGCGGCGACGACCAGGAGCTGCCCCTCTCCTGGCCGTTCGACGAGGAACATCCCCGGCACCCCGCCCACGTGGTCCAGGAGCTGGAGGGCACGGCGCAGGGGTGCACCTGGCTGCTCCAGCAGTGGACGGCGCTGGGGCAGGCCCTCGACGGCGGGCGGATCTGGCGGGCGGTCGACCGGCTGCGGGCGATCCGGCTGCTGGGCAAGCAGCCGCTCGACGCGGTCGCCGACGAGACGGTGCTGTCAATCTACCTGGCCTGTCAGGCGATGGACCCGCACGGACCGGACGTGTTCGCCGAGCCCTTGAGCGACCTCCGCCGCCCCGAGGCGGCGGCCGCGCTTCAGCGGCAGACGGCGAGATTTGCGACGGCGCGGGCCGAGCGGTCGCCGCGGGATGCGGCGGCGGGCCGGGCGGCGCTGCGGGCGATCGTGTCGGCGGCCATGGCGCGGGTGGAGGCCCTGCGAGATATTCTCGCGGCGGCGGAGGCGGAGGCAGCCGGCATGTCGGAGGTTTCGGCCCGGTTGTCCCACCGCGCCAAGGAGACGGTGGACTGGCTGTGGAAGCACCAGGCGAGGTGCAGCCGGTCGCTCTGCCGGACGTTCGACGAGCTGCGCAAGGTCCGCCGCGAGTTCGGCGACGACCAGTCGGATTCTCCCGGTCCCATGTCCGAGGTCCGTGGTCCGTCGTCGGGGAATGAGCGGTTCGAAAGCTCCGATCTCCTGACGACGGGCGCGGAGCCCGCGGCCGTCGAGCCGGCCGGCGACCACGAAGCCCGGGACGTGACGGACGAAGCCGGCGGCACCGCGCTGGGCGCGGGTCTCATGACCCCGCCCGAAAGCACCGCGTTGGGCGCGGGTCGTAGCGCGTTGGGCGCGGGTCTCATGACCCCGCCCGATTGCCCGACCGAAGTTCTCCCACCGTGCTTCAACCATCCGATCGCCGACTTGAGCCACGAAGCCATCGCCCCGCCCGAGTCTCCTCCCGTGGCCGCGGCCAACGGACCACCGACGACCGACCGAACGAACGAAGCCATCGCCCCCATCGAGCCCCTTCCGGTCACAAGGGACGACGGCCGAGGGGCGACGGACCACGGACCAAGAGACAAACGACGGACGTCGGACCAAAACGTCATCGTCCTGACCTTGTTAGCGCTGCTCTTCTCCACGGTCGTCGCCGCGGCCTTCGGGACCTGGGTGCCGGCTCGTGCGACGGCACCGACGGCGTTCCCGGATCACCGTCCTCGGCCCGAGGGCCACGGCGACCATAACGTGACGAACGAACCCAACCCTGGTAGCGGCCCGGCGATCGTCGTGGCCGGATTTCGACGCGCCCCGCCGGGCACCACCCGGACGGACCAGAAGCCTGTCCGGCATCTCACGACGGTTCCCCTGATCCCCCCGCGGGCACCCCCCTCCCCGGGGAACGGCGACGCCCGCGACGTGGCAAGAGACGGGGTTGCCGCCCGGCCTCGCCGGAGGTTAATCTTTCTCCTGATCGGGAAAAGGTCGAATCCTGGGCTCGACCTCTATGCCTCCAAGGGGTGGAGATCGCACCGACGGCGCATCAGGCGGAAGGGACGACACGAGTTGCAGATCTCCAAGGCAGTGATCACGGCGGCGGGCCGGGGGGCCCGGCAGTTTCCGGCGGCGGATCCCGTGCAGAAGGCCATGCTCCCCCTGGTCGATCGCGACGGGGTGACCAAGCCCGTGCTCCAGATCATCGCCGAGGAGGCGATCGCCAGCGGGATCGAGGAGATCTGCGTCGTCTGCGCGCCGGGCGATGAGGCGGTCTACCGCGACCACTTCCGCAACTACACCGCCAACGTGCAATCGGCCAAGGGGATCGATTGGGCCGAGGAACAGGCACGGCGCCTCGCCGATCTGGAACAGCGTCTGCACTTCGCCGTCCAGCCCGAGCCCGACGGATACGGGCACGCCGTCTGGTGCGCGCGATCGTTCGCCGGTAGCGAGCCGGTCCTGCTGCTCCTGGGGGACCATCTCTACATCTCCGCGGAGTCTCGGCGATGTGCGCGTCAGTTGATCGAGCTGGCGACGGCCGAGAATTGCGCGGTCTCGGCCGTCCAGGCCACCCGCGAGCACTTGATCCACCAGTATGGGACCTTGACCGGCCGGCGACTGCCCGAGCACCCCGAGGTCTACGTCATCGAAGAGATCATCGAGAAGCCCAACCCGACCCTGGCCGAACTGCGGCTCCACGTCCCGGGCCTTCGCGTGGGTCACTACCTCTGCTTCTTCGGCATGCATATCCTGACGCCGACGGTCTTCGAACTGCTCGACGACCTCGTCCGGCGGGATGTCCGCGAGCTCGGCTCGATCCAGCTCACCACGGCACTGAACCAACTTGCGCAGCGGGAGCGTTACCTCGCGCTGGAAACCCGGGGATCCCGGTTCAACCTCGGCGTCAAGTTCGGCGTGGTCGAGGCCCAGATCGCCCTGGCCCTTGCAGGCGTCGATCGGGAGCGGATCCTCTCCCTACTGCTGGAATCGGTCGTGCGGGTCGAGCAGAATACCTCACGATGACCGCGCACCTCTCCCCTTCACCGGAGGCCCGGACGCCTTGTCTTCTCGCGAACCGCAAACCGAGAGCCTGTCGCCAGTCGGCGAACGACTGATCGAGACGATCACCCACTCCGATCCGTCCGTCCGCGACCGCTCGATTCGTGAGCTCGTCGCGACGGCCAGCCTGGACGAGAAGCTACATGCTTGCGAGGAACTCGAGCGATTCCGGAGGACCCGCGAGAACCTCTACGAGCGCGTCCGCGCGTCCCTCTTCCTCCACACACTCTACCGTTACGAGATCCAGGACGCCCTGGTTACCGGCGGCTCGGGGCTGATCCCCTTCCCCGGATTCCGCGACCTGATGGAGCGTCGCTACGAACAGGCGATCGCGGCCTTTCGAGAGACGATGCGGCAAGACGGCCCCAGCGGCGCGATTTGCAGCGCTCTGGCACAGGCCTACGAGCACATCGCCTTCCAGAACTTGGCCGACCAGGTGCGGCGATCGGTCCGGAGCTGTCAGGGCAACCGATGGATGTTCCGGATCGGCGGCGTGGACGAACATCCCCTCCGCATCCAGCCGGACTTCTTCTGCCGCGAGACGGAAGACGCGCTCTTCCCGATCCTCGTCGAGCGGACGCCCGTTCGACTCGACCTTTCCCATAGCGGATGGTCGGACATCTTCTTCCTCGGCATGGATTTCCCCGAGGGTGCCCGGGTCTTGAACATCTCGGTCGACCTCGGTGTCCACGGACGAGACGCCTCCCCCTGCCCTCCCATCGAGAGCCGCGTCCGGGTCATCGCCGAGCCGATCCTCCGATTGACGAGCATCGACCTGAAGGCTTGCAAGGACGTCGACAGCCTCGAGGAGCTGTTCAACTTCGGCAACGACTACCTCGGATTGATCAAGGCCGGCGTCGTGGCCTCGGGCCTGATCCCGCCGTCGCTCGAAGGCACGAAGGTCCGGCTCGGCGATCTGCTGGCGCGGATCGTCCGGCCCGGACACGGCCTGGAGATCGTCTGCAAGGTCAACGACATCCCCAAGGGATCGCGCCTGGCTGTTTCGACGAACCTGCTGGCCTCGCTGATCGCCCTGCTGATGCGGGCGACCGGGCAGGCGCGCAACCTGACCGGTCCCCTCGACCTGGAGGAGGCCAAGGTCGTCGTGGCCCGGGCGATCCTCGGCGAGTGGCTGGGCGGGTCCGGGGGCGGCTGGCAGGATTCGGGCGGGATCTTCCCCGGCATCAAGCTTAT
Organism: Isosphaeraceae bacterium; assembly: GCA_052148775.1. GTDB lineage: Bacteria > Planctomycetota > Planctomycetia > Isosphaerales > Isosphaeraceae > CAVZRC01. The sequence goes on along the minus strand of JBKQHM010000105.1, from coordinate 4,408 downwards.
TCAGGGCGTCACGGCGACCGATGCCGATCCCGAATGGCGGATCAGCCGGGGCCGCCTGCTGCCGGATCATCGCCTACTCAACCGCGCCCCGGCCTCCGATTCATCGTCTCACGACCCGGAGCACGTCGATGCGTTCTCCGAGGCACTGGCAAGGAGCTTGATCCTGGTCCACGGCGGCATGGCCCAGAACGTCGGCCCGATCCTCAACATGGTCACCGCCAAGTACCTGCTCCGCGGTCGCGCGGAGTGGCTCGCCCGCCAGGACGCCCTCGAGATCTTCAAACACATCGTCGACTGCGTCGGCGAGTCCGACGTCCGCGGCCTGGGCCAATGGACGACCCGGAATTGGGACGGTCCGCTCAAGCAGATCATCCCCTGGGTGACCAACGAGTTCACCGAGACGATCATCCGGGAGGCCCGCGCCCTCCTCGGCGACGACTTCTGGGGCTTCCTGATGCTCGGCGGGATGGCTGGCGGCGGGATGGCCTTCTTCGTGGCCCCGGAGCGTCACGACGAGTTCCAGGCCCAGATCGCCGCGATCATGCACCGCGCCAAGTCCGACCTCGACGACGCGCTGCCGTTCGCGATGGAGCCGGTGGTCTATGATTTCCGGATCAACCCGCACGGCACGTTCGCCACGCTCGACACCGGTTCGTCCGCGATGATGCCGCCGGCCTACTATGAGCTCCAGGTGCCGCGGATGCTCGCCACCCCGCCCTCGGCACTCTCCCAGCAGCGCCGGGCCGACGTCGATCACTTCGCCAGCACCTACGCGGACGACCGCGAGCTCCTCAAAGTCTTTCGAAAGATGGTCAACCATCTCTTCCCGGTCACGCGGTCGGCCGTCGACAACACGGCGGCGGACTGGGATGCGGAGGCCGAGCGGATCCGCCTGGCGAACGGGTTCGATGCCGTCCAGCACGAGCAGTTGCGCGACGATCTCCAGCGGGGTCGGATCGGTCTGGCGCGGAACCGATTGCCCGTCGACCTCGAGGTCCGCGACGTCGAGGACTCCGAGCTGATCCCGGCCTATGGTCCCTGGCCGTCCTCGGCCGTCCAGCGAGGCGAGTCGATCCTGGCCCGCGGCGAGGCGGCCGTGGTCACCCTGGCCGCGGGCGTCGGCAGCCGATGGACCACGGGAGCCGGAGTGGTCAAGGCGGTCAACCCGTTCGTCCAGCTCGCCGGCTCGCACCGCAGCTTCCTGGAGATCCACCTCGCCAAGACCGGCAAGCTTCAACGCACGATGGGGATCGCCATCCCTCACGTCGTGACCACCAGCTACCTGACCCACTCGGCCATCGAACACCACCTGCACGCGACCGGAAACTACGGCCACGACGGGCCGGTCTACCTGTCGCGCGGCCAGTCGATCGGCCAGCGCCTGATCCCGATGACCCGCGACCTCACGTTCCTCTGGGAGGAGACGAGCCACGAGACACTCGACGAGAACAAGCAGAAGGTCCGCGAGGCTGGTCGGCGCGCGATCCTCGATTGGGCGAGGAGTCAGCGGGAGGGGTCCGACTACACCGACAACGTCCCGATCCAGCGATTCAACCCCCCCGGGCACTTCTACGAAGTCCCGAACCTGCTCCGCAACGGCGTGCTGGCCCGGCTGCTCGATCAACATCCCCGGTTGAACTGGCTGCTCGTCCACAACATCGACACCCTCGGTGTGACCCTCGATCCGGGCGTCCTGAGCGCGGTCATGGACTCCGGGTCCACACTCAGCTTCGAAGTGATCCCCAGGCGGATCGAAGACCGAGGCGGCGGACTGGCCAGGGTCGGCGGCCGGCTCCGGCTGCTCGAAGGACTGGCACAGCCGCGCGAAGACACCGAGTTCAAGCTGCGCTACTACAACACGCTCACGACCTGGGTCCGGATCGACGGACTGCTCGCGGCCCTCGCGTTGACCCGCGACGATCTCCGACAGAATCCGGACAAGGTTGCCACCGCCGTCCGTTCGATGGCGGCCCGCATCCCGACTTACGTCACGATCAAGGATGTCAAGCGGCGATGGGGTCACGGCCAGGAAGACGTCTATCCCGTCGCCCAGTTCGAGAAGCTCTGGGGCGACCTGAGCTCGCTACCCGACATGAGTTGCTCGTTCCTGGCCGTCGATCGCCGACGCGGGCAGCAGCTCAAGGATGCCGCGCAGCTCGACGGTTGGGCCAACGATGGCAGCATGAGTCACGTGGCGTCGCTCTGCGAATTCACACGATGAAGGCCAGATTGCGAAGGGCCGAACTGCGGATCGATGCTCGGCGTCCCGGATCACCTCGGCCGCCCAGGCCAGAAATCGCATTGAGGAGGTGATTTCCACATGGCTTCACATGAGCCTTTCTCGTCACCGGCGGTGCTGGTTTCATTGGCTTCGAGGAAGAACCGAGACGAACCCTGGAATCGCCGTATCGTCCCAGCGCTGGATGAGGTTCGGCATGTCGACCCGTTCGCGGCGAGCGTGGTGGTTCAGACCGAGTCCATCGAGGATCAGGCCGGGCACAATCCCGCGAGGTCGCGTATGGCGGCCTGGGCGATCGGCGCCGGGCACGACCAGACGAGGAAGAAGAGGGCCTGGCGCGCCCACCGTTGGGCCGGCTCCGAGCGGAGGAAGCCGGTGCCCTTGCGCGCGATCAGATACGCCTGCGTTGATCGGAGCACCAGGGCATTGGCCTGGGCGCGGATCTGGCTGGCAGAGGTCGCCCCGGGCTCGTCTCGCGCCAGGGCCATGACCTGGGCCCAGAGGACACGCCAGTTCTCGCAGAGGACTTCCAGCGGCTCCGCGAGCTCGTCCCGGTCCGGGGCGAGGTCAACCAGTGCGGCGAGCGCCGCACGCGCCTGACCCATCGCCAGTACCGAGGTCTCGAGGCCGCCGGTCCCCACCGCGCCCGCGTGAGAGAGGACGTTGTTCGCCGGCCGGGCCAGGAGGTCGGAATCGTCCACCTCGACATCCCGCAAGGTGACCTGCGACGTGCAGGAAGCCTGAAGTGCCGCCAGCGGAAAGGGTGGGCATACTTCCACGCCCGGGCGATCCGTCGGCAGGGCGATCAACAACTGTCGGCCGTCGTCGAGTGCCGCGCCGGTCACGATGAGGTCCGCACGGGTTGCGGCCGTGACCCAGGGCATCGACCCGTTGAGACGATAACGACCCGGGGTGGACTCATCGACCTTGATCGCCTGGGAGCCCAATCGTCGCGAGGTCGTCAGGTGCGAGATTCCGACCGTCGCGACGACCTGATCCCGGCCCAAGGCGTACAACCATCGATCGGCCGTCGGATGGCCCGATGCGGCCAGGAGCCTCCGGAGCGCCGCGTCATGCTGGGAGAGGATGAAGACCGCCGTCAGGCTCCCACCTGCGAGTTGTGCATAACGCTGGACCAGCAACGGACGCGAACAGGCTTCACCCCCATACTCGTCCGGGAGTGTCCAGCGGGGCGCGCCGGCGCACTCCAACGGTTCCCACAGCGACTCCGGCCAGCTCTCCTCATCGGCCACTCGGGCGTCTTCCTCGGACAGGTCGGCGAGGACTGTCTCCAGCAAGGCTTCCTCGGGCTCGATCTGCGTCCATGCCAGCTTTCCCGACAGAACCTCGCTCATCGGCCAGAGTCCGCCTCTCGCTGGAAACCCGCGTTCGGTCGCCGATCCGACGGGACGCTTCGGCGATCCTCCGGACGCTTCTCACGCCGCATCATGATGCGAGATCCGCCTCGCAGATGAGATCGAACCCCATGCTATGGAGGGTCGTGCTGGCCTGCTCGATGTTATCGACGTGGAGCGCCACGGCCGCGCGGTTACGGGGATGCACCAGTAGCGCATAGGCATAGTGGATGTTGATTTCCGCCTGGAGAAGGGCCACGCACATGTCGGAAAGAGATTGCGGTCCGGACGGCAGTTCGACGACCAGCAACTCGTTCTCGGCGAACGCATGCTTGTTCAGTGAGAGGATTTCGCGGCCTTGCTCCGAATGGCTCAAGAGCAAGCGGAGGATCGAGCAATCGGCCGAGTCCGAGATGGTCAGCCCGACGATCCGGACCTTCGACCCCTGGAACTCGCGGTAGACCTCCAGCAATTGACCAACGCGGTTCTCGAGGAAGACCGAAAACTGGGTAACGGTCGGCCAGCTCCGGCCGTGCAATGTTTCCAGTTCGACTTCGCTGCCGCCATCGTCCTCGCCGAAACTCATGAAGTCCCTCTCGGTGTTCGGTCGCCTCTTGCCTGACGCGTTCTTCTCCCCCAAAAAGTTTAATTTTTCGGGTGCCCCGCGGTCAATGGGATGTCGCCGATGCGCGGAGCGAGGGGGCGCACCAGCGATTCCGCAATTGAGTTTTTTGTGAAGCGTTAACGTCTCGTCGCTCTTCTGGTTATCGCACGGCAGCCGCGACCGAGCAGATTCGCATTCGTTCCCCCACTT
>JBKQHM010000104.1:0-26631 GCA_052148775.1 Isosphaeraceae bacterium | reverse complement strand
GGCGGACGAGAGCTCCAGACGAGTCTGATTCAGGTAGAGGCTGCCCAGTGAGCCGTGTCCAAGCACGGCTTTCAGCAGTCCCCAGACGCGCCGCCTCGTCCATTCGAGCCGAAGCGGTAGATCGCCGGACCGATCAACCAGATTGCGTCTCCGGTAGGATTTTGCGCCGATCTCCAGGGCCACGACGTCCCCCGTGACGACCCTCGAGCCATGGAGTTGAAGCCGGTCCCATGTCGCGGCCTGCGACAGCAGCGCGACGATTTGCCGGTACTTGTCGGGCGGAATCTCTACGGAATCGGCTCCCGAAGAGGTCCCTCCGGGTCGCGACTCCCGGTCGCGGCAAATCGCGATCAGAGACGAGAACATCCGCTCGGTCACACCTTGCTGCCGATGTTGACCCAGATAATCGTCCAGCTCGCGCCGGGAGACGACGTCCGGACGCTCCTCGATCGAACGATCGAGCTCCAGCCTGGGATTCATGAAAATGATCTCGGCGACGATGTGATCGCGGATGAACGGTTCGCCCACCGATACGCCATAGTCCTGAAGGTATTCGACCACGGCGTCCCTCCTCTGGCGGTTGCCCTCGAACAGATCCGCGTGCTCCACGACCTGGCCGCTCCGGCGGGTCTGGCACCATACGCCGTCGCGCACGTCCAGCCGCCCCGACCAGTTCTTGATCTCGATCAGATGGATCTTTTTCGGCGTGCAGACGATCAGGTCGATCTCGCGGCGCCGCCCCTGTCGCTTCGATGGGATGCGACGACCGGCGAAGACGTTGGCGTCCTGAAAATGGAAGGAGGAGCCGACCAGCTCCTTCAGTAGCAGTTCGGCATCCCGTCCGCCCGTGATGTCCGGCGACTCCGCGACGGGGCGCACCCGCTGGATCTCCGACCATAATCTGAGCCGGTCGATCAATCGCATCTCGCAGCCTCTCCAGTTCGTCGGAAAGTCGATACGGCCTCTCGGCCCGCTATCGAACGATCGTCCCGGATCAAGAAGGAAGGACTACTTTACGAAAGCCGCCGATCGTTGGGCAATGCCCAATCCGGAAGCGGCAGAGGCTGTCACCGTCGCGGAGCACGCGCGGTCCTGTTATCATCACGGATCGGCTTTTCGCCGAGGTGGTAGGGGCGGAAATCCTCTCTTCGTGCGGGCAATTCCTGGTCTGTGGGACGGCATCCGAGCCGGGTGGATCATGATGACGGTAATCCGGGGGACTTCGACACGATCCTCACGCCGGTCGAACATCGTTCCCTCCTCGCGGAACTTCGGCCTGGCCGCGCTGATGACCCTCGCGGTCATGCTCATCGATCCTCACGCGTGGGCACAAGACCAGACACCGTTCCCCGAATTCAACGGGAACCGGGTCTATGTGGCCGGAGTACCCGATCAATACCAGGCGCTCGGCGGTCAGATCGCCGAACTGGAGAAATCCTCGAAGCGGACGTATTACGTCGCGGTGATCGAATCGTCCGGGTCCGGCGAGAAGCCCACGCTGAGGTACGTGGACGCGCTGTTCGATCACTGGCGGAGCCAGGCCACGACACGTCACCTGTCCTTCGATCCCGAGCGATCGGTGGTCGTCGTCGTCTCGATGGCGAACCGACAGGTCGCGCTCCAGGTCGGGACGGCCCTGCGAAACCTGGGGCTCGATAGCGCCACGATCTATCGCGAGTTCGTCCATCCGGATTCGCCGTTCGTCAAGCTGGCCAAGGCCGAACGATATCCGGATGCGATCGCCGCGCTGTTGAACCAGGCCGATCGATGGATCCGCGACCGGGAAGCCACGGCCGTGAAGACGGTCGAGTCCGTACCTCCCAAGCCGACGACGGTGCCGTCCCCGAGATCGGAGGCCATGCCCACGGGCAAGGGCACGCTCACGGTGGATCGGCCGCGGGAATCCGCGATGCCGATCGTGGCGATCGGGGCCGTCGTCTCGCTATTCACGATCCTCCTGGGCTTCGGCGTCCTCTTCTGGCTAGTGCATCAAAGGGTCAGGAGTCGCGTCGCCCGCCGGATCAAGGAAGTGCGTTCGAAGGCGACCGATCTCATGGACCGACTCGACGCCCTCAAGGAGCGGCTCAAGCTCCTGCCCACGACCGACCCCGATTTCCAGGCGCCGATGGACGGGGAGACCCTGAAACTCTACAACACGGTGCAGGTCACCCTGGGCAAAGCCTGGGATCATTGGCTCCAGGTCATGGATACGCTCGACAAGGCGCAGAAACTGTCAAGCGCCACGGCTTCGCCGTTCCAGCGCAAGAAGCTGCTCGACGCCGAGGCCCTCCTGGACCAGAAAGGCTTGTTTGAGGAGATCGAGGCGCAATCCCAGGGATGCGTCCAGGAGATGGACCGGCTCAATCAGGCGCACGAGTCGGCGCGGGAGCTGGTCCGTGCGATCGGCGAAGCGAAGGCCCGGCTCGACGGGCAACTCGCGGACGTGGCGAAATTAGGCCTGCCGATATCCCCGTACGAGGACGATCTGAAGGCGATTGGCAGTGGGACGACCCAGGCTGGCTCGCGATTGACCGCCGACCCGATCGGCGCCGGCTCGGCCCTCGCGGAGATCCGCTCGCGTACCGAGGACCTCCTCGGCCGGCTGGGACGGGTCGCGACGCTATTCCAGGAGGCGCAAAAAGCGGGGACCTCGCTGGAATCGATTAAGAAGCAGGTGGCCGACCACCGGGCCCACGGGCTCAAGCTGGGCGAGGAGGGCGGCAATCCCGACCACTTCCTCGGCCAAGGGGCCCAGTCGCATGCCCAGGCCCTGATGGCCCTGAGGGCGGGGAATCCCGACGCGGCGGCGACGGCACTGGAGGCGACACGATCGATGGTCGAGCAGGCCCGGGCCGTGATCGAGCAAGTCCAGAAGGCCCAGGCGTTCTGCGATCGCGAGCAGCCGGGCCGCGCGCGGGAGACCGAACGACTCCGCGCCGCGATCCCGCAGACGGAGTCCTATTTCCGCGACCTCCAGCAAGGCTACGCGCCGATCTCCTGGCAGGCCGTGGCGCGGAACCTCGACCAAGCCCGCGCGTTGCTATCCACCTTCGACCGCATGGCCGAAGATGCCGCCGGCCTCGCGTCGACCGGGTCCCAGAAGTACCTGGCCGCGGCCAGGCAGCTCGAGCAGCTCGCCCAGCAACAACAGATTGTGCTCCGATTGATGTCCGGCCTGGGCGAGCAGTTGAACGCCCTGTCGGCGGCGCACGCCGAATGCCAGAAGCGGCGCGGGGAGCTGGAGATGGTCGGACGTCGCGTCGAGGCCTACTTCCGGCAGCACGAACAGGCCGTGGGCGAGATCGCCCCGGGCAGCCTGGACGGTGCACTCCGCGGCCTCGAGGAGGCCCTGGCCGCATTCCAGGAGCCCCGGCCCGACTGGCCGTCGGTCGGCCAGGCCCTGGCAAAGGTCTCCGAGGACTTCGCGATCGCCCAGTCGCAGGCCGAGGCCGACGTCCGGGCCCACGAGCAGTTGCTCGACGAGTACGGCCGGGCGCGGCAGGAGATCGATCGGATCGCGCGACTACTCTCCAGCCGTCGTGAGGATCGGGTCGCGGCCAACCAGCACTTCCGGGCCGCCGCCGAGGTGCTGGACCAGGTCGGGCTCGACTTGTCCTCATCTCATGGAGAATGGGCCCGGCTGCTCGAACGGGTCCGCGGCGCCGGCAACGACTTGGAACAGGCCGAACGCCTCGCCCGCGAGGATATCCGGCTCGCCGGCCAGGCCGAGGCCGAGCTCGCCGAGGCCGCCCGATCGGTCCGGCAGGCGCGCGGCTATTTCGCGATGGGCGTCACGGTCGATACGTCGGCGGCGGAAGCCGCCCTGAATCGCGCGGGTCAGCTCCTCCAGGACCAGGAGTACGAGCAGTCCATCCGGTGCGCCGGCGACGCGGTCCAGCAGGCGCGGCAGTCGCATCAGGCGGCGGTCCAGCAGGCGTCGTGGCGGCAGGCGCAGGCCGATGCCGATCGTCGGCGCTGGCAGGCCATCAACAACGGCCCCCCCATGGGGACGACGATCAGCACCGGGGCGACCGCCACCGCGGTTGCGGCCGGCGTCATCCTCGACCGCGTCGTCCAGGCGGCGACGGAATCCGCACCGCCCCCACCCCAGCCCGAGCCGCCGGCCATGCCCCAGCCGGCCGCGGACACCGGGGGCGGTACCTGGTCGGACAACGCGGCCCAGGGCAGTTGGTAATCCCCCTGATTGCGTCGGGCCTCGCCGACGAATGTGGGGGCGAGGCCCATCGATGATCCCGTTTGATTACGCGCGTTTCTCGGGCCTGGAGACGTCGGGCACATCGACGCCCAGCGCCGTTGCCAGGTCCATCTGGTGTTCCTGCTCGTTGACCAGGATGCCGCGGATCTGCTCGGCCAGGGCATACTCACCCAGGGCCTCGCACTGCCGCACCCGGATTCGATAGTTCCGGATCGTCTCGTTCTCGTTCTCCAGATCGAAGCGGAGCATGTCCTCCGCCTTCTCCGACGTCTTCACCGGCTGCGACGTCACCGTCGGCATGCCGCCGAGGTAATCGATTTGCTTGGATATGATGATCGCGTGCTGCAACTCCTCGCCCGCGTGCTTCTCGAGCTCGCCGGCGATGTTCATGTACTGCGCGCCCTTCAGGACTTGCGAATACACAACATACGCGATGATCGCCTGGTACTCGCGCGAGAGATCCTGGTTCAGCAGCTCGATCAACTGCTCGCGCGTCACGTTTGTCGTCCCCTTGGATGCAGTCGCTTGGTCGGCCATCTTTTCCTCCGAGATGCAGGATGAAACTCCATCTTCGGCGGAGCAAATGTCATGCCGACTCACGACACGGGAGCAGCCACGCCGAGGCCCCCTGCCCAACTCTTGTTATGGTGTCTCCGGAGTGTATCAACCCCCATTCCGAACGAGATATGAAGGCGTCGGTGGGAAACGGCCAGATCCGAGCTTCTCTGTCCCCAAAGGTCTCGCGACCTGACCGTCCCTCGAGACACCAGGTGCAAATGCCGCACCGTTCGGTCTCGATCGAAGCCTCAACGTTCCCTGCACGGCGACATTCTGGCTGTGGAGGACGGGTTGTCGTCGCGATGTATCGGCCCGGCACACGCTTTGCGAAACTCTCACCGTTCCCTGATAGCGACCCGATCGACGGCCGGACAGGACTCCTCCATGCGATATCTGGCGCTGGCCACGGACTATGACGGGACCCTGGCCAAGGATGGGTACGTAGACGAATCGATCCTGGCAGGCCTCGAGCGATTCCGCGACTCGGGCCGGCGCCTGATCATGGTCACCGGCCGCGAGCTCGAGGAGTTGCTGGCCATCTTCCCGCAGATCGGCCTGTTCGATCGCGTCGTCGCCGAGAACGGCGCGTTGCTCTACCGACCTTCCAGCCGCGAGGAGAAGGTCCTGGGCGAGCCGCCCCCTCCTGCACTGGTCGAGGCGATCCGCGAGCGGGGAGCCAGTCCGTTCTCCGTGGGCCGGGCAATCATCGCCACCCACGAACCGCATCAGATCGCCGTCCTCGACGCCATCCGCGACCTGGGCCTGGAGTGGCAGGTCATCTTCAACAAAGGATCCGTGATGGTGCTACCGCCGGGCGTCAACAAGGCCACCGGCCTGTCCGCCGCGCTCGACGAGCTGGGCCTCTCCCCGCACAACGTCATCGGCGTGGGCGACGCCGAGAACGACCACGCGTTCCTCAGCCTCTGCGAGTTCTCGGTCGCCGTGGCCAATGCGCTGCCGACGCTCAAGGAGCGGGCCGACTTCGTGACCGAGCGCAGTCACGGCCGGGGCGTCGTCGAGCTCATCGACCGGGTCCTCGCGGATGACCTCAAGGAGCTCTCGGGTTGCCTGTCGAGGCACTCGATCGTGCTTGGCACTCGCGACGATGGGACCGACGTGAAGATCGAATGCCATGGCCTCAATGTGCTCGTGGCCGGGACCTCGGGCAGCGGCAAGTCGACGATCACTACGGGCCTGCTCGAGCGCCAGGCCGAGGCCGGTTACCAGTTCGTGGTGATCGACCCGGAGGGGGATTACTCGACCCTCGAAGGGGCGGTCGTGCTGGGCGATACCCAGCAGGCCCCGACGGTCGAGGGGGCGCTGGACCTGCTGGCCCCGCCGCGGCAGAATGCCGTCGTGAACCTGGTCGGCATCCCGATCGAGCATCGCCCCGCGTTCTCCGACGGCCTGCTGTCGCACCTCCAGGAGCTAAGGACCCGCACCGGCCGGCCCCACTGGATCGTCGTCGACGAGACCCACCACCTCATGCCGACCACCTGGCACCCGACCACGATGACCCTACCCCAGCAACTCGAGGGGATGATCCTCATCACGGTTCATCCGGAGAGCATCGCGCCGGCCCTGTTGACGTCCGTCGACCTGGTGCTGGCCGTCGGAGAGGCGCCCGATCGGACCATCCGTGCCTTCTGCGAGGCCGTGAGGGAGCCCTCTCCCGAGATCCCGCCGACTCAACTCGAGCCCCGCGAGGTCCTCGCGTGGTGGCGACGGTCGAAGGACCGGCCGATCCGGGTCCGCAGCACCCCGCCACATTCGGAGCGCCGACGCCATTCCCGCAAGTATGCCGAGGGGAACCTGGGGCCGGAGCGCAGTTTCCACTTCAAGGGGCCGGAAGGAAAGCTCAACCTCCGCGCCCAAAACCTGAACCTCTTCCTCCAGCTCGCCGACGGCATCGACGACGAGACCTGGATGTTCCACCTGCGGAAGGGCGACTACTCGGATTGGTTCCGGCGCCGGATCAAGGATGCGGACCTGGCCGAGGAAGCGGAACGCATCGAGCGGAAGCCCGATATCACCCCGCAGGATTCGCGGGCCGCGATTCGTGAAGCCGTCGAACGCCGATACACCCTCCCGAGCGAGCCGGCGGAGTATGCCAGGCCGACGAAGCCGGAATCGAAGCCCGGCGCCGGCCCCCTCACCGGTCAATAGGTGGGGGGATTCCCCGAAATGCCACATCTTGCCGCACAGCGATCCAATTCGCCCTGGGTCTAGCGAGATTAAGCCGAATCGGCGAGACGCTCCCACAAACACGACGTCGTGATTGACGCATTTCGAGACGAGCTCGCAACTGTAATGCAGACTGAAACCGGAGGAACCCGGTTGGCTTTCGCCGATTTTGAATTGCCCGGAGTCAAGTTGATGCCGTAAACTGGTAATTCAAGTATGAATACAATGACGAAGACTCACTTCCCTTCCAATCGAGTGAGCATGATGGATCCTCCCCTGAGACGACTTCTGAGCGACGGGTGGGAATGCCATGAATCCAGCAGGGAATGACAAGGCCCTCGAGCCTTCGGTGGTCAGCACGGTCGAGGAAGGCCAGTCGACATTTTGCGAGGACGACTCCGCCGGGCGGAGGTCGGCCGTCACCTGCGAGTCCACGCTCTCCGGAACCAGCCTGGATCTGAGCTGGACGCAGAGTACGATCGACACGATCCCGGGCGCCGCCGACGGGACGACGGCGTCTCCCCTCTTCGCCTGGCTAGACACCGAGAGGACGCCCTCCTGGGACCCTAACGAAACTTCGGTCGCCGTCGAGACGACCTTCGGACCTTCGATCGAGTCCTCCTTGGATCGCACCCGCTCCTGGCCGACATCGGGCGCGAGCCAGGGCGAGGTCGCGGCGGACTTCGAAATCCTCTCCGAGCTGGGCCATGGCGGGATGGGGGTCGTTTACAAGGCGCGCCATGTGAAATTGAAGCGCCTGGTCGCCCTGAAGATGATCCGGGACGACTGGCATGACAGCCCGATGCAACTGGCCCGCTTTGAGATCGAGGCCGAGGCCGTGGCGCGGCTCAGCCACCCCAACATCGTGCGCATCTATGAGATCCGCAGGGTCGGCCGCGTCCCTTACGTGGTGCTCGAGTTGCTGGAAGGGGGCACTCTCAAGGAGCGCATGGCCGGCAACCCCCAGCCGGCTCGAGAGGCGGCCTCGCTGCTGGCCACGCTGGCGCGTGCCGTCCATGCCGCCCACCTCGCCGACATCCTTCATCGCGACCTCAAGCCGTCGAATGTCCTATTCGATCAGGACGGCGTCCCCAAGATCGTCGATTTCGGCCTGGCCAAACGGCTCGAGGTCGAGGAAGGCCAGACGCAAACCGGGCAGGTGCTCGGCACCCCGAGCTACATGTCGCCCGAGCAGGCCAAGGGATGGGATCGCAAGATCGGACCGGCGGCCGACATCTACTCGCTCGGCGCGATGCTCTACGAGATGCTCACCGGCCGTCCCCCTTTCAAGGGCACGACCCAGTTGGAGACGCTCAAGCTGGTCCTCGAGGAGGAGCCGGTCTCGCCGTCACGCCTCCGCCCGAAACTCCCGTTCGACCTGGAGACCATCTGCCTGAAGTGCCTGGCGCGGGACCCTCGCAAGCGATACGCCACCGCGCTGGCCCTTGCGGAGGATCTCGATCGTTTCCTGGCCGGCGAATCGATCCTTGCCCGGCGAAGTTCCTTCTGGGAGCGTGGGATCAAGCTGGCACGAAGGCGGCCGGCAATCACCTTCTTGCTGACGGCCGGAATCTTAGCCACCGGGTTCACGAGCCACCGCAAGTGGGTTGAAGCAATAGATCGGGGCCAACGGGTCGCGCTCCTGCTGCAAGAGACCGATCGACCCCTCCAGGCGGCCGAGGACGCCTTGAATGGGAAGCGTTGGTCTGAGGCCGCGAGAAATGCCTCCGAGGTCCTGAGGAAGATCGACAGGGAGTCGGACATTCGCCTGGACCGGGTCCGCTTCCGCGCCGAGCGTCTGGACCGCGAGGCCCAGCGCGGACTCGCCGAGCAGACGGCGACCGAGCAGGCCCGCGACCGATTCCGACGGTTCCTCGATCTCCGGGACGAGGCACTCTTCCTGGATTCGCGATTTGGTGGCCTGGACCAGGGAAACGCCCTGGAGGCCACATGCCGCACGGCCAGGGACGGCCTGGAGGTCTTCGGGGTGGGCGGCAAGGGGGACAAATGGGCCCTGACCGCGCTCCCCCCGGCGCTGTCTCCCGAACAGCAGGACGAGGTCAAGGTCGGGTTTTATCAACTCTTGCTGATCCTGGCCGACGCGGTCTCCCAGTCGCCGGAGAAGGAGCCCCGACGACGGGCCGAGGAATCGCTTCGCATCGTCGACCGGGCGGTCGAGGTGCGGTCGACACCGACGCGTGCCTTCCATCTGCGACGATCCGCATACCTGGCCATGATGGGCGATGAGGAGGCGTCGGAGCACGAACGAGAGGAGGCCGACCGGATCGCTCCCGCCGACGCCTTCGACTTCTTCCTCGTCGGACGCGAGTTGATGAGGCGGTCCGACTGGGCCGGAGCCATCAAGCAATTCGAGGCCGTGACCCAGCAGCAGCCCAACCATTTCTGGGCCCAGTGCCTGCTCGCGATCTGTCACTTGCAGACCAAGCAGCCGACGAGGGCCCTCATCGGCCTGAATGCCTGCTTGCAGCAGAAGCGCGATTCCGTTTGGCTCTACCTGCTTCGCGGGCTCGCCAGCGCCGAGGAGGCCAATTCCGCCCGAAACCTCGCCGAGGGCGATCCCGGCCACGCCGCCTCGCTGACCGGCCTCGCCACCGAGAAATTCAAGGATGCCGAGGCCGATTATCGCAAGGCACTCGGGCTGCTCGGGGATCAGACCGAGAATACCGAACTCCATTACGTACTGCTGGTGAATCGCGGCGTGATCCGGATCGAGCGGCATGATCTGAAGGCCGCGGCCGCGGACCTCCGGGAGGCCATCGGCCTCGACGGCCGACGCTTCGAAGCCTTCAGCGCCCTCGGCCAGGTCTATCAGCGGCTGAGCAAGCCGGAGGACGCCCTGGAGCAATTCGCCCGGGCCATCGAGCTCAGCCCCAACCGGGCCGACCTCTATCGCGGCCGGGCGGATGTCCTCCTGGGCCTCAACGAGCTCTCTCCCGAGCGGCGCGACGCGGCTTTGAGAGACCTCGATGAGTCGATACGATTCGCGTCTCCGGGGGATCCCGCGATCGCCGTCGATCGGATCAAACAGGCCCGGCTGCTCCGCCAGGCCGACCGTCAACGCGAGGCCCTGGCCGCTTGCGACGCCGCCCTCGGGATTGCACCTCGCTTCGCCCCCGCGCACCTGATGCGCATCCAGTTGCTCCTCGACCAGAAGCGATACGACGAGCTGCTCCGATCGTGCGAGGTCGCGCTCGAATCGGCCCGGCCATCGGCCGAACTCTACAGGCTGCGAGGCATGGCGAGGGATGCGCTGGAGGACCATCCGGGTGCGATCGAGGATTATACCCTGGCCCTTTCGATGGCGACCCCGGCCGAGAAGCCCCGCCTGCTCCGCCGACGCGGCTGGTCCTACCTCTTCGACGAGGCTTACCGCCCCGCCATCCACGACTTCGAGGAGGTCATACACCTGGACTCGAAGAATGCCGAAGCCTACAGCGGCCGGGGCCTCGCGAGGGCACACATCGGCCAGCACCGAGACGCCGTGAGCGATGCCGAGGCGGCGCTCAAGTACGACGACTCGCACTGGAGGATCGCCTACAGCGCCGCCCGCATCTATGCACGAGCCGCGATCGCCGTGGCGTCCGAGTCCCGCAAGACCGGGCCGGTCGCCGTCCGCGTCGTGACTCGATACCAGGATCGCGCCTTCGATCTCTTCAAGCTGGCGCTACAACGTGCCCCCGCGGAGCAGCGATCCTCCCTCCTCCGCGACACCATAACGACCGATCCGGCGCTCCAGCCGATCCGAAGGCGGCTGAGGACGCTCGAGGGCATCAACGGCAAACCGACGAAACCCGCTCAACGCTCGCCATCGTCGGGCTGAACGTCTCGCTCGTCCGGGGCGTCGATCGAGTCGTGGGCGTTGTCAGCGCGGACCGTTCAGCGGCAAACCATGCGAGATGATCCTCGATGGAGTAGCCGGGACAGGAAGCAGATCCGCCGCGTCTGGCACGCGTAGACCGGCGAAGGTACGGGTACGGGGCACTCGTATACAGTGTAGCATGTGGGGCATTGGGGCGAGGGGGGCAGTGTCGTGGTCTTGGTAAGCGTTACCGTGGTGCAACTCACACTGATGATATTATAGGTCGTCGTCACGCCATTAGTGGTGACCGCGAACGTGCTGGCGCCCGCGGCGGGCGAGGCTTGAAAAACCGCGGTGGGAGGCGACGTCGTGGTATCGCAGCTCGGCAAGCTCGTCTGCGAGAGCGCGACGTTCGTCGCCAGCTTGACGACAACCGGGGTGGAGGGATTGGTCGGCGCCGTGACGTTGAGTTGGAACAAATACTTATTATTGCCCGAGGTCGTGATCGTGTACGGTTCGCATTGCTTCTGCGTGTAAAGGGTGCAACTCCCCGATCCGATCACGTAGCAGATCTGGTGAGTCAGCGTGGAACCTTTAAATGTGAAATCGCCATTGGTCCCAGCCAGGGTTGGATCGTACTCGATATAGCCAGAAAAGCCGGTCCCGCTGAAGCTGACCTTGATGACTGTCGTGGCCTGGCTCGATGGCCCGGTGGCGGCGATCGCCAGGACGAAAACGAGCGAGATGAGCCCGGGGCGGACGATCGTACTGGTCATCGGAGTCTCCCGAAAGAGGTGCCTGTTTTCGGCGAGTCACAAACTGGGCCAAATGAGGCAAATCAACTGATTATACCCTACGAGACAAGTGGATCTGGTAAAATAGACTGGGGAAAAGTGATTCGTAGCGCCTGCGAGGCCGTCGCAACAATTTCCCAAGGATCCCAACGTTGTCGCAAGGCTCTTATATTGCGAATCGGGGCCGCGAATTCCTCCTTTCTTGGCCAGATTTCGGTCGCTTGCGCCCCCGGCCTGGTCATGACTGGACCTCTGAGCGTCGGACGCGAACTCGAATTGTTTCGGGTTTTCCGGCTGGAAGTTGATTGACACTGTGACGGTTCTCTCGCTCGAAGGTGGACGTCGAGGCAACCGCCTATGGCAATCGCTTAGGCGGCGAAGACCGAGCGATCTGTCGGAGACTGCCTTTGATGGCACATCATGGCACCATAACGAACGATCATACGCTTATTGGCGCTCGACGCTCGACCTGCGTGCGACGGTGTGCCCGATCGTACATACCTCGGCTCGGATGGCTCGAAGATCGGTTGCTGCTCACCGGTTCCCCGACGCTGGATCTGGCGGCCGATGCGATAACGTTGGCGATCGCTTCGCCCGTCACGGGAACCATCAAACCGGGCGGCGCGATCTATTACCAGGTCTCGTCGAACGTGGGCGGAGAACTGTCGGTGAGGCTCCAGGCGTCCGGGTTCCCTGCTCGAGTCTCGCTCGTCGACGGGACGGGCCGGCCGCTCATCCAGGGCGAGGGCGCGGCGGCCGTCGACGGCGATAGCCTCATCGATGAGGATGTCCCCGCGGGTCAGGATTTCCTGGAGGTCCAGAGTCTTGGCGGCGGAGGGACATACCAGCTCACCACCGATTTGATCCCCACCAATCCGGCGTTCCAGACGATCCCGAGCTCCTTCAACGGCTACTTCCCGATCGGCGTCGGCGACCTCTACGGCGACGGCATCCAGGACCTGGTCACTCCCGCCGGGATCTACCGAGGCAACGGCGACGGCACGTTCCAGAGCAAGGTCGTCGGGGCTCCCCTGGGTCAGAGCGGGTGGACGGTGACCGGGATCGCCGTCGGCCAATTCGCCGTCGGCGGCCTTCCGGAGATCGCATTCACCGACACCAGCCCCGACGGGTCAATCGCCGAGCTGTGCATTCTCCAGAATGAGGGCGGGGGCCAGTTCCAGCCCATCGACGCCTTCCCCATCGATCTCGAACCGGACGCGATCCAGGCCGTCGCCCTCGGCGATGGGATCGTGGACCTCGCGGTCGCCGACTATGCAACGGGTCACGTCGCGCTCTTCGTGGGCGATGGCCAGGGTCCGTTCACGCCGGGACCGATCCTCGATGGGGGTAGCGAGCCGGTGGCGCTGGCGGCCGGCCAGACCGGCGATGGCCATGTGGACCTGATCGTGGCCGATCAGGGCGATCCCAACACGGGAGCGGGCCAGGGACTCACCGTATTCCAGGAGGACGGACCGGCACGGTTCCCCCTCGAGGCCACGATCCCGCTCGCCGCCGCCCCCTCCGCGCTGGTCGCGGGCGACTTCGGCAACGGCGAGCTCGACCTGGCGATCGCGAGCTCCGACGAGGATGATGTCTCGGTCCTCCTCGGCGATCGGAACGGCACCTTCCAGGCCGATCCGTCGACCTACGCCGTGGGGAGCAATCCCACCGACATCGTGGCTTGTTCGCTCAGGGACGACGGCCGGCTCGACCTGGTGACCGTCAATCAGAACTCCGACGATGTCTCGGTCCTCCTGGGCAACGGAGATGGCACGTTCCAGCCCCAGCTCCGGTTCGCGGTCGGCTCCCAACCCGAGGCGATCGCGGCGGCCGACTTCAACGACGACGGCCGCACCGACCTGGCCGTCACCGATCGTGGCTCCGGCGGCGAAATCTCCATACTCCTGGGACGGGGGGATGGGACTTTCCAGGACACGACGACGAACGCCGTGGGGAACGGACCCGTCGCCGTCGTCGCCGCCGACCTCAATCACGACGGTTATTCCGATGTTATCACTGCAAACTACTACGATAATGATATTTCCGTGCTCATGGGCTATGGCGACGGGACCTTCCAGACCGCTGAGTCGTTCCCGGCGGGGGCCAGCCCGACGGCCCTGGTGGTGGGCGACTTCAACGGCGACGGCCGACTCGACGTGGCCGTCGCCGACGGCGGGAACGGCGACGGCGAGGGACAGGGCGTCTCCATCCTGATGGGGAACGGCGACGGCACGTTCCAGGCCCCGATCTTCTATCCCGTGGGGTCGGACCCGTCATCGATCGTGGCGGGCGACTTCACGGGCGATGGCGTGCTCGACCTCGCCGTCGCCGATTACGGCTCCGACGAGGTCTGGCTCCTCTCGGGCAACGGTCGCGGCGGGTTTCAGACCCTCCCCCCGATCCCGCTCGGTAACCAGGTCTCCGACCCGGTTTCCATCGTGGCGGGCGACTTCACGGGCGACGGCGTGCTCGACCTCGCCGTCGCCAATGAGAATTCGGACAACGTCTCCATCCTGCTCGGGGAGAGAAACGGCGATTTCCGGTCCTTGCCCCCCATCTCGCTGGGCGATCCGACGAATTACCCGCAGGCGCTCGTCTCGGGCGACTTCACCGGCGATGGCAGGCTCGACCTGGCCGTCGAAAGTATCGGCTCCGTCGGGCCGGATCTCGTCTCGATCCTCCTGAATGAGGGCCAGGGGACGTTCGCCCTCATGCCGTCAGTCGCGCTGGGGATCGGGATGACTCCGACCTCGATCATCGCGGCACCACTGTTCGGCGGCAGCACCCTCGATCTCGCGGTCGCCGACGAGACCGGCGACGCGGTCTCCTTGCTCCAAGGGGATGGTCAGGGAGGGTTCCAGCTCCTTCCGGCGCTCGATCCGGGGGGTGAAGGAGCCCCAACCGCGATCACGACGGGCGATTTCAACGGGGACGGGGTCATCGACCTGGCCATCGGCCTCCAAAGCCCGAATAGCGTCGCGATCGAGTTGAATCAGGGGGACGGGCAGTTCGCCTTGCCCGCATCGGTTGGCCTCAACCCGCAGGACACGCCCGTCGTCGCCGACCTGAACGGCGACGGTGTCCCCGACGTGTCGATCGTCGACGGCTCGGGCGACATCCTCTTCCGGCAGGGCGTGCCGGACGAGCCGGGAAGTTTCGAGCCGCCGGTCACGGTGAATCCCGGCGACCCCTCGCGCGACATTGCCGTGGTCGTCACGAGCCAGGGCACACTGCTGGCCAGCGTGGACGCGGATAACGACCTGGTCACGCTCTTCGCCGACCGTCATGGCCTCTTCAGCCATGCGGGCTCACTCGCCACGGGCATGGAGCCCGCACAGGTCGTCTCGGCCGACCTCGACGGCGGCGGTGACGACGACCTCATCATCCGCAATGCCGGTGACGGCACGCTGACGATCTACATGAGCAACGGCCGGGGAGGGTTCCTGTCGCCGATCACTCTCTCGGTCGGGCCCGGCATCTCGGACGTATCCGTCGCCGATGTCAACCAGGACGGTCGCCCCGACATTTTGCTGGCGAATCAGGTCTCCGGCGAGGTGGACGTGATCCTCAACCGGGGCGACGGGGAGTTCGGCTCGCCGACGCTCTATCGCGCCGGGGTCGGTCTCTCCGCGGTCGTCGGGGGTAGCGGCGGCACGCCCCCCTCCATCCTCAGCATGGACGGGACGGTCGCCGTCTCCGCGGCCGCGCTGACTGCGGGAGCCCCCCCCGACCTCATGACTCTCAACTCCGGCGCGGAGACCCTGGGCGTCCTGACCGGCCTGGGAGGCGGGCGATTCGCGAACCCTTATTCGCTCCCCACCGCAGGCCCAACCTCGGCGATCGTCGTCGCGGACCTCGGCGGCGGTGGCAATCTCGACCTGGCGATCCTCGGCCCCGGTGGACTCACCATCTGGATGGGCAACGGGCACGGCGGTTTCAGCTCGGAGGAAACCTACGACGTCGGTCCGGACCCCACCGGCCTGGCGGTCGCATACCTCGACGGCGGCAAGCTCCCCGACCTGCTCGTCGGCAACGCGTTCGGCGACATCCTCGTGCTCCTGAATGAGGGTCACGGCGCGTTCAAGCCGCCGACCATCACCGACCAGAGCGTCACGCTCGCGGTGGCCGGCGACAGCGACGGCAACCCGACATTTATCGTCGCCGATCAGTCGCGCGACCGGGTGGTCGTGGAGACCGGCCCGCATTCGCAACCGACCGTCCTGGCCGATCGCACCTCCGGGTTACTCGTCCCGGGGACGCCCCTGGTGGCGGACCTCAATGGCGACGGGATCCCAGACCTGATCGTCCCCAACACCGGCGGCAACGACGTGCTCGTCTACCCCGGCCTGCCCGGCGGGGGATACGGGCCGGCGTTGAACGGCGGAAACGGCTTCCCCGTCGGGACCAACCCCGTCTCGGTCATCGTCGCCGACCTGAACGGCCGGCCCGACCTGATCGTCGCCGACGAGGGTTCCAACGAGGTCTCCGTCCTGCTCAACGAACCCGAGGGGAATAGCTTCACCTTCGTGCCGGGCCCCCGACTCAATGTAGGAGCCGGCCCGGTGGCACTCCTCTACGGAGACTTCTACGGCAACGGCATCCCCGACCTCGTGGTCAGCGACAGCGGATCGAACAACTTGATGGTCCTTCCCAGCATGGGGGATGGATTCTTCGACGACGTCGACCCGACGATCATCCCCATGAGTGAGAGTCCGGGGTTGATCCTCAGCGGGACATTCGGGCTCGGCACGGGCCTCGATATCGTGGCGCTCAACCCGGGTACCGGCGACATCACGGCGATCTCCGGCCTGGCGACCGGTTCGCCCACGTCCGAGGTCTTCTCCTCGGGCGGCCTCGATCCCGTCGCGGCCCTGGTCCTGGCCGTGCCGGGCTCGAGCTTCGAAGACCTCGTCGTCGCCAACAACGCCGATGGGCGCGTCGCGTTGCTGGCGGGAGGCCCGCGGGGGCTCACGTTCGAGGACGATTCGTCCGAACTCCTCAATCCGACGGGGTTGGCCCTGGTGGCTCTCCTGAACAATAATCTGGAGGTCTACGCCACCGTCGAAGGGGATGAAACGGCGGCGCTCCTGGTGCTTTCCCTGGGCGGACAGGCGGCCACGTCTCCGGGCACGAGCGGCGAGGGCCTCACGCTGCTCCCCTTGCGCGATTCCTCCCTCCCGCTGATCGCGACGCTGTTGTCGCCATCCGTCGACTTCAATACCGGCGCGAACGGCCCCGGCGAGCCGCAGGAAGCGGCCGCGGCACTCGTCGGCTTATCCACCACCACGGCGGCCGGCTCCGTGGGCCAAGGTCCGTTCCGGAGCACGATCGATCCCGAAGATGAAGAAGAGACCGACGAAGACGAGGCCGAGATCGATCTGGAATCTTCAATCATCAACCAGGAACTCACCTCTGCGCCCTGGAGGCGAGTCGAGATGGGATTGGACGAAGCCTTCGATGAGTTTCGTCGCGAGACTCAATCGAAGCCCCTCTTCAATAACGACCCGGAGGAGCAACCGCCGACCAGGTTGAATGAACTCGAACCTTCGCAGGTCCCCGCGAGTATCGCCGGCCGACCTCGCAGGTCCCATGCGATCGCGATCGTCGATGCGGCCATGGACTCGCTTTCCGAGAGCGCCCTGATCTGCCCGGCAGTGCCGACCCCCGGTTACGAGAGTATGACGAAACCGCGCCCGGAATCGAGCCCTTTGATATCGATGAACCGATCCGTGCTCTTGGTCGCTCTCTTCCTGACCTCACGGACGACCGGACTTTGCCGCAACGGACGTGGAATCTCGTCGTGGAGGACCGGAGGGGACGGGAACTCGCCGGAAGGCCCTGCTCTGTCGCCCAGGAACCGGTCCCGTCGATCCAGGAGCTGAGAACTGTCAGGGGACAAGACGAACAGTCCGACGGTACCACCTTCGTAGGGGGCCAGGAGCGCGGCGCGGGGGCGACGCAGGCGCACCCCGGGTCTCGAACACGGCACGCCTACCGGACCCGGAAAGAGCTCCACAGCCGATCGATGGCATCGAGGAATCCCGTCGAGTTCGACCGCCACAACGACGGGAATTCCCGGGGTGCGCCGCGTGCACGCAGGACTCGCTGCGAAACGCCTGCGGCGTCCTTCAGGCCAGTCACCCGGCCCGAGAGGCCGATTCGCGGCAAGGCCTCCGGGCCTGTCGTCTCGAGGTCCGAGGGCCGGCCCGGAAGACCGGGCGAGCGAGGCGGGGATTCGCAATCGAGCAATCTCAGGGCTTGGCTTAGGTCGCTCAGGCGAGGGACTTGCGGCGAAGGCGCCGCTGGCGAGGCGTGCGTAACCGGGCCGATGGCCGATGCCACGGCTTTCACGCGTCGGAGATTCTTCTCGCGGAAGTTTGCCCGAAATCCTACGCGTACTATGGTTGCAAATGAAACGACGGCCGTCCTCGAGATTCGATCAGGTCGATGATGATGCGACGGCGCGAGCTGATCTCCTCGATTCACAATCAAAGAGGGAGTTCCTGACAATGTGGTCAATCATCGGTCGGAGACCCGGGGCCAATCGGTCGGTACGGGATCGCAAGGCGCGTGCGTACCGGTTGGAGCCCCGCGTCGATGGCCTGGAAAACCGGGACCTCATGACGGGGGGAAGCGTGACACAGACCGGGGCCCTGGTCAGCGTCGTACCCCCTCCGACCGGGCCCAGCACGACGACCGTCTCCTATCAAGTCCACAACGGCACGACCATGATCGACGTGAATCTGAATGGGCAGAACAGTTATTTCAGCGCCTCGCAGGTCGGCTTCGTCTATTACCTGGGCTTCGGTAGCTCCGGTGCCCAGACGTTCCAGGACAGCACGGGCCTCCACGTCGTCGCATACGGCGGTTCGGGTGCCAACTTGTTCGAAGGCGGGGCTGGCCAGGACGATTTCTTCGGCGGCAACGGCAGCAACACGATGGACGCCGGGACCGGCTACGATGTGCTCATCGGCGGTGGCGGCCCCAATGTCTTCAACGAGAACGCCGCGGGCTCGGGGGAAATCTTGGAAGCCGGCGATCAGAATACGATCAACGTCCCGATTGGAGCCCCGGGGAACTACTCGGTCTATTGACCGAAACCGGCCCTGGCCGGCCTCGAACCCGGGGGTTACGAACGGAGTCCACGCAGCCAGATGAGGATCGCGACCGCCAGGAGCCCCGTCGCTGCCTGCACCATCGACGAGGGCTCCGGGACGGAACCACCGCCGCCGCCGGGGTTGCTGGAAAATAGGATATTGTCGATCTCTCCCGTGCCAGATGCGTCGAGATTGAATATCACCATGTCGGCGGCCGCGTTATTGCCGGGGGAGAGGAGGAAATTCCCGCTGCTCTCGCCGTCGTATCCGTAGAAGGTTGTGTAGTTGCCGACGACGAAAGGATTAGCATCGACGTATCCTCGAAATCCATAAGCGATCGAATAACCCCCTGTTCCCATCGTTGCATTGCCGACGCCACCGTCGGGGTCGGACGAATCAGGATAGAACACGACCGTTAATTCCGTGGGAATGCCATACTGCTGAGAACTGCCCGAGTAGTTTCCATTATTTTCATATGTTATGAAAACATCTTCGAATCCATTAAATGTGTCGATCTCCTGGGCGTAGGACGTCCGGGCCTGGAGGAATGCCGAGAGGAGAGCCAGGGTCGCGATCGAGTAGAGCTTCCGGGATTTCGTCATCGATGGAGTCTCCTTCTGGCCTGATCCCCGGGACGCGAGGACTTTGCCCTTGAGTTCTGTCGACGCAACGGTGGACGAACGGACGACCTCTTGCACCCGCAGTGAGTCTTCGAAAGAAATATGCACACGTAATCCGAAAACTCAACAGTCATCGACCCGCGCATCCCACTGGACGCCACAGTCGACTTAGCGAAGGAGCGTCGTGTGATTCGGGTGTCGATCGGGATCTGCTCGATCCGCAGGGCCGGGCAACACCTTGCCCGCACCGCCGGAGCCCTTCACACCGAGCGTTCCCCCGTCGCGGCAGGTCGTCGACCGCGACTGGCCCCTCCCCAAAATCGCCAACAGCATGAAGAGAGCCGAACCGACCATCGTCCTCCTTTGATGTTGGTGATTCCCTATCTGAAAAGGAGCGCATCCGCACACTCGATCCCCTCGCTAGCCTGCTGGCGTGGGTGACGTGGTCCCTGAACCCGCGATCAGGATACGATCAATCTCCCGTTGTTGCAAGACGTTGATGAAAAATGTCATCATAGAAGAGTCTATAGCCGGGCATCGGATTGGGAGTAGGCGTTCGGGGCTGGAATCAGCCCGGTCCCGCTTCGAATACCCAGAAGCGTCAGCGAGGGGCCGGCGGGCAAGGCCAGGAATCGGATCCTCGTCGACTCGACCGGGCATCGAAGGAGTTCGCCGGCCGGGCCGAGACTTCTCGCTCAACACCAGCCGTCGCGAGATTGCGATCTCTGAACACACGAAAGGATCGTCGAGCCTTTGCGGAGAAATGGGGGCCTGGGCAGGACAACCGCTTGGAGCCGGCACTTCGGTCGTACCGGAGCTTGCCTTTCGGGCCGGTCGATGTTTCCCGTCCTTGTCAGCTCGTGATGGGACTTTCTGCCCGTGTCAGAACGCTCACACCGGGTCACTTGATGATCCGCCACTTCTCCCATGAACAGGCCGATCGGTAGCAGGCGACACAACAGCAGGACCGCGTACGAGTTGGCCGGATATCGCGGGCGTCGTCGAGCGTCCCGTACCTCGCCTTGTTCACCAGGAAGTAGACGCCGCCGAAGTGGGCGAACGCCGACTCCATCGCGGCTCGGATTCCCTCGACCTCCGTGACGTCGAGTCTCAGGCCGAGGATCCGGTCCGCCTTGATCCAGTCGCCCACCCGGTCGGGGGTCCGTATCGTCGCCGTTCCGACGCCGCTGGACGCCCCGATGATGAAGACAGTCTGTGTCATGTTCGACATCGTGTCTCGGTCATGATCGTCCCTCCACCTGCGAGTCATCGGGAGGCCGACCAGCTTTACTGATGGGGGCGCAACCGCCTGGCGCGACCCTGTTCGTCGACCATCAAACGGTCTTGTGGCCCACATGCCACGCGTCGCAGCGATCGCACCAGTAGACGTTGAGGGGCCCCAGGTTCAGCGAAGGCCGGCCTTGCGACCGCTCCCACGATTCCAGGGCCTGACAGTGGCCATCCGCCTCGGGTCGCTTGTAATATCGGGCCTTACCGCAGGGTTTTCCCCGGAGCGGGATGTTCAGCTTTGTGGGCATGGGGGTCCTCGATCAAGAGATGGAAGGATCAATCCCCGACCTGATACTCTGACGTTGTCGGCTTCACTCGAATTCGTCGCGTTCCGGAGGGAGTCGCGTTTCGGTCGTCTTGGGAGGCGGACCACCTTTGCCGATTATAACGAAGAAGAGGCCGACTCGACAAAGGGTCGTGAATCGCGACGACAACTTCGGCTCACGGTTTGTGAAAGAATCGGGTTATCGATTCCGAATTCCAGATTCCAGACAGCACATTCCGGATCGCTAAACCCCGTGGACTGCTGGCGTGATATCCATTCGGAATCCGGAATATGTGATCGGAAATGGATATCTTGACGGCCGTTCAGTCCCCGACCAGGGCACGGATCCGATCGAGGCCCTGCTTCACGACCTGGAAGGGGTCCTGCGACCAGAGCTGGTGGTTGAATAATTCAAGGGACAGCGGACCCCGGTATTTGATGGCGCGCAGGTTGGCGATGACGCGAGGGAGGTCGGCGATACCGTCGCCGACCATCACGCGATCCTCGTCGCACTGCGTGAGCGGATCGGGCTGGGACGGCACATCGTTGATGTGGAAGCATGCGAGACGATCGCCCGAGAGCCGGAGCAGGTCGTCGACCGTGCCGCCGCCGCGGATCATGTGGAACACGTCGGCGACGACCGTCGCCCGGGCGTCGCCGGTCCCCGAGGCAATGGCCCAGGCACTCGCGACGTCCTTGATGCCGTCCACGAACCCGAGGAACTCCATCGACGGGAGCACGCCGACCTCGTCGCCGATCTTCAGCAATTCGGCGAATCGTTCGGTGGCGCGCCCGAGGTCGACCACCTTACGGGGCGGACTCGCCACGATGTAAGGGCTCCCCAGTTCCGCCGCCTGAGCCATCCGGCGGCGGCAATCCTCGAGGACGCGCTGATGCTCGAGCCCGTCCGAGGTGATCCAACTGTGCAACGCGATGACGCTCACCACGCGCAGGCCGGCCCCGGCCAGCGCGTGCTTCAGCTCGGGCAGCGTGCCCCCCAGCTCCAGGTAGGCCGTGATCTCGTCATTCCAGGGCTCGATCGCCGAATAGCCCGCCTTGCCGGCAACCTCGATCTTCTCGAGGAGAGGAGTCGGCCGGATTGTGCTCGTATTGAGGCAGTAGACGAACTCGCTCATGGATTCACTCCTCGCCGCTCATGATGGCCCGGCCGGGAAAGGACTCGGATCGTTCAGAGTCGTCCCGCAGATCGCTGCGCCTCTTGCTGGAAGATCGCGGATGTCGCATTCCAGATGACCAATGACCAATGACTCATAACTCATGACCACCGGTCCCTTCGATCCGCTGTTCGAACGGGGGCCGACTGCGCTCGGGCAGGTGCACCATCCCGGCGTCGTCGGCGATGCTGAGGCCGGAATCGAGGTAGAGGATCACCCCATTGATCTTGCGGGCTTGCGGGGAGGCGAGATAGACGACCGCCGCCCCGATCTCGTCGGGAGTCGTGAGGTTGCGAATGCCGGCCGGGAAGTCCGGACGGCCGTGCCGGACCTGGATCTGTCGCTCGTTGGGCGTGTCGACCCACCCGGGCGCGACCATGTTGCAGGTCACGCCCTCGTTCAGGTACTCGACGGCCACCTGCTGCGTCAGTCCCCAGAGGCCGGCCTTGCTGACCACGTAAGAGAATAGGCCCGGCATGGGACGGGTGGCGCGCGTCGAGCCGATGTTCAGGATCGTCCCCTTGCGCGCCTGCAACGAGGGCAAGGCCGCCTTGATGCCCAGCCACGCGCCCTTGAGGTTGATCCCCAGGGTCAGGTCCCAGAGGGCCTCGTCGGTCGATTCGGCCGTGCCCCTGGGGCTGATCCCCGCGTTGTTCACCAGGACGTCCAGGCCGCCCCACCGCTCGACCAGGTGCCCGATGGCCTGCCCCCAGTCGTCGGCCCGGGTCACATCGAGATGCTCCCCGATCGCATCGAGGCCCTCATCCCGCAATCCTGACGCGGAGCGTTGGACCAGCTCGCGATCGATGTCGGCCAGGACGACCTTGTACGAGGCCGAGGCGAGCGATCGCGCGATACCCAGGCCGATGCCTTGAGCCGCACCGGTTACCAGTGCGACCGTCCGATCCGTTGGTCCCGACATGCCTTCCACCCATGTATTCCCGCCGATGGCTCGGGCGCACCGATGCACGCGAAGACCATGGTCGGGGACGACGTCCCGACAGCCCCTTTCGACCGGCGAACGTTGCCATGATGAGCTTCCGAAGGGACTCCGTCAATCTCCCGGTCGGTTCGGGGAGCGGAGATCCGCCGGCGGAATGTCACGATCCTGGGGCCCGCGTTCCGCGGACATGACGCTCGATCGCGGTCTCGCCATCCGGCTTCCTTATTAAGCAAGAACCTTGATCGGTGTCGATCACGATGTCACGCACGAACCCTCGCAAAGACTGGAGGGCAGAAGAAATGCAAAAAGGAGCGAAAGGTTGCTCAATTGGGATCGAAGGCGTAAGACGATAATGTTAGGATTGGAATTCTTGAGGGCAATCGCGGTTGTTTAGGACGACCCCTCGCCTGACGGCGCATCGCCGAGATCGGGTCGGGTTCGAGGGACTTGGCGCGAGCGGCCGCGGACGAGGGTCTTGGTCCGACCTTCCTGGACGAGACGGCCCTCTTGGTTGAAGATTCGACGATACCAGGTAACCTCGCCGCGACGGCCATTTCGGCCGGGCTCCAGGGCTTCGATCCGGGAGATCGCGTGGAGCGTATCGCCGAAGACGATCGGGTGGTGGAATTTCCATTCGAGGATGGCCAGGAACGCCAGGGTGTCGACCCGCGGGGCCTGGCTCATCAGGCCAGAGGCGATCGATAGACCGAGAAGCCCATGAGCAACAGGCCGACCGAACGGGCTGCTTTCGGCCGAGACGTGATCCATGTGGATCGGGTTAAAATCTCCGGAAAGTCCCGCGAACAGTACGACATCTGTCTGAGTCACCGTCCTGCGTGGGCTCTCCCACTCATCGCCGACGATGAGGTCGTCAAATGACAGAACTGACCATGAATGCTGGGCCACGCTCCGTGAGATCCTCGACTAAGGACCAGAGACCCGGATCGGGAAGATTCCGGGCACATTCCTATCGGGTTCACCTCGACGGGGCGTATTGTGTCGCCCGCGACGAAACCGTCAAGGTCGATCGACCCGAGCCTTTCGCAAGGATGCACGAATACATCAGACCCTCCGAGGCATGTGCCAAGTCTTCGGAGCCAGGGCCAACACGATTGACGCGTCGCGGGGATTTTTCACGTTTAGGAACAGGCCGGGAATCACTTCCCGATTTGCTCGGATGGATTTCGTGGAACGGAATTCATTCCGTTGGAATGGGAAACGGAATGAATTCCGTTTTACGGATGTTTGCAAACTCGGGAAGTGATTCCCGGCCTGTTCCTTAGTCACCAATGGAATCGGATTTGCAGAGGCATTTTAACCTCACCACTCCGCCTGTGTAACGAGGGGATTACGGCGATGACTCGGCCTTATCGTGTTGTGATCGCGGACGACGAAAAACCAGTCGCCGTCGGACTTCAAAATCAACTGGAGTCACTGGGATATGATGTTGTGGCGGTCGTCAATGATGGCCAGCGTGCCATCGAGATGTGCCGGCGCACGCTCCCGGACGCAGTCTTCCTTGATATCGAGATGCCGGGGCTGGACGGCCTGTCGGCGGCCCGGCAGATCTCGGTCGATCCGGGGACGCCGGTCATCATCCTGACGGCCCACGGCCATCCCAACCTGATCGATCAGGCCGTGGAAGACGGCGTGATCTCCTACCTGCTCAAGCCGGCCACCAATCCGAGCCTGCACGCGGCCGTCCAGGTCGCCGTGGCGCGGGCCCGCGAGCTCAAGACGTTGCAGGACGACGTCGACGAGCTCAAATCGACGCTCCGCGAGCGGAAGCTGATCGAACGCGCCAAGGGAATCCTGATGTCCCGGAGGCATCTCAGCGAGAGCGAGGCGTTCCGGCTGCTGCAACGACAGAGCCAGGATCGCCGGATTCCCATGGCCAAACTGGCCGAATCCATCATCCAGACCGACGAATTGCTCGAGGCTCCCAACCAGTCCGGCATCCCGGGCACCAGGCCCCTCCGCCGTCATCCCGATCTGCCCCACGGCGAATAGTGTTTGACGCGGCGACTCGCGCTCGTTAGGCTTGTCAGTACTTGGAGGGATCGTCCGGAGTTTCCCCGATCCCTCCCTGGCTTCTTTGCTGTCCGGCTGTTGAATCGATTGAACGCCGCTTGGGATCATGGATGGCACCTGATGACCTCATTCTCAATCAAGAATGAGTTCATGGGTTCCCAAATCTCGGGGGATATCGAATCCCGAGACTCCCTCCCAATCCCTTTGCTCGGCAAGGCCCCTGGCCATAGCGTCGCCCCAGCCTCAGAGCCGATCACGCGGGAGACTGGCATGCCGATGTACGAATCCAGGACAGAGCTTCGGCGTTTCGGGTCCGGCAAGAATCACCAAGAGCTTGCCCAGTTTATCGAGGGGCACATCAACCGGGTTGCCAGCGGTCGGATTCGCGACTTGCATGTCGTGTACTCGGATGAGAAGATTATCCTCCAGGGGCGATCGCGCACCTATCATGCGAAGCAACTTGCCCATCAGGCGGTGCTGGACTTGACCGACGGCCATCCGCTCCTGGCCAATCAGATCGTCGTCTCGTGAAGTAAGACCGAGAGAGGAGCCGCCTGAACTCGGAGAAACCGCGCGACCGGTCCGCCAAGACGGAACGACACGGATCTCGTCTGTCGCGCCTGCCCATTTCATTTCCGCCACAGCTCAACAGGGACGAGTTGGCCATGGATGTCCGAACGACCTCATCCTCCCAGGGACCCGAGACATCGGGAGCCGCCCGCCTGACGATCGATCAAGGCGAGTTGCGGCTCCTCTTCTCGAGTCTGAGCCACGAACTCTGCCGCCCGCTCACGTCCTTAAAGGCGGGCTTCGACCTGCTCCTCAACGAGTCGTCGTCAACCTTCACCGCCGATCAGCGGGACCATTTGCTGACCATGGTCACGCTCTGCGACGAGTTACTGAGGCTGACGCGCAGCTACCTCGACTACGCCGGCATCGTGCAGGGCTCCCGGCCCGTCTGCCTGGGTAGCTTCACGATCGGAGCCCTGATCCACGAGATCAGCCGGCAGTTCGCCCCGCTCGCCGCCTCGCGACAGGTCCACTGGAAGTCGCACGTCGATTCGCCGGAGACCTCGGCGGTTACTGATGCGTCGCGCTGCCAGCAAATCGTTGGCAATCTGGTTTCCAATGCCTTGAAGTACACGCCGATGGGAGGCACGGTTCGCGTCGTTGGAAAAGTCTCAGCCGATTCGTGGTCCGTGACGGTCTCCGACTCCGGACACGGTATTCCGCCCGAGGCCCTCAGCCTCGTCTTCGAGCCGTTCTTCCGGCTGCCCCGGGACGAGCACTCCGGCATCGAAGGGAACGGCCTGGGGCTGGCGATCTGTCGGGAACTGGTCACCCAGCTCCAGGGCGAGATCGCCATGACGTCGGTGGTCGGCGAGGGTACCACCGTCACGGTCCGATTTCCCCTGGCTCCGAATGCGGCAACGTCCCCCGGTCAGACCACTTCGCCGATCTCCCAGGCGCGGGCTGAGGTGGCGGAAAAAGCCGAGCCTCCGGGGCGGAGCTCCCGACGAAGAATGTAGGTCAGGCTTTCCACTCTCGGCTCGGAAATCGACAGACGCACAGTATTCGCAACTGACTGCAAAGCCTGGTGGTTTTCTGTCTGGCAACTTGCCCTAACTCCATGCCTTG
>JBKQHM010000103.1:0-18484 GCA_052148775.1 Isosphaeraceae bacterium | reverse complement strand
GTCCACGACCTGCACGCCACGATCCTCCACCTCCTGGGCCTCGACCACACCCGCTTGACCTTTCTCCACAACGGTCGCGAGGATCGCCTGACCGACACCTCGGGGACGGTGGTGCGCGCGATCCTGGCTTGAGCCCGGGAGGGCGGGACATCGTGCGAGGCATTCTCGATCCCGATTCGCCAATCCCGACCTTGCCGCCGCCAGTCCGATCCCGGACGATAAGAGGAGTGAGCGAGTTCAGTCCGATCGAGGAGCGACGATCATGGCACAGAACTTCACCGATCTGACCTTGCCGGCCCACGACCCCACCTTTCCCAAGCCGCGCGGGCTGCTGGCCGTGCCGCCCGAGGTGGCTGAGCAGATGGCCGCCGAGGATGCTCGCATCATGCAAAAGTTTGGTGGTCCGATGGATCCGGAGTATCGGCAGCGGCTCCTGGATGATTGGACCCTCCGCTACTATTACGATGGCGCCTATGTCGCCTACCGGCGAACGCCTGAAGGCGTCGAGGTCCTGGCTGTAGGCTGGGACGAGGCCCGGAAATACCTGGGAGACCGCTCGCCTGATTGGCGGCCGGACATCCGAGTTGGGACGGTGTAGATGACCCGCGTTGAACTTCCTTTGCTCGCGAGGATGTTGAAGACCACCGGCGACGAAGTCGTGCGCGCCGAGCTCGATCTGGAACTCAGGACCGATCATGGTACGTGGGTACCGGCTCGCTTTCGCGTCGATTGCGGCACGGAGATGACGACGATGCTGGCGGCGGACGCGAAAGATCGGAACCTACCGATCCCCAAGCAGCCTGTGCGCGGGCTGGCCCTTCGCGGGCTGGAGGTGCGCTCCGGGCTACTCCGGGCGCGAATCGTCGGGATGAACGCGACCGAATACGTTTTCCCGTGCTACTTCCTCGGCGATCCGAACGTGCCCGTGACAGACTCACTGAACTTGCTGGGCCTGACGGGTGTCATCAATCAGATCCGCCTGTCATTCGACGGCCCGAAGTCGCTCCAGACGCCCCACGGGGTCCTCATCGTGGAGAAACGGTAGGAGGCACAAAGCGCCATGTCACTCACGCGGCTTCGGCTCATCCTCTGTAATGCCTGCGGCTCGATCGCGATCGTCCTCGGAGTCGCCACCCTGGCGGTGTCTGACGACGCCCGGATTCCCGACAAGCCGATCACGGCCGAGGAGCGGGACCACTGGGCGTTCCAGCCTCCCAAACGAAGTGCGCCACCGGTCGTCAACGAACGCAACTGGGTCCGCAACCCGATCGACGCCTTCATCGCGGAGACCCTCAAGGCCAATCGCCTTTCGCCCGCGCCCGAGGCCGATCGCACGACGCTTCTCCGACGCCTGAGCTTCGACCTGACGGGCCTTCCGCCATCTCCCGACGAGATCGAGTCCTTCCTGAACGACCGCGCGGTCGACGCCTATGAGACGGTCGTCGACCGCCTGCTGGCCAGCCCGCAATATGGAGTGAGATGGGCGCAGCACTGGCTCGACCTGGCACGTTATGCCGACACCGACGGCTTCGAGTTCGACCAGGCGCGGCCCAACGCCTGGCGCTATCGCGACTGGGTCGTCGATGCCCTCAACCGCGACCTGCCCTACGATCAATTCGTCCGGTTCCAACTGGCCGGGGACGAGGTCGCCCCTGACGACCCGGCGGCCTTCGTCGCGACCGGTTTCAATCGCTGCTATCCGGACATGGTCGACCTGAACGATCAGGGGCTGAGGCGGCAGAACGCCTTGAACGACATTACCGAGACCACCGGCCTGGTCTTCCTCGGCCTGACGGTCGGCTGCGCCCGCTGCCACGACCACAAGTTCGACCCGATCCGCCAGGCGGATTTCTACCGGCTCCAGGCGTTCTTCACCCCCGCACGGTTCCGCGACGACTACCCGATCGCCACGGCCGATCGTCGCAAGGCCCAAGAGCGGGCCATGGCCGCCTGGCGGGCCGATGTCGCCAAGTTCCAGGCGGCCATCCTCCGCATCGAAAAGCCGATCCGCGACCGCCTCGCGCCGGGCTTGCCGATGGGCTCGCTCGACGATGCCGTGGCCGCCTACAACAAGCCCGAGGCCGAGCGCAGTCCGGCCGAGGTCTCGATGGTCTACGAGATCCTCAGCCGGGACGGGCGGATCAAGGCCAAGGATTGGCCGGGCTTGCTCGACAAGGCGGCGCTGGCCGATCGGCAAGAGTGGCTCGCGCGGCTGGAGCGGTCGAAGAAGGCGGCACCGCCGCCACTGCCGACCGCGCGAGGGATCGACGAGTCCGGGCGAAAGGCCCCGCCGACCTACTTCCTCAAGCGCGGGGAATACACCTCGCGTGGACCAGCGGTCGATCCGTCGTTCCCGTCGGTGCTCGCGACGTCGGCGCCCTCGATCCCGACGACGGCCGAGACCACCGGGCGCCGCCGGGCCCTGGCCGACGGGCTGACGCGACCCGACCATCCCCTGACGGCACGCGTGATGGTCAACCGGCTCTGGCAGGGACATTTCGGCCGCGGGCTGGTGGGCACGTCCAGCGACTTCGGCGTGATGGGCGACGAGCCCAGCCATCCTGAACTGCTCGACTGGCTGGCGACCGAGTTCGTGGTTCGCGGCTGGAGCCTCAAAGCCATGCACCGGCTGATCGTCACCAGCGCGACGTATCGCCAGTCGTCGCGCCCATCCGCCGCGCAAGCCGACGACCCAGAAAACCGGCTCCTCGCCCGGCAGAATCGCCGACGGCTCGACGGCGAGGCGATCCGCGACGCGATGCTATCGGCCTCCGGCCGGTTGAACCCGGCCCTGGGCGGTCCGGCCGTGTTCCCTCCCCTGCCCCCCGAGCTGACCAAACTGTCGAGCAAGGGGGCGATCTGGCCCGTTTCCGCCAAGGTTGCGGACCAGAATCGCCGGAGCCTGTACATCTTCGTCCGGCGCAACCTGCGATTCCCCTTCTTCGAAGCCTTCGATCGGCCGGACACCAACGCGAGCTGTCCCAAGCGACCCGTCACCACGATCGCACCGCAGGCGCTGAGCCTGCTCAATAGCCCCCTCTCTTCCGAGGCGGCCCATGCCCTCGCCGCACGCGCCGAGCTCGAGGCCGGCACGAGCCTCGATGCCAGGATCGAGCACGCCTATCTCATCACCCTCGGCCGCCGCCCCGACGAGGCCGAGCGGTCGCTCGCCCGCGATTACCTGTCAGCCCCCGGCTCCTCCTTCGCCGACTTCTGCCTCGCCCTGCTGAATCTCAACGAGTTCGTCTACGTCGACTGATCGAGGTGGCGCCGACTGGCTCGACGATCGAGCTGTGCTTGACGACAGAGGTGGTCACGTACATGATGTCCTTGAGGTCAATGAAGAACTGGCCTTCCGGATTCGAGGAGGAGGATGACGGATGATACGCCTCAATGTCGTCGAGCTTCGACAATCGCTCGCGGAGATCCTGAATCGGGCGGAGTACCAGGGGGAGAGAATCGTCATCCATCGGCGCGGGAAGGACGTCGCGGCCATCATCTCGCTCGAGGACCTGAAGCTCTTCGAGCAGCTCCTCGAGGATGCCGAAGATCGCATCGATATCGAGGCCGCACGCGCCGCCTTGGCGGAATCCGAGGATCGCATCCCCTACGCGGATGTCCGCCGCAGACTGGGACTCGACGATGAGCAGAAAGCGAACCGGACGGGAGCCAGGCCCCGAGCCAAGTCGATATGAGATCCGAATGACCCGCGCCGCCGAGCGCGGGCTGGCCGCGCTCCCGAAGGCCGACATGAGGCGTGTCGATGCCGCGATCCTGGGGTTGGCCAGCGACCGGCATCCGCCCGGCTCGAAGAAGCTCCAGGGAGAGAAGGATCTCTACCGAATCCGGGTCGGCGACTACCGCGTCGTTTACAAAGTCGAGGCCGATCGTCTTATCATCCTGGTCGTGAATGTCGGAAACCGACGCGACATCTACCGAGAATTCTGACCGAATTTGGCCGCCTCCTATTCGGGCGATCGATCCAACTGGCAAGACTCCCGTGAACACAAGGAACGGAAGGCCCGTTCGCCCGTCGGTTCAGTCCGTTGTCGCCACGCGGCACCCCGACGTCATGCGCGAAGGCCAGTATCGATAGACCAGTCCGCCGAGCAGGAATAGGCCGCCGATGATGGTCGGGCCGGCCGGCCACTCGTGCACGATCAGGACCACCCAGATCGGATTCAAGATCGGTTCCACCAGTCCGATCAAACCGGCCTCGGGCGCCCCGATCTCTCGCAGACCGCGGGCGAACAAGGCATAAGGGATCGCCATCTGGAACACGCCGAACCCGATCAAGACCGCGATTTGCAGCCGGGTCGGCGACGCCAGGCCCTGACCGCTGGCCCAGGCCCAGACGAACAGGGTCGCGGAACCCAACAGGTTCAGGAACGCGGAGAGCCAGATCGGGTCGAGGTCTCGGAGTCCCCGCAGACTCACGGCGATGCACGCGTAGGTGATCCCGCTGGCCAGGCCCAGAACGATCCCCTGCCACTCGTTCGGTCTCCCGTCGTAGCCCCAGCCCACGATGGCGATGATCCCCACCATCGCGAGGGCGATGCTCACGCGCGACCGCTTGTCCGGCTGCTCGTGCAGGAAAATCGCGCTCAAGGGCACGACCCAGAACGTCGCCGTGCATTGCAAGAAGATGGCGTTGGCCGAGGTCGTCGTCTTGACCGAGCCGAGGAACAAGGCCACCATCGCGCCGAAAACAATGCCGAGGGGTAGGAGCGCCGGCCGGAACGTCCAGCGCCTGCGGACGGCGAACGGGAGCAGCGCCAGGCCGGCGAACAGCCCCCGGTAGAACGCGATCGTCAGAGAATCGAGCTCCAGCGACTTCGAGATCACCCCGCCGGTGCTCCAGAGCACCGCCGCCGCCAGGACACACAATCGCCCTTTGGTCATTGGTCATTGGTCATTGGTCATTGGTCATTGGTCGTTGGTCGTTGGTCATTGGTCATTGGTCGTTGGTCATTGGTCATTGGTCGTTGGTCATTGGTCATTGGTGTATAGTCCCCGGGTCGTTCCGTTCGATCTCGGTCAGAAGTCAGCTCCTGGGTGACTGCTACCCGATCGCACTTCGCGCAGAGCCACTAATGACCAATGACCAATGACCAACTCGACTAACGACGATTCCAGTAGATCTTCACGTTATGCGTGGCCCGGCCGCCGGCGACGAGGTCGGGGTGGCCGTCGCCGTCGAGGTCGGCGGCCAGGGCGTCCTCGCAGGCCATGCCGCCGTCGTCGATGGTGTGGCGTTCGAAGGAAAGCTTGTTCGGGCCGGGCTTGGGGTCGAAGACGAAGACGCCCGGCCCGCGCGGGGCGTCCGAGCCCGACTTGTTCGGGTCGCGCTGGCCGATGATCAACTCTTCATCGCCGTCATCGTCGAGGTTGGCGCACCAGACGGCGTGGCCCCATTGCAGCGGCTCGGCGATCACCTGGCGCGACCAGAGCGGAGCCGGTCCCGGGGCCGCTGCCGCTTCGCGGTCGGCCGGCGACGACGGGGGCGTGTAGACGACGACCTGAAATCCGTGCCACGGCTCGATCGTAGCGAGATAGGGGGCACCTTTCTGCAAGCGGCCGACCTTGACCTCGCTCGAACCCTTGGACGGACTGGACTCCTGGTTGCCGCTGCCCACCCGGGTCTTGGTCCAGTGTCCGGCGATGTCGCGCTCCAGGACGAAGACGCCCTCCCAGGCGGCCACGACGATCTCGTCGCGCGTGTCGCCGTTCAGGTCGATGAGCTGGAGGTTGTGGATCGTGTGCAGCGAGCTGTCGGCGACCTCCGCCGGCCAGTTCGCGTCGGTCGGCTTCTCGGGTACGTCGTGGACGAGGACGCGGACCCCCTGCCCTGCCCCCCAGTCCGGTCCCTTGGTGCCCCGGCCTTGCAGGGGGGCGACGACCATTTGCTTCTTGCCCGCCCCCTGCCCTTGCCCCTTCACCGAGCCCCAGCGCAGGCGATGCAGCGTCGGCTCCTCGTAATGGATCGGGTGGATCTGCCATCGGCCGTCGGCGTCGCGGCCGAGCCATTGGAGCGTGCTCGGGTTCTTCGTGTCCGGCGGACGCCAGCCGGCGCCCAGCGCGAAGTCGACCCGGCCGTCGCCGTCGATGTCCTGGGGCTGGATGCAGACGTTGTCCTTTACCGTGGCCTTTCGGATGATGTCGTGCTTGGCCCAGCCCGGGTTCTCGTACCAGACGACCGCGTCCTCGGTCACGGCCACGACGTCCGGCTTCCGATCGCCGTTGACGTCGGCCACCGTCACCGCGTACACGACGTTGCCGGCATGCGGGTCGATCTCCTGGGCCTCGAACTTGGGGAACTCGGCCGCGTCGGCCGGCAACGCGAAGGCCAGGCTCGCGATGTAGAGGAAAGTCGAGTGGCGCATGATCGTCGTGGCCTCGGGTTTGAAATGAAGGTTTGTGTTTCAGTTCAAGTTGTCATCAGTCTCAGTCTTGGTCTTGGTCGGCTTGGCCCGGTCGAGGAACCGCGTCGCGGCGTGCATGATGACCTCCTCATTGGCCTCGGCGCGGGGGATGTCGGCGGTGATCCGGCCCTCGCAGAGGACGATGATCCGGTCGGCGACGGCCAGCAATTCGGGCAGCTCGCTGGAGGTCATGATGATGGCGCGGCCCTGCGCGGCGAGGCGGCGGATCAGTTGGTAGATCTCGGACTTGGCGCCGACGTCGATGCCGCGGGTCGGCTCGTCGAGCAGGAGCAGCCGCGGCTCGACCAGGAGCCATCGGGCGATGATGCATTTCTGCTGGTTGCCGCCCGAGAGGCTGGTCACCGGGGCGTCGCCGCCGGGTGTCTTGATCGCCAGCTCCTTGATCGACCAGTCGACGGCCCGACGCTCGGCGCGGGGGTCGATCAGCGGCACGGCGCCGAAGGTCAACTCGGGGAGTCGGCGGAGCGTGATGTTCTCGGCGACGGTCATGCGGTCGAAGAGGCCGAGGGTCTTGCGGTCCTCGGTGACCATGGCGATGCCGGCCCGGATCGCATCGTCGGGGTGTCGGAAGCGGATCGGCCGGCCCTCGAGGACGATGGTCCCCTCGGGTGGCGACAGGCTGGCGCCGTAGATCGCCTCGAGGAGCTCGGTGCGCCCGGCGCCCAGCAGGCCAGCGACACCCAGGACCTCGCCGGCCCGGACCGAGAACGTGATGCCGCTGAGGCTGGGCAGGCCGCTGCCGGGCGGGCTGGGCAAGGCGAGGTCGGTGACGTCGAGGGTCGTCCGCGACTGGATCGCGTGCGGCTGGTAGTTCAGGGCGGCGATCTCGCGGCCGACCATCCAGCGCACGACCTGTTCCGGCGCGGTGGCGCTCCGCTCCGCCGACGCCACGAACTGGCCGTCGCGGAGGACGGTCACCCGGTCGGAAAGCGTGAAGACCTCGTTCATCTTGTGGCTGATGTAGAGCACGGTGGTCCCGGCCCGACGCAGGTCGTCGATGACCCGGAAGAGCCGCGCGACCTCGGAATCCGACAGCGCCGAGGTGGGCTCGTCCATGATGACGATCGCGGCGTCGAAGGCCAGGGCCTTGGCGATCTCGACCATCTGCTGGTCGCCGATCCGCAGGTCGCCGACCCTGGTCCGGGGCGCGATCGCCGTGCCCAGGCGGTCGAACAGCCGGCGTGCCTGGGCCTCCATCGCGCGGTCGTCCAGCCAGCCGAGCCGGCCCCCCCGCGTCTTCTCCCGGCCGAGGAAGATGTTGCTGGCGACCGTGAGCTGGGGGACCAGGTTCAGCTCCTGGTAGATGATCCGGATCCCGGCGTCCTCGGCCTCGCGCGGGCCGGAGAACCGGACGGGGTGCCCGTCCAGGACGATCTCGCCGTCGTAGTCGGCGATCGCACCGGCGAGGATCTTCATCAGCGTGCTCTTGCCCGCGCCGTTCTCACCGCAGATCGAGTGGACCTCGCCGGCCATCGAGGACACCGACACGTCCCGCAGCGCGCGCACGCCGCCGAAGTTCTTGGTGATGTGACGCAGCTCCAACCGCGGCGTTGCCGTGGCGGCGCCGGCACCGGTCTCAACGTAGCTCGTGCCCTGGCTCATGGTCGGGTCTCGGTTGTTCGGGCTTTCCGGCCTGATCCCCGGTCAGGGGCATTGCGTAATGGATCTGCCGCGCGACCTCAACGAATCCGACTGACGGATACAGGTGGCGTCCGATCGGGTTCTGCTCGAGGGTCTCGATCTTCGCCACCGTCATGCCGGCGGCCCGGAAATGGTCGAGGGCGTGCTCGATGAGCTGCCGCCCCAGCCCACGGCCTCGCATGCCGTCGGCGACGACCAGGTTATGGATCCAGCCGATCCGCGTCTCGATGTCGCATTGCATGGTGACGTAGCCGACCACCTCGCCCGTCTGTTCGTCCTCGGCGACCCCCAGCGTGGAACCCGTCAGGTCGATGTCGCGGTCGACGTCGCGCGACTTTCGCCATCGCCAGTCCCGGCCGGCGATCGGACCGAGCCTCAGGTCGATGTTGTGGTCGATCGAGACGCCCTCGAAGGCCGAGACGGTCAGCTCGCGCACCACCGGCCGGTCGGGCTCGCGATAGGGTCGGATGACGATGGCCATGAGCGGTTGCCGGGTCCACTTCTGTCACGAATGAGTGCCTCGCATCACGCCCGGCGGAAGGCCCAGCCGGGATCGATTCCCATCGTACGCGCCGGATCGGAGGGCCGGAAGGGGGCAGGCGAATTTGGATTTCGGAACGGACTTCGGATAAGCTGGCTCTCCATCCGGAATCCGGGATCGAGAATCCAGAATCGCGAGGGGGTCGTGCCGTGGAATCGCAGGTGACTTACTTCGTGTCCTATTCCTGCCCGCGCTGCAAGGCCGAGCTCGAGGTCCAGCACGAGGACTGGCAAGGCTGGCGGCGCTGCCCGGCCTGCGGGCTGCCGTCCTTGCCGCCGGAATTGCTGTTCGGTCATCCGACGACCCGTCGCCGCGTTCAGGGGGGCGACGACGAGCCCGAAATCTCGGACGAGATGACCATGGGCGAGGACTCCATCCCATGGGGTCGATCCAAGATGGTCGAGCCTCAGCCGTCGAGTGCATTCGGCCCCGCGCGTGTGATCCTGGTGATCCTGTTCGTCGTGTCGCTCTTCTTGCTCCTGCTCTTTTATCTCGACCAGAATCAGCAGCTCACCGGCATCTTCGGGGGCGTGTCGTTCGTCCTTTTCCTACTGTTGCTCCGCAGTCCGAGGCGGCGGTCGCGGGATGAGGAGTGAGAGGGTGGGTGCCGTCGTTGCATCGTGGTTCCTATCTCAACGGAGACGTCGCCGGCCCGCCCGGGCATCTTGTACTGAAATCGCCTTCAGGAATCGTTCGCGGGCCTCAGGGGCCAGATGAGGGAGCAGGCTGGCGCGATTCTCGGCGAGTTGCCGTTTCCGACCAAGCCGCTTGAGGGTGAGCTCGGCCACATCGCGTACCTCCGAGTCGTTGCGGGCGAGTTCCGTCACCGTAGTCATGATTTCAAAGATTCGTTCATCGGCGTGCGCGATCTGGCTGAGACTGATGACCCCTTGAGCCCGCACCTGTTCATCAGGGTCTTTCAAGGCGGCCAGGATCGCCGGTATCGCTGAGTCGGCCGCGGGACCGATCCGGCCCAGGGCGACGAGGTATGAGAGGCGAATCCTTGGATTCGAATGGCTCGCCAGGCGGGCGAGGTCTGGCGCGGCGTCCTGAGCGAGCGGCCCGATCGCTTCGAGCACCTCGATGGCGGGTACGACGATGAGTTCCATTCGGCCCTTGAGCGGATCGGCCAAGACCTCGCGTAGAGCCGCGACGACCGTGCCCGTCTCATCGTTGCGACCCAGTCGACCCAGGGCGTGGAGTGCCGTTTGTTTCAACCGCCAGCGGTGCCCGGGCTGACTGGGAAAATCCTTCTCTGTGATCAGGGAGATGAGCTCGGGGACGGCCCGGGTGGATTCGGGCTCCATCTGGAGCAGGCAGGCGATGGCCGCCTGGGCCGTCGCGTAGTCGTGGCTCTCGTCGGCATCGTGGAGGCTCCGGATTACGGAATCGACCGCGAGATATTCGCCATGCAGGGCACGAATCCGCCGGATCCGAGGGCCGAATGTCCCCGCCGCAATCGTGGGAGCGGTGATGTCGCTCCGGCACCGGGAGAGCTGGTCGATGAGCTGATTGACGGCGTGGCGACGCCTGAACTCGCTCGCGCCGCCGAGCAGGCCGGCGATCAGGAGCACGAGGAGGAACAAGCTCCGCATGCTCTTGAGCGAAAAACGTCTTCGACTCCGGCGCGAGTCCGCCGAGGGTTCGGGCCAGGGGATGTTGGGTGGCGTGCTCGGTTCGCTCATGACTTGCTCAGTTCAAAGAAAGAATGGCTTCCCTCGCTGATATCGCGATGCTCCGCGGGCCGAGGCGTCGGTCGAGTGACGATGATTGAGCGGGGTTGTTCGGTCGAGGTCAGTTAGCCCTCTCCATCCGGACCTTCCGAGCCGGGAAATCGACCTCCAGGAGGTGATCGCGCAAGAGATGCGTGCCGATGAGAATCTCGTCACGTGCCACGAATGTGGCTTCCGCACTGTAGGTCTGGCCGTCGAAGGTAAAGTCTACAAGGTAGGCATCCTCCTCGGCGGTCAGGCCGGCCCCCAGGAATGAACGGATTTGACAGAGGTAACGCGCATTCACTGACGGGAGCAAGCCCGTTGGCAATTCCAGGTCTCCATCGAATCCCGTATCGATGATCGCCGGCCAGGATCTTCCCGCCACTGAGATGATCACCACGGGCACGCCATCGTCTTCAATAGCACCCAGGATCATCGGTGGCTCCTCCCCTTGCGGACGTAGTAGTCGTACCCGACCCGGATGCAGTAGATCGGGCTATCCAGGGTCTCGGCCTGCCTCTGCCGCCAGATGTCCGTCGCGGATTCACCGAACCAGACACGCCCGTTGGCCGGGTCGATTCCTACGGCCTTCCCGCGCAGGCTCGAAACATCATGCTGACGCTGATACTCGGCCCAGATTTCCTGGGCACGCTGGGTATCCGCGTCGGTCCAGGTCGAAGGTGACATCGCACGATCTCCTCGGTTATCAAGGTTCTCCGATCAGAGTCTGCGCCATCGGGCGCCGTCGCGGGCGATCAGGGCGTCGGCCTCCTGGGGGCCCCAGCTCCCGGCGACATAGGTGACCGGCGGGGGCGCGTCGGGGCGCTTCCAGGCGTCGAGGATGGCCGTGATGAACCGCCAGGCGCTCTCGACCTCGTCGGTGCGGGTGAAGAGCGACTGGTCGCCGAGCATGACGTCGAGCAGGAGCCGTTCGTAGGCCTCCGGCGGCGGGACGGCGAAGGCCGTGCCGTACCGGAAGTCCATGCGCACCTCCTGGAGTCGTCGCCTCGAGCCGGGGATCTTGGCCTCGAAGGTCAGGCTCGCCCCCTCGTTGGGCTGGATGCGGAGCACGAGCTGGTTGGAACCGCTCTGGCCGTCCGATTCGGGCTCGAACAGCTCGGTCGGCGGCCGTCGGTACTGGATGGCGATCTCGGTCGCGCGCTTGGGGAGCCGCTTGCCAGTCCGGAGGAAGATCGGTACGCCCGCCCAACGCCAGGTGTTCAACTCCAGCCGGATCGAGATGAAGGTATCGGTCGTCGAGGTGGGCGAGACGCCCTTTTCCTGGAGGTAGCCGGGGACGTCGGCCCCCTGGATCGAGCCCTCGGCGTACTGGGCGCGGACCACGTTGCGGAAGACGTCCTCGGGCCGCCATCGCGGCAGGGCCTGGAGCACCTTGACCTTCTCGTTCCGCACCGCGTCGGCCGAGAGGTCCACCGGCGGCTCCATCGCGACCAGCGAGAGGAGTTGCATCATGTGGTTCTGCACCATGTCGCGGATCGTGCCGGCCGTGTCGTAATAGGCTCCACGGCCGCCGGCCATCCCGACCTCCTCGGCGACCGTCACCTGGACCGAGTGGACGTAGCGACGGTCCCAGATCGGCTCGAAGATGCTGTTGCCGAACCGCAGAGCCAGGATGTTCTGGACGGTCTCCTTGCCCAGGTAGTGGTCGATGCGATACACCTGGCACTCGTCGAGCACGCGCGAGACGTCGAGGTTCAACTGGCGGGCGCTTTCGAGGTCGTGGCCGAAGGGCTTCTCGATGACGACGCGGCTCCAGGGGCTCTTCTGCTGCCACGGATAGATCAGGCCCGCCTCGCCCAGTTGGCCGATGATCGTCGCGAAGAACTCAGGCGCCACCGCCAGGTAGAAGACCCGGTTACCCCGCGTCCCGTGGGTCCGGTCGAGCTCGTCGAGGGTCTCCTTGAGCCGGCGATAACCGGCGGGGTCGTCGAAGGTCCCCGAGGCGAAGAAGAGCCGGCTGGCGAACTGGGCCCAGACCGCTCCGAAATCAGGGTCCTTGTCGTCCTTGGCC
This sequence comes from Isosphaeraceae bacterium, assembly GCA_052148775.1. Lineage (GTDB taxonomy): Bacteria > Planctomycetota > Planctomycetia > Isosphaerales > Isosphaeraceae > CAVZRC01. The sequence goes on along the minus strand of JBKQHM010000103.1, from coordinate 6,112 downwards.
AGGCTCTTGGCATACTCGTCGCGGAGGTTCTGGTCGGTCCAGTCGCGGCGGGCGAACCCGACGACGGCGCACTCCGAGGGCAGGTTGCCCCCCCTCGCGAGCTGGAACAGCGCCGGGACCAGCTTGCGATGGGCCAGGTCGCCCGTGGCGCCGAAGAGCACCACGGCGCAAGGGTCGGGCACCTGCGTCCGCGGCAACGCCTGCCGCAAGGGGTTGGTCTCGTGGAGACTGGCCGGGTCCGACATGGCAAAATTACCCCTCTCCTCAAAGGATGACGTCGACCGGGACACGATCCCAAGAGTGTAAGGACCGCGCGTCGCGACGGGCAAGAGAGGCCGGTCGCACCGGTCGCGGCGGGGAATGCCCGGACCAGCGAGCGAGGTCGATCGGCGATCTTGTGGCCATCGCCGACCGCGGATCATTGCGCTGGTTTGCACTCCTGTGCAACATCTCGCCGGGTTGCCATCGCCGATCTCGCGGGATGGCAATGATTTAGCGATGCGCCTGCGGATGGGTCGGACGGACTCGGTTTCACGCGGCGCACGCGCCGCCGTCGCGTCCCATGGCCGAAGATGACCCGACCCGCCCGATCGGTTTCCTCTCGTGTGGCTTGCCAATGAACCTGGCCCAGTGTGCGGAAGCGATTGTGCGACCCTCTAAGTATAGAATGGCGCCGTTTTCAAAAAACATGAATGCACCTATCGCGGATTTGGGCATTTTGCCGCCCGAACTCCTTTCCGCAAAGGTAGTTCCGAAATTCAAAAAAAGAAAGGTGTTGCGCGCCGAGTCCGGCGGCACGTCGGGGGATGGATCCGACCACGTCGGGGGCCTGGGTTTCGGGAGGGTCCAGGGCGACGACGATCCTCTCGACCGTCGACGGGGTCGTGGGATATGAAGGACGAGGGACTGATGTCGGGCATCACCGCGCTGGTCAACAATACGAGAGAGTTCCTCGACCGGATCTAGGCCCAGAGCCTTTCCGCCAAGGCCCCGCTACCGCCTCAACGACCGAGCGATGTCGCGGTCGGCCGAGAGACCGGATTCCTCTTGAGCGACCGCCGCGCTCCGCTCGGAGACCAGGCGGTTCATCGCCTCATCAGCCGGCCGGATCTCGAATGTCGTTATCCTCACCCCCGGGTGTTTCGACATCAGCGCGATGGCGTGGTTCAGGTCGCGGGCTTCCAGCAGCAGAAAGCCGCCGAGCGTTTCCTTGGTCTCCACATACGGACCATCGGTGACCTGGACCTCGCCATCCTTCATCCTCAACGTGACTGCGTTTTGGGCGGAATCGAGCGCTTCTCCCCCCAGGAAATGCCCGCCTCGCCGAAGTACATCGTCGTAGGCAAAACATTCCTCCATCAATCTCTGCGCGTCTGCCTGCGGAATCTGAGCAAACGCCGCCTCGTCGAAGAACCCTAAAACGACGTATTTCATGCGACTCTCCGTTCAAGGACTGCCCTGCTGGATTGGCTCGGCCTTCACTCTGCCAAGCTCTCATTCATTATTTAAAACGGGCCAGGCCGTAACCGTCACGATCCCCCGAGCGGGCTTCCAGCTCTTTAACTTCCTCCAGCCGCTCGGGGGTGACCACCCCGGCAAAGTCCTCCGGTTCCATTAACGGACGAATTTCGACGTCGGAGTCTTCGATCATCGGGTTCGGGCATTTCTTCACCCAGTCAATCGCTTCTTGCAGTGAAGAGACCTTCCAGATCGAGAACCCGGCGATGAGTTCCTTCGTCTCAGGGAATGGCCCGTCGGTGACGATGCGATTTGAGCCGGAGAACCGAACACGGGCGCCGCGAGAACTTGGCGTCAGTCCCGTACCATCGAGCATGATTCCCGCATTGATCAATTCTTCGTTGAACTTGTCCATGGCCGCGAACATTTCGGCGGACGGCATCTCGCCCGCTTCTGACGCCGCTGACGCTTTGACAATCACCATGACTTTCATGACGGAACTCCTGAACTTGGTGGATGGGAATGCGACGGAAGTCGGTCATTTTCCGACTTTCACCAGTAGTCGAACAAGAATCTCGCGAATCGACAATGGTCTCCAAAATTTCGCCAGAAATCGGTTACCCACACACTTCGCATCAGAAATCGCGGTCAGAAACGAGAATTCGGACGGTTCTCGACTCAAAAACCGCCGCTCGGGTTCCTGCCGAGCCAACGAGAGTGCTCGCACATACGAGTTCTTGGCTTCGGACATTTTTCCGGAGCGACGGCACAACTCCGCTCGCGCCGCGTGGGCAAGGTGGTAGTCCACCAAGTCCCCACGTTTTAGAATCGCATCGATCAGGACCAGCCCCGCCTCCGGTCCGTCCCGCATCGCTACCGCGACCGCCCGATTGAGTTCGACGACCGGCGATAAATCGATTCGCTGCATACGGAGTAAAGCACGACGATCTGATTCCAGTCCGTCTGGGCGGCGGTGCCGGCCTGGGCATGAATCGCCGAAATGGCAGCTTGGAGCGTGTACGCACCAATCCGTCCCGATCGAACGGCTTGCTCCACCAGTGTCGTGCCCTCGGAAATCATTGGATCGTCCCAACGGGAGCGGTCCTGCTCTTCAAGCAGAATGATTTCACCGTCTTTGGAAACACGTGATTCCCTGCGCGATTCGTGGAGCAGCATCATGCTCCGTCTCGGCGATCATAGACCTGACCACCGGTCGCGGCATGAGTATAATCGCTGCCAGCGGCGGGTGGCGGTCTACGTTGGACGGCTTCCGTTGCGCCACGATCTCGGAGGCGATCATGAAGGCGATTCTCTCAATGGCATTGGTCCTCGGGGTATGCGGCCTGGCGGGCGCGGGGGACGACAAGGTGGTAGATCCGGTCGGGACATGGAAGTGCGAGTATGAGATCGGCGGACAGCAGCGGACATCCACCTTGAAGATCAAGAAGGACGGGGACAACCTCGCCGGGACGATGAGCTGGCCGGACCAGGACGAGACGAAGGTCAAGGACCTGAAGCTGAAGGACGGTAAGCTGACATTCTCCGCCGAGCGGAAGTTGGCGGGGATGGATGACGGCATCACCGTCGAGTACAAGCTGACGATTGACGGGGATCAGCTCAAGGGGAAGGGCGCGTCGGAATTCGGCGGCGAGAAGCGGGAATGGGATATCGAGGGCAAGAGGCAGAAGAACGATAAATAGTCGTCGCGCAGTCTCGAGGGTTCCGACGGCGGATGGGCGAAGCGGGCCAAGGTATCGTCCTTTCTTCGCCCCCGAAACGCGGGGTCCCCGTTGCGCGCGTCGGTCGGTCGATCACACCGACGCGCGGGGCGATACATGGGGAAGGAATCACCTATTGTTCAGCCGCCCGCCTATCGAGCAAGGCCATACGCCCGGTTCGACCGGGCGGCGCCGAGCCGCTATCTTTATACCGGCTCCCTGGCGGTCGACAATAACCCGGCGGAGCGGGCGCCGCGGCCGGTCGACCCGGGGCGGAAGGACCGGCCCTCTTGCGGAGGGGACGGCGGAAGCCGGAGGGCTCGGCCTGGGCATCGAGCTCGACGAGGATGACCGGGCCGGCAAGCTCGGTGATGGCAGGAAGGACCGCGAGTCGTAAGACGCCGACGGCGGGTCGGTCGTCGATTGGTGCGGATCGGTTCCGAACTCCCACGGACGTGGTATCGTATGATGAGCGAGTGGACCGTCCACATCGAGCGGGTTCGGAACGGCCGGAGACGATCGGTCATCCTCTGACACCGGAGGCGTCCCATGGAGCGGCGTTCGGGTGCGGTGCCGACGGGCGGCGTGCGCGGGATAAGCGGCGTCCGTCGTCGATGGAGACGGGCCGCGATCGGCCTGGCGCTCTTCCTCATCGCGATCGGGATCGGCGGCCCGGCTCCGGCCGGGGAAACATCTCGGCCATCCGAGGCCGATTTGAAGCTGGGCCGGGAGCTCTTCAGCCGCCAGTGGCGGCCCAACGACCCGCGTTGCCACGGCGGCGATGGGCTAGGGCCGGTGTACAACGCGACCTCGTGCGTGGCCTGCCACGGTCAGGGCGGCCCCGGGGGCGCGGGGCCCGCGAGGTTGAACGTCGAGGTCATCAGCGCGATCGGCGGCACCATCGCGGACTCCCGCGGCGAGCGCGAGCTGAACCTTCCCCTCCGGGGCGGGTCCGGTGCAGTCAAGGTCCAGATCCCCGGGATTCGCCAGGCCAGGGGGGTCGTCCCGGGGAGGGGCGGCGGCAAGGCCAGCGATGCGCATCTGTCGACGAGGCATTTCCACCTGTCGACGTCGGACACGCCCGGTCGGTTCCGGCATGGATTCGTGGTCTCGGCGGGCGGGAAGACCCTGAAGACCCGCGAATTCGACGTCGAGCCCAGCCCGGATCGCCGTTCGCTCGTCCTCTCGTCTGCGGAGGGCTCGCTCACGGCCAACGCATTCGCCCTCAAGCCCGACGAGGATGACCTGGTCAAGTACCACCCCGGATTGTTGACCGCGTCGAGCGCCGTGCTCCACCGCTTCGGCGTGGATCCCGCCTACGCCGAGTGGCGGTCTCACCTGACGATCGCACTCCCGAGCCCGCATTCGAGGAGCGACCGCCACCTGGGGGGGATCATCACCGGGGGAAGGCTCGTCACATCCCAGCGGAACGCGCCGCCGCTCTTCGGCCTGGGCCTGATCGACGCCTTGCCGGACGAGGTCCTGGTCGCGACCGCCGCGCAGCAGCCCGTTATGGTCCGAGGGCGGGTCAATCGGATGACGAGCGGCCGGATCGGGAAATTCGGCTGGAAGGCCCAGACGACGGACCTGCGGGGGTTCGTGCTGGCGGCCTGCGCCAACGAGCTGGGACTCGAGGCCCCCGGGCACGGGCAGGCGGTCTCTCCGCTGAAGCCGGATACCAGGTCAAGAGCCCTCGATCTGACCCAGGAGGAGTGCGACGCCCTCGCGGCCTACGTCCAGGCGCTGCCCGCGCCGATCCAGCTCGACGGGCCCGACGATTTCGCCATCAAAGCCGGCCGGGCGTCCTTCGAGGAGATTGGCTGCACCGATTGCCACCGGCCGAACCTGGGGAACATCAACGGCATCTACAGCGACCTGCTCATGCACGACATGGGGCCGGAGCTGACCAGCGTCGCCATGACCCTCTACTACGGCCCGACCGTGCAGGTCGATATCCCGACGTCCTCCAGCCTGGCCGATGGGTCGGAGTGGCGCACGCCCCCGCTCTGGGGATACCGCGACTCCGGCCCGTATCTCCACGACGGTCGCGCCCTCAATCTCCATGACGTCGTCAGGGCCCACAAGGGCCAGGCCCTCCAATCGGCCATGTCCTTCGCCCAGCTCCCCGACCGGCGACAGTGGCAGATCGACCAGTTCCTGAAGTCGCTGGCGGCGCCGCCTCCCGCGTCCCCGGCCGACCTGGCCGCTCCGAAGGACCCGTCGACGCGGCGTCGATCGCTCCTCGGGCCACCCGCCAGTCCCCCGCCCGCCCAGCGATCGCCCGCGCCACGCCGGGCCGATGCCGTGGAGTGAGAGGAGCGGGAGGATGCCGCCCGGTCGCGGCTCAAGATGGCCCGGACACTGGACGAGATGGGCAAGCCCCGGGGCGCCCTGGACTTCGACCGCGAGATCCTCGTGAACGAGCCCGACACCGCCGCCGCCAGGACGGCCGCCGCCCGGATCAACGCCCCCGGCGGTGAGGACGGGGCCACGAAGGGACCCTGAGAGCTTGTGGAATCGGAGCGACGGTCGCGTTGCGCGCGTCGGTCCGACGACACGAATGGCACTAGCTTATACGTAACAGTTTATGCCATTCGAGTTTAAGCACAGATCGCCAGGCAGATTCTCAACTATTGTAGACATGAGACTGCAATAATGATAGAGGATTTGGCCTCAAATCAAGCCACATGGACCCAGCCTCATATCCTCCTGAGCGCGATTGATGGAAAGAACGTTGCGACGCAACCCATTTTCTGAAAGTGAGTTACGCTTAAGCGTGGAATCACTTCCCCGATTTCCCGTTGGCGGTGGTTCGGCGCGGGTCTCACGACCCCGCCGTGGTTGGGGGGGGTGGTTCGGCGCGGGTCTCACGACCCCGCCGGGGGTGGGGGCGGTTCGGCGCGGGTCTCACGACCCCGCCGTGGGTGGGGGGGGGT
>JBKQHM010000102.1:0-11446 GCA_052148775.1 Isosphaeraceae bacterium | reverse complement strand
TCGTCGATCCATTGGCGGAACAGTTTCGTGTTCCGACGTTTGATTTCATCGATCTGGAGGCCCTGCCACAGGCCCTGATCGAGATTGCGGAATTCGTTGATCCTCCTGGGACGCAGCCCCAGGAGTTTACCCACGATCTCGGCCGTTCGGATGACATTCTCGCCCGGCCCGCAGTAGAGCGCAGCCATCGACGAATCTCCCAGGCTGTAGGACAGCAGCTGGGCCATCCGCACGACCTCGCCGCGTCCACGCTCGCTGAGCGGTACATCGAGCACGCCCTGAACACGGTTTTGCTCGTCATAGAGCGTTGCGCCAGGCCGAATCAAAATCACTTGCGACATTTCGGGTTGAACAATAAGACCCTGCCAGGCTCTCTGACCCTGAACCGCTGAGGGAACATCGGCCGAAGAGTCGGCGAACACAAACGTGTAAGATGTTCTATACTGCCACGGAAAACGTCCACTCGCAACGCATTCCGGCTCGCGACCCTGCCACGGACCCTCGGAAACCGCCTATCGAGACAATCGCGGAGCGTTCCTCTTCTCAAGTCGGTATCCGGATGTGGAGAGTTGCGTCGCCCTTAAACTACGGACAAGATGATGCACCATGGTTCCGATCGGTCGAAGTAACGGACAGGCGTTGATCTCAGGGACGCAGATCCCTAGTAACATTGTTCATTCTCCGGATCATAGCGGCGGAACCGGTTTGGAGATACCCCGGTTGCAGGAGGAGCATGGCCCTTGAGAACCTCTCAGAGATACTCGGATGCAGTCGTGGGTGCGGGAATACTTGGCTTGGCGCATGCCTACCAACTCGCCCGCCGAGGTCGACAAGTGGTCGTTTTCGAGCGACATTCGCGAGCATGTAGCGCATCCGTGCGTAATTTCGGGATGTTGTGGCCGATCGGTCAATCGTTCGGCATGTTGCGTGACCTGGCCAAGCGAAGCGTCGGCATCTGGCTCGAAGTCCTTGCGGCTAGTGGTCTGTGGCACGAACGGACCGGTTCGCTGCACCTCGCCTACCACGACGATGAGGAGCAGGTGCTTCGAGAGTTTGCCTCGCAATGTCTCGAGCAGGGCGAGTCCGTGGATTTACTCGATCCCAGCCAGCTTCATGAACGCGCGCCGGCCGTGAACGAAACAGGGCTTCGGACGTCGTTGTGGAGTGCGCAGGAGGTCTGCGTCGACCCCCGCGAGGTCGTCGCCGGCCTGCCGGGATGGTTATCGGACCGTCATGATGTCTCGTTCCGATTCGACACTCCGATCGTGAAGGTTGACGACCAGATCGTGATGACTGGCAACGAACGCTACGAGGCCGATCGAATCTGGATCTGCTGCGGGGACGAACTCAGGCTTCTCTTCCCGGAGGCGCTCCAGGACCGGGGACTCGTCCGTTGCAAGCTTCAGATGATGAGGTCGCAGCCCTTTGGCGAGGAAGTGCGGATCGGTCCGATGCTGGCCGCCGGCCTGACGCTCCGCCATTACGCCGCCTTCCGGAGTTGTCCGACTCTGAGGGTACTTCAGGACCGTGTCGCTCGGGAATCGCCTTGGCTCGATGATTATGGCATCCATGTCATGGTCTCGCAGAACGGTCGGGGTGAGTTGACGATCGGTGACTCGCACGAGTACGAGGACCGCATCGAGCCCTTCGACAGAGCCGAAATTGACGGATGGATCCTCGACTACCTGAAGACGTTTCTCTCGGTCCCAGGGCTGAGGATCGCCTCTCGATGGCACGGGACTTATGCGAAGCACCCCGAGAAGCCATACTTGATCCTCGAGCCGTCCCCTGGAGTAACGGTCGTCACCGGGGTCGGAGGGGCAGGGATGACGCTCTCGTTCGGCCTTGCTGAGAAGGTCGTCAGAGAGTCGTTGGGGGAGTCGAACGTTTGATCGATGAGATAGAAAGGGGCTATTGGACGATGATGGCAATCGAGCTTGTGGTATTCGACATGGCGGGGACGACGGTCAATGACGAGGACTCGGTGAACCGATGCCTCCGCGAGGCCCTGGGCGCCGCCGGTCTGCCGGTGACTCTCGAAGAGGTCAATTCGGTCATGGGGATTCGAAAGCCGGAAGCCATTGCGATCCTCGTCGAAAGGAAAGGTCGGCTACAAGACCTCGGGGACCGGCTGGAGGACATCTATCGAGATTTCGTCGATCGATCGATCACATTCTATCGGAATGATCCGAGAGTCCACGAAATCCCCGGCGCGACGCGGGTGTTCCAGATGCTCGAGGGGGCGGGGATCAGGGTGGCGCTGAATACGGGATTTGACCGGACCATCACCGACGTGCTGCTGGAACGGCTGGGTTGGACGAAAAATGCGTTCATCGACGCGAGCATCAGCAGCGATGAGGTTGCCAGGGGCCGACCCTTCCCCGACATGATCCACGCGCTGATGAAGAGGATGGGGATCGAGGATCCGCAACGGGTTGCCAAAGTCGGAGATACGCCGGCCGATTTGGAGGAAGGCCGTAACGCGCGATGCGGTCTGGTCATCGGCGTTACTCAGGGGACTCATTGCCGCGAAGAACTGGAGCGGTATCCTCACACTCATCTGATCGAGACCGTGGCCGACCTCCCGAGCCTGCTGGGTCTGGAAGCCACATGATCGGAAAAGAGACCGGGGCCTCTCACCCAGTGAGGACCCCGGTCGTGGGGACGTCGATCAGCCCGCCCCGATCAATTCGAAGCGGGGGCGCGTGGGGGCTCGTTCATCCGTCCATGACGGGCTTTCGAGTCGTCGAAACTCTGATAGAAGTCGGAGGCAATGCTGGGATTACCTGCCGACTTCGTCCTCGGTTCGAGTTTGGCCTCGCTGAGGATCTGGTCGCGCGTCTGGTCGAGGATCCCGTAGAGTTGCTGGTAAGCCTGCTTTTCCTTCTGAGTCGTGGCTGCGCCAAACCTGAGATTGAACGCATGCATGAAGCCCAGGAGGTTGCCGAGGGAGGTGTCCTGGACTTTCTTGAGCTCGGCGAGCGCCGGACGGATATCGGGCTTGTCGAGGAGACCCACCAAAGCTGACGAGGAGTTGATGAATTTGAGGGCCGCCTTCTGATCGTCTTCATCCTCGAGGGGCTGGGCGGCCAGCTTGGAGCGGAGATCCTTGATGAGGGCTCTCGCTTCAGTTAAGGTCTTCACCGATACGTCGCCTTCTATATCCTCATGGCGAATACGCGCGACGAGATCGTTGAAGAGTTCCTTGTCCTTGGCGAACCGCGGGGTTTCGAAGGCTTTGGGCCATTTCGCGGCGCCCCGGAGTTTATCCAGGACGAAGGTGACTCGCTCCGAGGCATTCTGGAACGGTACCTCGGCGATCAGGCTGGCGGGCACCATGGCCTTGGTGGCGCGGATGGCCGAACTGCCCAGTCTCGGATCGCTCAGGTCCATGACGGCGGCATTCAACGCGTCGCCATTCTCGAGCTCATGCTGGCCGGGGTTGTCCCGCAACATCTTCTGGTGGGCGTCATAGAGCGATTGATCCCGGAGGAACTCCTTGTGGACGCGTGCGGCGTGAATCATCGCGTCTTCATGAGTCGCTTGAGCCCAGGCGTTATTCAGATAGACGGCCGTCTGGGCGTTGATGTTGTTGGCCATGGCCGTATCGTAGTTATAAATCCCGGCGCCCATGGCATAGTAGCCGGCTCCTTGGAGAGCGGTGCTCTGGGGCGAGCCCACGCCCCAGCCGCCGTAGCCCCAGCCGCCGTAGCCCCACTGGGCCCGGGCCTCCCTGCCGGATATCGATAGGATCAGGACCAATCCCAGAGCCATTCTCGTGAATCGGAGCATCGTGAACCTCCTCGTGGCTGAGCCTGAGCCCTGGCCGACGATAGTGAAACAAGCGAGCGAAATCGAAGTCGTTGCTCGTGGCTACGCGAGTGTAACGAGAATCGAAAGGTCTGCTTCTCCCCGGTCGTGGCCTCCCTCGGGGCGATTCGGGTAGGGGACCTTAAGCAAATTGCGAGCCATTCGCTTAACGTTCGCTTCCCAGAGGCTGACATCCTCCCTCCGGACCGGGTCGTGATCACGGTCACCCGGCGTGAGGGAAATGCGCAGAAGCCTACTAAATTCTATCATACACTCTCCTTCCGAGGACAGTATACGACTGGCAACCTGCGTGTCGAATCGACGGCCGCGCGGCATAGTTGCGCTAATCGGAGAGGCCAGGACTCCCGTTGCGGCGCTCAGATGTCGTCCAGTGGGATGAGATCCGAGTCCGCATCGTCCAGGCTCCAGGACGGGCCGTCGGCGGGACGATGGACCGGTGGCGGAGGAGCGGGGGCGGCCGGTGGCTTCGTTGGGACCCGTTTAGGGGACGGCGAAACGACCGCCTGCACTTCACGACGTTCTTCGACCTGCTCGAGGCGATACAGCAGTGGTCCGATGGCCAGTTCGTCACCGGCTTGCAGGCGGGCCTCATCGACCACCTGTCCATTGACCCGGATCTTATTCCGACTTCCCAGGTCCCGGACCAGGACGCGGTCATACGCCATCGCCAGGCAACAATGACGCCGGGAGATCTTGGGTTGGTCGATACGAACGTCGCACTCGAGGTGTCGACCGATCATCAGAACGGGGCGGTGAATCGCGATGATCGGGGCGGATCCCTTGATCAAGGGGGCGAGTCGGAATGACATTCCTCGGGGTGCTCCGGGGCGCGTGCCTGCGCCAAGTCCTCGGGGTGTTCGTCGGGGGGCTGACCGTTCTCGGACATCTGCACGATAACCTGGATGCGACACTTATCGGCCACGCCCGCGGGCAGAAGCTTTCGGACCGCGGCGGCAAGGGCGTTCTCGCCCCCATCGGAAAGCGGAGCCGGCCCTTGCCCTTCCGCGGCGGGTTTCAACGGCACAGCAGCCCCAGGTCGCTCATCGGGATGAGCCGCCATGCCCAGCATGCCCCCCCCGGGTTCGGCGACCGTCTGTTCGTGAGCCTGGCCATTCTCCAGCCGATAACGGATATGGGCGATCGACAACTCATCTCCCGGCCGCAATCGACCGATCTCGACACGCTGCCCATTGATACGAATGCCATTCGTGCTGCCCAGATCCCGGACAAATACTTCGCCATTCTCTTGCGTCATACAGCAATGATGACGCGACACACGCAACGAATCAAGTCGCGTGTCACAAGCCGGATGGCGCCCCACGACAACCATAGTACGATCCAGAGTAATATCTGGACCTTCATCGAGGGCCACCAGTCGTGAGGGCATTGAGACACATCCTCGATCGAAGCCGTTGGCGTGACTGCTACGCTTAGCTTCCGCCAAGACTAAATGGCCATTATAGATCAACTCGATTCCACCTGGCTAGCGCGAAGATTCCAAATCGTGAAGACCGCGTCCGTCGGTCTCGTCCCCGCGAGGCTCGACTTGCCCCCGGACGTCCGACGAACGTGGCGGCAACGCCGCTATCGTATCCGATCACCCAGTCCTACGCTAAACTAAGAATACAACACTTCTCAAAATCTGTCAGTTCGCCGTCGGAGTCTGCTATTCTGCCCGTCCGGCCGTCCGTTTCGTCACGACTCTGGAGATGCCATCCCTCCTTTGAACCCGCTCGCACCTTTGCGGACGGTTATCCCTCCTGGATTTCGGGCAGCGACTTGAATTCTGGTCTGGTGGTTTTATCGTCTTTTGCCTGAGAAAGCCAGAGGCCGCTCCGGCCGGAATCCTGATTTTTCGTCCGAGCCGACGATGTTTACTTACTCGACGATCGAGATTGACACCAAGACCAAGTCTTCCATCTCTTGAATTCGTTTATGTCTGGATGGCGCCGGTCCCTTGCGCGGGATCGCCGGGCGGTCGACGGTTTCCGGAGGGCGCTGGCTATCGACTCATCCGTCCCGATCGGGGGCCGATTCTCATCCTCGCCTGTGTCTATGCCCTCCATCCTCACAAGTGGTTTCTCTCCGAATGGGATATCGACATTAAGGTTCCCCTACCGTCAGGCTGCGGGACTGATTGATGGCCGCTCCGCGATGCCGCGAGTCTTACCGGCCGTGGTTTGCAGAAAGTAGTCCTGACTCCCGGAGCCAGGCCACGGAATCAACCAGCGAATCGCGAATGCGCCTGGGATGAAGGCCGAGTTCCGCGAGGCTGTTCGAGACATCAAAATGCATGGTACGTCGTCCCAATCGCAGGCCGGTGACGGTCGCCTTGGGCGACTGGCCGGTGACATGATCGGCCCAGAATTCACTCATTACCGCAAAAGCGAGTCCAATGGGATAAGAAACCCGCCATCTCGGTACCGGGATGCCTGTCAACTCGCGGAGCTGTTCCAGGAGGCCGATGAGCGTCAGGTTCTCGCTTCCCAGCAAGTAACGGCGGCCGGGCGTTCCCCGATTCATGACCAGATTCAGTCCCAGGGCCACGTCCCGGACATCGATCAGGTTGAGCGTGCAATCCATGGCGGCAGGCAGGTGTCCGCGGCAGAAATCCAGGATCAGGCGAGTCGGCGGCGAGAGACCCCGGTCGCCGGGACCGACCGGCATCGTGGGATTGGCCACCACCACGGGCGCACCCTTGCGCGCCATCGAGAAAGCATATTGCTCGGCCAGCAGCTTCGAACGGCAATAGGGGCCGACCGTGTCCTCCAGGGTGATCTCGACGTTCTCGTCGATCGCCTTGGTCGAGAACCTCTTGGTCAGGATGCTCTCCGTGCTGGTATGCAAGGCCCGCTCCGCCCCGGCCGCGATTGCGGCGTCGAGGACGTTGATCGTCCCCTGATAGTTTACTGCGCGGAACTCGTCGCGATCGCGGACCCAGAGGTTCGGATTCGCCGCCAGGTGATAGACCCATCGGCCTCCCGCCATCGCCTTGTCGAGGGCGACTCGCTCGCGGATGTCGGCGAAGGCGACGTCGACGCTCTTCGGTAGATGATCGACAGACGCCCCCGGCCGCTCGACGACGCGAACCGCCAGGCCCGAATCGGCCAACAGCGAGACCAGATGGCTCCCGATAAAGCCACCTCCTCCCGTCACGATCGTCAGACCATCCATGATGATTTCAGCCCCGGGGGTATTAGGGATCGAATTCGGGAGTGAGTCGCTTCGCACGAGAAGTCTTCGCAAACCCCACGGCCGAGACTCGCCTTCCCGACCGAGTTGCGAGTGGCTCTGCCGGGAATCCGATGTAAGAAACTCAACGGATGGCGTAAAGCTCCTGGTCCGTCCCGATCCATGTCGGACGATCGAGCACCCCGGCCTTGACCCAGGCCGCGAAGCGTTCGGGAGTCACGAAATCGGTGAATCCGTAGCCCCCGGGCTGTCGGTGACGCTGGATCTCTTTCCAGTCGACATAGACGTACGTCAAGCCCTTGTCTCGAAGGGCACGATGAAATCCCGACGCGTCTTTCCCACTCGCCAGGGTTTCGATCGTCTCCTGATTGAATACGGTGTTGTAGACGACGCGATGGTTCAGATGGAAGACGGCCGCTTGTCCAACCAGGAGAATCCGGGCATCCGACGGCAGCTCGGCGTCCATGGTGGCCAGCGGCCGATTGAGTCGGCGGGGTAGGTCCCGACGCAAGAACTTGAGGTCACCGGTCCATTCATTGAGTCCGGCCAGGGCGGTCGTGTCGTAGGTCAGATTCGTGAAAACACCAAGGGATAGGATGAAAGCGAGCAAAATGGACCAGCCCTGGTGACGAATCCAATCGCCGCCCAGGCCGGCGAGGACGGCCAGGACCGGCAGTAAGGGGAGCCAGAAGCGGTCGAGCCGGTGGGTCAGCAACCACCAGGTGAGGAAGATGTAAACGACGTAACCCCAGAGGGCAAATGCCATTCGGAATTTGCCGGCTCGTAGGAAAGCCAGAGGTGCCAGCGCGACATAGAGGGATGACTGCCAGTCCGAACCGCCCGCGATGTCGATGAGGGATCTCCAGAGTTCTTTGGCCGTGATTGGCTTGTTCGGACCGTGTATGTTCTGCCACTTCGCCTGCATTGCGGCGTCCCAGTTTCGGCCGTGAAAGACTCCATAACCCAACGGATAGACCGGGTCCCCCGTATCGATGACATTCTTGATCAGCCAGGGACTCATAACCACTGACCAGCCCAGAACATAGGCGAGCAGAGGGGCGAACGTACGACTGCGGAAAGATATCGCCAGGGCGAGAATCCCGAAGGGTATCACTGCGGAAATCAGCCCGGTGTACTTGCAGGACATGGCGCCGCCGGCCAGGATGCCCAGGAGGCCCCAGGTTCGCCACGCGGGGATCGTTGGGTCACGATTAAGTCTGATGATCCCCCAGACCAGGGCGGCGTGGAAGAAACAGAGGGGTTGCTCGACATAGGCGATGACGGCGAGGCGATAGATCCAGGGCGTGGAGAGATAGACGAGTGCCGCGATCCAGGCGGCACGGGGCGATGCCTGCCTGGCCGTTGCGGCGATCAGCACGGCGGCGGCCGGGGCGAACAGCGCGACCAGGACCTGACCTGCAAGTGCCCCCCACCACCAGTCGGCCATCACGACCATGCCGAGCAGGTGGAGCATCTCCACGCCGAAGGGCATGTTCGTGTACACATTATGAGGTAAGAAGCTGATTCGCCCCGCCTGGAAGTACTCCTTGGGGGCCTCCAGATGATACTCGAGGACGTCGAAGTCGATAGCTGGGAGCATCGCACCGAGGATCATCAGGATCACGAACGGAGCGATCACGAACATGAAAAGCCAGGCGAGGGGGTCGCGCGGGTTGTCGGTCGGTACACCGTCTCTGGTCGTGGACTCGCCGAAGACATGGCCGGGAATCCCCGCCGACGCCCGGCGAAATCGGGGCCGGGCGGCGATGAGGCCGATGATCGCGATCAGTCCGAGGCTGATCCGTATCAACACGGAGTCGAGGCAGCCCACCCGCCCAATAATAAGAGTGGCGACACCGAGCAAGGCCGTGCCGACGCCGTAGTCCAGCGCGATCCGCTCGTCGAGCCTCAATCGGTCTCGAAGCTTGAGTCGACCGACCATCAAGTCCCCGAGGCCGATCGCCGCGGCGGCGATCAGGCCGGCGGTCAAGAGGATCGGGACGCGTTGCGTCAGGTTCTCGAGGTGGCTCAACTCGAGGATGGCCCTCCCCATCAACGACTGCTGAAAAGACGTGCCGGGCACCACCTCGGGGATCGCCGACATGAGGAGTACCCCTCGCTGGATCGGCTTTCCGAGGTTGGTGACGTTCTGAAGCGGGACGATCAGGAACCATGCGACCCAGAGGATCTCGAGGATCGCGATGATAACCAGGAGCGCGATCCACGCGGCCTGGGATGGATAACGCTTATGATCCCGATGCATCTGGCCCGATCTCCCGCGTATCACAGGGTCGGCCCGATGGTCCAAGGCGCGAACTCCTCTTCGCCCACGCCGTTCTTCTCGCTCTTGGTCTCGGCCCCGCTGGCAACCTCGAGAATGAGATCGAACAGGCGACGACCAACGCTCTCGACAGGCTCGCCCTCCAGGATCGGACCAGCATTGAGGTCCATGTCGGCAGCCATTCGCTCGTACATCGGCGTATTGGTGGCCACCTTGATGCACGGCGTCGGCTTGAGGCCGAGGACGCTGCCTCGTCCGGTTGTGAAGACCAGGACATTCGCGCCGCCGGCGATCAGTCCGGTGGTGCAGGGGGGGTCATAACCTGGCGTATCCATGACGCTCAACCCGGGCTTATCGACGCGGGCGGCATAAGGCACGACGTCCACCAGTGCCGTAGAGCCGGCCTTGGCCAAGGCGCCGAGCGACTTCTCGTAGATCGTCGTCAGGCCGCCGGCCTTATTGCCCGGGGATGGATTATTGTCGATCTTGGCACCGAAGATCCCCGTATACCATTCCCACCACTTGATCCGCTCGATCAGCTTCTCGCCGACTTCGCGCGAGACGGCGCGTCGGGTCAGGAGATGTTCGGCGCCGTAGATTTCCGTCGTCTCGCCGAGGAAGGCCGTACCCCCCTGGGCCACGACCAGGTCGGCGGCCACGCCGAGCGCGGGGTTGGCCGTCACGCCCGAGTTGCCATCCGAGCCGCCGCACTCCATGGCCAGCGAAATCTTGGAGGCGGGTTGTTCGGACCGTGTCCAGGAGTTGGCCTCGGGCAGCAGCTCCATCACGGCGCGAGCCGCCGCCTCGACCGTGCGCGTGATCCCGCCCTCCTCCTGGATGTTCAGGGTCCGGGGTCGGTGTGGGGCCTTAGTGTGCCCGTTCGTTCCGGGGACGCCCAGCGTGACGAGGTGCTGGGAATCGACCAGGTGTTGCGCGAAGCCGACCTCGCATCCGAGTCCGACGATCACGTAGGCCGCCACGTTGGGATGGTTCGCGAAGCCCGCGAGTACGCGCTCGAGGATCTGGTGGTCCGGGCCCTCGAATGGCAGGCCGCAACCCCCTTTGTGTGTAATGGCGAAGATGCCGTCAACGTTGGGGAAGTCCTTACGCCAGGCGCCGTCACGGAATCGGTCGGCGACATACCGGGATGTACTCGCCGAGCAGTTCACCGTGCTGATCACGGCGACGTAATTCCGGGTGCCGACCCGCCCGTCGGGACGGAGAAACCCCTGAAAGGTGCGAAGCCGGTCCGGCGGGCGTACCTCGGGATGTTCGGTCGCGTAGGCATAATCGCGCTCGAACAGGTCGGCGCTGAGGTTATGGCTGTGGACGTGCGATCCCGCCGCGATGGGCTTCGAGGCGAAGCCGATGATCTGTCCGTATTTTCGCACCGGTTCGCCGACGGCGATGTCGGCGAGGGCGACCTTGTGCCCCAGCGCGATCGCATCGCGAACCATGACGGTCCGCGCGCCCTCTTGAAGTTCGAAACCGCGGGGGATCGGTCGCGCCGCGACCGCAACATTGTCGTTATCCCGGAGGACGACCGCCCTGGGTCCCTCGACCACCACCGTCATCGCCGTCCCCTTGTCTTGATCGTGCTTCAAACGGACTCGATCTTATCACAGAGCCAGTGTAGTGGTTTGGCTCCAGGTTGGAAAGTCGCTCGGCGGATAGCCGCGACGTGGATATCATCATTCCGTTTGCTTTCGCGGTCTTGTTATCCGCGCTGGGAGGTTAATATGCCCTCGCCATTTCCGGGCATGGACCCCTATCTGGAGAGGCCATCTTTCTGGCCAGACGTCCATCACGAATTGATCTCGGGGATCCGAGCGGCTCTTACTCAGCAATTCTGAGCGTTCTCGCCGATCGCCACCCTGAAATCCGGAGCCGGGCGGCTCAGGGGACGGGATGCGTTGTGCCATCTGGGAGGGCCCTGAGCCTGCAACTTGAGGGGAAAGGGCACCCTGGGCATTGCGCTGGTTTGCACTCCTGTGCAACATTTCGCCGGGTCGCCCTTCCCGATCTCCGAGGACGGTCAGGAGATGCTCTCGTCCACGAACGATCCGGACCAAGCGGGTCGCGGGTGGCAAGACCCCGGCCGTCGTCGCTTTCGGCCGTTGATGACCCGACTCGCCTGTTTGA
>JBKQHM010000101.1:0-3401 GCA_052148775.1 Isosphaeraceae bacterium | reverse complement strand
AAACCCGATAGCTTATGTGGCACTCGACCAGTATCCTGTTCGAAGGAACTGGCGGTTGCTCGGGCCTGCGCCACATAACCAACTTGGCCACATTAGACCTCTTATGTGGTCGACCACATAACAAGTCGACGAGAATCAGGCAGCGAAGGCGACGGTGGAAGAACAGCAGATCGACCCGAAACCATTCGTCGTCGATCCGCAGCCGGCGCTGGCGGCCGACGAAGGTGAAATCGTTGCCGAGCTCGAGCAGGAAGGTCTCGAGGTGGCGGATCAGCGCCTCCTCGAGGTCGCTCTCCGAATACTCGTCCTTCAGATTGAGGAATTCCAGGAAGAACGGATCCTTGATCTCCTCCTCGGGGGTGAGGACATCATCGGGTCCGGCCTCCTGGCCCTTCCTGAGCATGGCGGCCTTGTCGCGGGAGAGCAGGGTCCGCTCATAGAACTGGGTGCCGACCTGGCGGTCGAGCTGGCGGACGGTCCATCCGCATCGCAGGGCTTCGGCCTCGTAGAACTCCCGTGCCTCGGGCTTGCGGACCGAGAGCAGGCTGACGTAGTGGGACCAGGACAGCGGGAACCGGGAGAGGGGCATTTTCGCCGAGGATGGAGTGCCGCCCGCGAATTGGTCAGACGCTGTCTGACCAATCTCGGGAGTGCCCCATTCCCTGTAGAACTTCCGCATCTGTTTCAGGTTGACCTTGCTGAAGCCGCGTCCGAATCGCGTCGTCAGGTCCTGGGACAATCGCTCGATGAGACGCTCGCCGTAGGCAGCCCGGGCGCGCCCTTTCTGCTCCTCCTCGAAGATCCGCCTGCCGACCTCCCAGTAAGTCTCCGTCATGATGGAGTTGATGGATCGGGCGGCGGCGCGACGTGCCGATTCCAGCAGCTCCGTGATGCCGGCCAGGACGGCCTCATAGGCATCGTCGGGGATTTCGGCCGGGACCAGCCCGGTTGGCGTGCGTTTCTTTCCCATGCCCTCATATAACACGTCCCAGGGCCCGGGCAAATCCGGAAAGGCCGGTTCGAGGGACGCGTACAGATTCGGCGCCGCTCGCACCGCCGCCGGCCCGTCAGTTCACTGACCGGGACGGATTGGTCGTAGGTTCCGGGGGGGGCACGACCTCAGAAAATCTCCTCGTGCTTCCCAGTGCGAAACAGGATCAACTTGCCGCCGCGTCGGACATAGACCAGGAGCCAATCGCCTTCGCCCCCGACGTGACATTCCCGGAACCCCTTCCAGTCCCCCTTGAGCGCGTGGTCCTTGTGATTCCGGGGCAGGGGTCGGTGCGTTCGCAACAAGTCGACAGCCGCATGGAGTTCCTCCATGGGCTTGCCGCGCTTCTCCTGGCGCTTCGCGTCCCGATCGAACTGAGGAGTCGTCTCGAGGATCAAGGGCGGAGGCGGCTCGTCCTCTCTGGGCTTAGGCTTTGCCAAGCGTGATACCCAGCTTCCGGAACAGGTCGTCCGCGTCGTCGTACTGTGTCAGCTCGCCGTCCTCGAACTCCTTCAGGGCCCTGACCGTGGCGGCGGGGAGCTGCTTTGTCTTGGTCGTAGGTTTGGTCTCCGCGGCCGCCGTCGGCCCGTTCGACACGGCCACCTCGGGCTCGGCCCTCCTTGGAGAGACCTTCTTGGGCGCGGGCTTCTCGCCCCCCGATGTCTTGGCCGTCACCTTGTTCGTAGCCATGGACCGTCCCCTTTCCGCGGCACCGGGGCAAACATTGCCCGCTGATTCCATCTTACCCGGTTCAACACCATCCTCAAACCCAACTACTTGGGCCAGTACCAGGGGGCCAGTACCAGGGGACACTCGTAATTAGCGTTGTTGACTGTGCAATCTGGAGAGAGTCGACTTATCCAGATTCCCCAGGTTGCGCCAGGGTTTAAGATGGTCCCCTCGTTCAACCCCGCAGGGGGTTACCGCCGGCGAGATACCGCCCCGACGGGGCCACGCCGAGGGCCTCTCGGAAGGAAAGCCGACGGTGGCAAGCCGAAGAACCCGGCCAGCTTGAAGATCTGCCCCTTGGTGAGCGATCGGGCGCCGGTCAGGACCGCCGAGATCGTGGACTGCGCAATCCCGACCGCCTTGGCCAGCTCCATCTGGCTGAGCCCGTTGGACCGCATCAGTTCGCGGAGTACGTCGGCTTCGGAGACGTCCGCCATCGCGACATGCTTATCCTCGTAGGCTGCCACCAGGTCGGTCAAGACGTCGAGGTAGTCCTGGGCCCCCTCATCCCGGTCCTGCCGCAACAACCCGCCGAGTACCGCGAGGGCCTCATCCAGGTGGGCCTCGTCCCGGATATGGATGAGCGGGAATCGCCTGACCAGTTTCCAGTAGGTGTCCGGCACTCTCGGGGTAGCGGCCTTGACTGTCATCGCTCACCGTCCTCCCTTCCGCCGCCGAGCTGTGGCCACCCCTGGTACGGGGGACGTCTTCGCCGTGGGCGGCCTCTTGAGCGGGGACTCATGGCACCCGCAGTCATCGATCCAGTGTCCCTTGTCGTATTCCCGGTGATCCATCACCTTGAGGACATAGAGCTTGCCGGTGGCGTAGAAGACGCGCCCGATCAGCCGAAAGCGGTTGTTGCCCACGTCGAAGACGACGCAGTTGCCGACCTGATCGGCCGATCCGAAGGTCTGCCTGAGCGCCCCGAAGTGGGCCCATTCGGCGACCTCGGCGATCTTGAACCAGGTCAAGAGATCTCTCCGAGCAATCTCGGAATCGTCCTTCCGGGACTCCCAGAACCGCCTCAGGTGTGATTTGGCGATAACCCACACATTCGTACCTATCATCCAGCGAGGTCGCTCGACAGCAAGGATAATCGCAAATTGCGATAGGTCAAGGGAGAAGAAATTATCCGGGAGATGCCACCTCATCGCATGGGGTCCCGCCCGCCGGCCGGGCAGGGGTTTCCGGCCGGTCGAGCTCCGCAGCGATCATTGATCGGGGCAACAGGAGCATCGTCGTGAGATGTCCTTCGCTGAACCAGGAAATGGGCTGAGGTCGTTGGGCCTCTCGGCCCGATCTTTCAGGAGCTGCCTGAAAAATCCGGCCGGACGGCTTGGTCAAGTCACCGGCCGCGGGCCCGCCCGGCCGGGCCCGGGCTCGCTCCGGCACCCGGATCCAGGCCGGGCCGCCGGAAGCTGTTGACGTCTCGACCGGGCTGTGGGTCAATGGATGTATCGGCGGGGCTTGCTGACCCGCGGACCATCAGCCCCACGAAGGAAGATGACACCCGGTCGGAGTGAATCCCATGTCCACTCTCGCGTCGATGCCGGCGATGCCGACACAACCGGCGGGTCCAATTCGGATCCCTTCGCGGCTCTATCGCATGAGCCTGGAGCAATATGAGTCGCTGATCGCCTCCGGCTTTTTCTCCAAGCAGGACGACGTCCACCTCATCAAC
>JBKQHM010000100.1:0-24615 GCA_052148775.1 Isosphaeraceae bacterium | reverse complement strand
AGTTCGAAGCGATCGGGGATGCCCATGTCCTCCGTCGGGTGATCTCGTGGATCCATCAAGCAAGCGTCTACAAGGTATTCAGGTGCGTCTGGAGAAGGTGCACGGAGGTCTGCGAGGCAGAACTCTCTATCCTCGATCGGGCCACAAGTCACCTCGGCGTCAAATTCCTCATCTGGCAAGGACGAATGTGCTGGGGGTGCAGGACGGATTCCATCATCGTCCCGCGGATCTCTCCCGATCAGAGGGCGTCGGTTGAGCGGTACATTAACTGAAGGAAGGGCTCGAAACCCGGGACTGGTCGTGGACTTGACGTGAAGGACCGCATCGGCGTTCGTCCATCCTTCGGGCTGTTCGACCGGCTGCGTGATCCGGTGGAGCGATCCTCCTTCGTTCGCAACCTGCGTGCGGTCGACCGCCACATACGCGGTGAATCGGCAGAGGATCTGGAACTTCAATGAGATCGCGACGATCGCCCGCTCGAGCGTGGTCAGGTCGCCATCTCTCGCGGCGTAACGGTCCTCGATCTGCCGGATCTGGCCGCGAGCCCAGGCCGCGGCGATGGCCGGATTGTCGCGCAATTGCGCCTTCACGGGCTCAGTGAACGCCACACCGTCGGCATGCCTGGCGACGATGGTCACGTTCCCCGCGGGGCGCCCCCGATAGCGACCGAGTACCAACAGGGGCGAGCCGGCGAACAGGTCCGGCAGCCGACGCGGGACGACCTCGCCGGGCTCGATGCCGAGTTCGTCCGAGGTGATGCTCAGGCCGGTCAAGAGCGGGGTGCCGATCCGGCGATGGACGGCCGCCATGACCTCGTCGAGGCGGTCTTCCGACTCGACCAGTTCGCACGAACCGCCCCCGCGCTCGGCGAGTCGTCGCAGGAAGGCTTCATTCACGGCGCGGTCGATCCCGAGCGTGAAGACGCGAATCCCGCCAAGCCGCTTGCCGAGCGTCGCGAGGATCTGGTCCTCGTTGCCGACCTGCCCGTCGGTGATGAGCACCAGGATACGATCCCGATCGGCTCGGCCCCCCTGCCCCAGCAATTTGACCGCCCGATCGAGGGGCCCGGCCATCTCGGTCCCGGCGCGGGCCTCCAGCTTCGCGAGGTACTCCACGGCGCGGAAGCGATGTCGATCGCTGGCGACCGAGAGATCCGCCGGCAGGCCCGGCGGAGTCTCCACCACGTTGTCGAATGCCAGTACGCCGAACCGGTCACTCTCATCCAGCGTGTCGATCATCCGAGCGACGGCGCGTCGGGCCGCGACCATCTTCCAACTGTCCATACTTCCCGATCGGTCCAGTACGAAAACGATGTCGCGAGGCCGACGCGGAGTGTCTCCCTGCGTCGACGGAGGTACGACCGTCAAGGCGAAGGTGCCGCCCTCCCCGTTCGCGTCGGGGTGCAAGGTCAGGGTCGAACGAATCCCCGGCCCTCCCAGGCGAAAGCGGAGGAGGAAGTCGCGGTTGAGCCGCTCGCCCGGGTACAGCCTGATGAGACGATAACCATCGCGCGGCTCCTCGCGGACGGCGTGCAGGCTACATCGGACGTCTTCCACCTCGGCTCCGCCATCGTGGAGCTCGACCTCCAGGCTCAGACGCACGGGGCTGGGAAAGCCGGGGAGCAGGACCGGCGGAGTGATCCTCGAGGCGTCCGGCACGGCGTTCGTGTCCACGGCGGTCCCATCGCCTACCGATGGACCCGGCAAAGGTATGCCCGGGATATATCGAGGCGCGACCACGAGCGGGAACCGGAACGTGGCCTCGCCGTCCGCGTAGGACAGAACGCCGCAGAGCGTTAGCTCGATGGTCGCTCGATCGCCGGGCATCAGGTTGCCGACTCGGAGGTTGAAGACGCCGGGCCTGTCTTCCTCGGCGATCGCCGCGCGACGACCCTGGGCCATCGCGCGGTCATACTGTTCGCGCGCCCGTCCCCGTTCCTCGAGGACGCCCTCGATCTCACGGCCGCCGACCTCCATCCGGAACCGCGTCACGGCCGCGCGATCGGGCAGCGGGAGAGTGTAAGTCGCCTCCAACGGTTCATCCAGCACATTGACGAAGGTCTGGCGGACCGACACCCGCGCGAGCAGTCCGTCGATGCGACCTCGAACGTCCATCGACTCCAGGGGGAGCGGACCGCGCTCCGTCCTCAACGCCCCGAAACCCGTCTCGTCGCCATCAGCCAGCGAGGAAGAAATGCCGGGGACTAACTCCTCGTCCGAGATCATGGGCAGCGATCGACTCATCGGCTCTCTCCTTCCGAACGGGGTTGAATGAGCTGGCAACGCAACAAGGTGTCGACCAGAGGTCCCGCCGCGGTGCGGATCGCCTCGAGGTCCTTCGAGTCGATCGGGCGTGACGACGCCAGCAGCAGCGTCACCCCATCGACCAGGGGAATCCCGTGAAACATCTGGGGGCGGTTTGGCTCGGACAGACCGGTCTCGGTCTGCCCGTTCTCCGGGGCACGAGAATCCTTGGAATCCCGCGGTTCATGCGGAGCCGGCACTTCACGCCAGAAGTCGCGAGCGGCTCGCTCCGATGGTCCGTCCCCCCCCCTGCCCGTACCGCCGAGATCAAGGCCGGCAACCCGCGCGAGCGCCTGATCGGTCTGACCGGCCAGCGCCCGCTGGACCTCGGCCAAACTCCGCCCCTGCGCCTGGAGCTTCTTGATCGCCACCAACTGGAGCAGATGCCTCCGCCCATACAGGGCCGTGCGGCCCCTCATCTCGGAAGCCCGGTCGAGCAGCCCAATCGTCGTGTAATAGCGGATGCTTCGACGGTCGGGCACATCACGCACACGCCCGTTCGGAGGCCCGTCATAACCCTCCGCCAGGGCCGACGCCACCTCGGCGCCGAGTTCGTCAATCGTCCAGAGAGGCTCGACGTTCTTCATAACACTGTTATATCGGGGTCATGTGACACTGTCAAATAGCGAGCACGAGAATTCCGGAGAGTTCTGAGGTCCGCGTCACCCCGATGGCTCTCAAGAAGGCGAGTCGAGCGTGCCGGTCATGGCCTCGATTTCGTGGATGAGTTGCCGGAGTTCGACACGTGTCTGGAGTATCGAGAAGGTCGTGTCAACACGGAGCGTCTTCGCGTCGCGAAATCCATTTCGCACGGCGATTCGAAGCGCGGCCACGGCGCGGTCGACATAAGCTCCCGACAATGCTTCGCGCCTGGGAACCTGGATCGCCGCGTCATCGCGGACGATCTGCGCGCAACGGCAGAGGATCGTGGCGGCCTCGTAGGACTCCTCGAAACCGTTGGGCTCGATGCGAAGGTAATCCGCCACGGCCTGTTCGGCGGCACGGTGGTCCTTGACATCGACGAGGAGAGTGGCGAGCGTCCAGCAGGCGTAGCTGAAAGCTCGACGGAAATCGGGGTCCTTGACGTTCGACCGATAGAGGCTACCCAGCAAACGTACCGCTTCCCGCTGGAACTGAAGGGCCTCTGTACTTCGGCGGAGAACGCGCAGGAGATCCGCGAGGTTGTGAAGGACCCGACCGTATCCGAATCGGTAAGCGATGATCCGAGGTTGTTCTTCTGCGAGCTGGCAGTAGTCAGTGAGCGCTTTTCGATAGAGCGACTCCGCCTCGGCGAATTCATTTCGGGCTCTGAGATGGCCCGCGAGGTTGTCGCGCATCGAGGCCAGCCTCAATCGATCGTCGGGGAGGGACGGCGAAGTCGTGACGAGCCGCTCCTCGATGGTGATCGCCTCATCGAGGAGCGCGCGAGCATCGGCTGAGCGGGCCGGGTCGCTTCCGAGCAGATCGCCCAGTCGATTCAGGACCGCGGCCTCAAGTCTGTGAAAGCGGGTCACGGACGGCTCGCTGTCCCTCAACCGCCTGGCCAGTATGCGGGCTTCGCTCAGGATACTCTCCGCGGGCGCGGGCGGGCCATCAACCGCCAGCTCGTTGGCCTGGTCGATCATGAGCCCGATGAGGCGCTCGCGTAGGGCAATGGTCCCCGGCGAGCGTTCGAGCAAGGCTTTCTGGACTTCGACCGCGCGTGCATAACTCTGAAGGGCTTCAGCCCGACGTCCACGATCCAACTGCACCCGGCTGAGGTGGCAAAGAATCGACACGAGCTCCTCCCGGACACGCGGGTCGGGGGGGGCGGAAGGAGGAGCGATTTCGCAGAGCTTGCTGCCGCGGAAGAGGAAGTGTTCCGCCTCTTCCCAACGGCCTGCGTGGTGGAGCAAGACGCCGAGATGGTCGAAACAGACGGCCCCCCGCCAACGGTCTTCGCCCGACGTGGGATCCTTCATGATCACCGGGCCGCGAACCGCGATCGCCTTCCGATAGGCCGCCTCGGCCTCATCGGCTTCATCGACTCGGGCCAGGAGATCTCCCATAATCTCGAGGACCCTGGCACGCTCCCGCCGGTATCTCGGATCGCTAGGCGCCTGGGCCGCGAGTTGCTCGGTGGTTGCGAGCCCGTGCCGGCAGGTTTTCACGGACTCCAGGAGTTCGTTGCGGTGTGACTCGATCTGGATTGGATCCTCGAGGCTCTTCTGGCCGATCCGGGCCAGACGCATCTCGACGTCCTCGAGGTCATTTCGGAAGAAAGACTCCGCACGGAGTCGTTTTCGCTCGCTTTCTCGTCCGGCGAGTCCGATCGCGATCGAGATGCCCGCGAGCAGGAGAATCGCGGTTGGGAACACGGCCAGGACGACGACCCTCGGGATCCTTCTCCGGCTTACCGCACCGCGCTCGGATGACATCCGGCCGATTTCGTGCGCCGAACCGCGGAAAAGCCCCAGTGGTAACCAACGCTCCCATCGAGACCCGCGCCGCATTGAAGATGCACTCTCGATTCGCGTGTGACGGTAACAGCCCGGGCCGGCGAAGATCGTCCGGTCGACGTCGGCCGGGCTGCTCGATCAATCCTACCGATCGGCCTCAGGCCACGCCGTTCGTTTTAAACCAGGCGAGCATGCGCTTCCACCCGTCCTCAGCCTCGACCTTTCGGTAGCTTGGCCGATAGTCGGCGAAGAAGGCGTGGGGAGTGTCGGGATAGACGATGATTTCTGTGGTCGCGCCGGAGTCCTTCAACGCCGCGCGCATCTTTTCGACGGACGCGACCGGAATTCCGGTGTCCGCCGCCCCGTACAGCCCAAGAATGGGGGCCTTGATCGACGCGACGACGTCGATCGGATGCTTGGGGTGCAAGTCATCCGCCTGGCCCACCAGCCGGCCGTACCAGGCGACCCCCGCCTTCAGTTTGGGGTTGTGCGCGCCGTAGAGCCAGACAATCCGGCCGCCCCAGCAGAAGCCAGTGATGCCGAGTTTCGCGGTGTCAGCCTTGCCGGACGCCTGCGCCCAGGTGACGGCCGCATCCAGGTCGGACATGACCTGTGGATCGGGGACCTTGGAGACGATCTTGAGGATGTCCTGGAAGTTGTCCAGCTTGGAGACGTCGCCTTGCCGCGCGTACATCTCGGGCGCGACGGCGAAATATCCCAGCTTGGCGAGCCGACGGCAGATGTCCTTGATATGCTCATGGACGCCGAAGATCTCCTGGACCACCAGGATAACCGGGAAGTTCCCCCCCTGTGCCGGCATCGCTCGGTAAGCGGGGATCGTGCCGTCCCGGACGGGGATCTTCACTTCCCCGGCTTCGAGGCCCTTGGAGTCGGTCGTGATCGTCTCCGCCGAGACGGGCTGTGCCGCAAGGGCGAATCCGACGGCGAGCGACGTCACCACGAAGTCTCGTCGGGAGAAGTCGGTCCTGGGCTGCAAGCTGACCAGATCGTCGTGCATGGTTGGCGTTACTCCTGGGTCGGCCGTGTGTCGCGATAGATTCCTCATCGCCTCGCGCCGTCTCGATCGAACCGGTTCGTCCCATCATAGCCCATTCGCATCACATGAAAGTGCTCTGAGAGCACTCCTTGTCCGAAAAGATGCGCGACGCAATTTTCACGCGATACGACTCGCACGAGGCAAGAACCGGGTATCGGCGTCGAGGCAAGTCCCATGATAGCTCCAGTCCCTCCGCCTTGCGAGGCTTGGGTCTCGACAACCCACCTTGTCATGGAGAAGTCCGATGGAGGGCGATCAACAGTTGGTTGAAGCAGGCGTGAGGACGCACAACGTTCCTCGGAGTGGCGATTGGTTCACGCTTCGACTCCCTGCCTGGCCGCGAATCTGGCGTGCCTCTCGTCGTCGTATCCTTGCCTGGCCAGTCCCGCCGCGCTGGATCCCGCACGACCGGCGGGAGGAACTTGCGGCCGATGGCTTCGTCGCCGCCTGCAATGCCTTTCACAAGTTCGATCCTTCACTCAGTCCGAATCTGAGCAGTTTCGTGTACCACCAGATTCTCATCGGTGCACTCGCACGTTATCGGCAGGAGTGGAGATACGCCCTCCGCTGCCGCACGGGACTGGATGGCGAGGAAGGACTCTCTCCGAGCGGAGAGGAGTCATTGTGGGCCGACGATGATCGTGACTGGCTCCGCAATTCCATTGTCCGACTCGTGGCGGACGACCGCGAATTGATTCATCACCTTTTCTGGGACGGGTGGACTGAGAACCGGGTCGCCGGATCGATGGGCATTAGCCAGCAGGCGGTGAATCAGAAGAAGCAGAAGATCCTGCTCGAATGGCGACGGCAATTCAGCAGGACCAACCAGTCCAGAGTCCGGCGATAACGTCCCGATCGGCCCTGCCGAGGGATGACACCACGGTCCTGAGTCTGTGCCGGATCGAATCCATTGCGTTTCCGACGTTCTGACCGTTGTCGATGCCCCCTCACCTGTCCAGCCAGAGATTATTCGGCTCTACACCCCTCCCCGGCCCGATAGACACCTTTCCGGGCCAGGCCGTACACTTCATCGTGGGAGGTGGAGCATGAGCATCAAGACCAAGATCCAGTGGTGCGACTCGACCGTGAACCCCACCATGGGATGCGACGGCTGCGAATTGTGGAACCAGCAACGCCGGACATGCTACGCGGGGACCCTCCACACCCGATTCGGAGGCGCGACACCGGGTTATGCCCCTACCTTCGAGGAGGTCACGCTCTACCCCGGTCGGACGGCCGAGGCCGCTCGATGGCCCGATCTGTCGGGTAAGCCCCGATCGGACAAACCCTGGCTCGACGGCCTGCCCCGGCTGATTTTCGTGTCGGATATGAGCGACTCGCTCTCCGCCTCGGTCTCCTTCGAGGATCTCAGGAAGGAGGTCATCGAAGTCGTCTCCCATGAACCCGGCCGTCGCCACCAATGGCTCTGGTTGACCAAGAGGGCAAGCAGGATGGCATCATTTTCCGCGTGGCTCGCCGAGCGGGGCATCGCATGGCCGGACAACCTCTGGGCGGGGACGAGCATCACGACGCCCCGGTCCACCGTCCGAATCGGTAGCCTCTTGCGCGTGGGCACGCCGCGGACGATCCGCTTTCTCTCGGTCGAGCCACAGGTCGAGCCGATCGACCTGCGGCACTGGCTCCCCGGACTCGACTGGGTGATTCAGGGGGGCGAATCCGGCCGACGCGCCAGGCCCTTCGACCTCGACTGGGCCCGGAGTTTGATCGGTCAGTGCCAGGGACGAAACGTGCCACACTTCTTGAAGCAACTGGGTAGCTGCGTGGTCGAGTCTGGCAATCGGCTGACCTTCGAGGACGGCCACGCCGGTGATTGGTCGGAGTGGCCCGAGGGCCTTCGTGTCCGCCAGATGCCCCGAGCGCGATGTCTCCGCCAGCCGGGATGGACACCGTGCTGACCATTCGGACAAGCGTCGAGTCCGTCAGGCGAGCATGCCCTTCACGACCTTGCCATGCACGTCAGTCAGCCGATACTGGCGGCCCTGATATCGGAACGTCAACCGAGTGTGGTCGATGCCGCAGAGGTGGAGGATCGTCGCCTGCATGTCGTGCACGTGGACCGGATCGGCGATGATGTTCCAGGCAAAGTCATCGGTCGCGCCATAGACCGTGCCGGGCTTCACGCCGCCGCCGGCCAGCCACCAGCTATAAGCCCTGCCGAAGTGATCGCGTCCCTTCGGGCTCGACGGATCGCCTTGACCGAACGGCGTGCGACCGAACTCTCCGCCCCAGACGACGAGCGTATCATCGAGCATCCCGCGCTCCTTCAAGTCGCGCACCAGTGCCGCCGAAGGACCTTCCGTGTCGCGGCACTGGACCTCCAGTTGCGTGAAGAGGTTGCCATGCTGGTCCCAACCGGAGTGCATCAACTGCACGAATCGCACGCCACGCTCGAGCAACCGCCTGGCGATCAAGCAATTGTTGGCGAAGGTCCCTTTCACCAGGGCATCCGGGCCATAACGACTCAGCGTCACATTCGATTCGCCGGAGAAGTCGACCAGATCGGGCACGCTCGATTGCATTCGGAACGCCATCTCGTATTGCGAAATCCGGGTGTCGATCTCGGGATCGCCGTAGTCATTCAGATGGGCCGCGTTCATCTCGGCCATATCATCCAGCAGGGCCCGCCTTCCTTCTCGACTCATGCCAGGGGGATTCGCGAGATACGGCACGAGGTCGCCCGTGTTTCGAAACCGGACGCCCTGAAACCGGCTGGGCAGGAATCCGCTTCCCCAGTAGTAATCGAAGAACAATTGGCCGCAGGTCTTGCCCTTATCACTCGACGTCATCACCACGAATGTCGGCAAATTGGCGGTCTCGCTGCCCAGCCCGTAAGCCAGCCAGGCGCCCATGCTGGGCCGACCGGGAACCTGGGCCCCCGTCATGAAAAAAGTCACGCCGGGCGCGTGATTGACGGCCTCGGTATTCATGCTCCGGACGAGACAGATGTCATCGGCCATCGCCCCGACATTTGGCAGCATCTCGCTCATCTCGATGCCGGAATGGCCGTATTTCATGAACGGCTTGATCGCCGGCACTGTCGGCCATTTTCCGTACCCGCTCGACATGGTGGATAAGCGCGTGGTCCCTCGAACCGAGTCGGGAATATCCTTGCCCGCCATCTTCCTCATGAGCGGCTTCGGGTCGAAGAGGTCCACGTGCGACGGCCCGCCCCCCTGCCAGAGGACGACCACTCGCTTTGCCTTCGGTGTGTGATGCGGCAGTCCCGGCAGGCCGGGCTCGCCTTGCGGCACGGAGTTGCTCGCTCCCGCACCCCGCGCACTGTCGGCCCCGAACAGGGCCGCGAGGGCGGCCAGTCCGACACCGCTGGCCGCCGAACCGAACAGTTGCCGGCGGGTCACTCGGGCGATGTTCTCGAGATGCAAGTCCTTCATGGGATGGAATCTCCGGATCGTTCAAATCCATAACCGATAGACTTTCCTCGCGAATGTCGATTCATTCGATTACTCCCTCGTCAGCGCCTCATCCAGGTTAAGGATCGCCAGGCAGACGGCGGAGAGTGCGGCGTGCTCCGCGATGTCGAGCGTATCGTTGCCCCTGGCGACCCCCACACTCAAGAATGCCCTGGCGTTCGCGATATTGGCCTTGTAAATCGACTCCTGCTTGAGGTACGCGTGTCGCAGGATCTTCAGATCTCGGTCGGTCGCTCTGCGACAGAGGACCCGACCGAATGCGTAGATGAGGCGGCCGTCGAGATCCTGGGAGGCTTCCATGCTGCGTTCGGCGAGCATCCTGGCGGCCTCGACCCAGGTCGGATCGTTGAGCGTCGTGAGGGCGTGCAATGGCGTGCTGGTGGTGGTCGTTCTTACGCGGCATGTCTGCCGATTTGCGGCATCGAACATGTTGGCCGGGCTGACGGTTCGCCTCCAGAAAGTGTAGAGACTTCGTCGATAGAGATCGTTCCCCGTGGATGCCGGATACGTGAAATCGCGTTCCTTCGTGATGGCGAGAGCTTCCCAGATCGCATCGGGCTGGTAGGGATACACAGGTGATCCTCCGATGCGTCGATCGAGCAAACCGGAGGACGCGAGCGCCCAGTCGCGTAGGAGGAACGACGACATGCGGAACCGGCTCGAACGCCCGAAGAGTCGGTTCTCGATATCCCTGGCGCGATGCTCTGGAGCGCCCCGGCTCGACTGCCGATACGTGGCACTCATGACGATCAGTCTGTGCATCGCCTTCGTGCTCCAGCCGCAGTCTCGGAACTCCACGGCCAACCAGTCGAGGAGTGCGAGATGGACCGGATACTCGCTCTGCACGCCGAAGTCTTCTGACGTCTTCACGATCCCGGTCCCGAAGAAGTGTTGCCACATGCGATTGACCTGCACGCGCGCCGTGAGCGGATGCTCGGGAGAGACCAGCCACCGGGCAAACCCCAGTCGGTTGGCCGGGCTACCCTTGGGCATGGGCGGGAGGAAGCCTGGAGTTGAGAAGGAGACTTTCTCGGCCGGTTTCAGATACTCGCCGCGCGTGAGGATCGCGGTCTGCCGCGGTCTTGCGTCGCTCATCACCATGACGCGAGGGATCTTGTCGCGCTGGTAGTCGGACAGTTGTTTCTTGAGGCCGTCGAGTACGGCGACCGCGGGCAGCTTCGCGTCCAGGCCCGGCCGCACCTTCGCATCGAAGTGTTTCCGCAGGGCCGCCTCGAGCGACTTCCGTTCGACATCAGTTCGGGTGGCCTCCGGCTTGCGGAGGATGGCCGCCAGGTCCTCGAGAAGACCCTTCTCGGCGACGCCCTGCCCCGAAACGACGATGGCCGCGCGCCAGCCCTGGAACGCCGAGTCGACCGAGAGCTTCAAATCCCGATCGGCCGCCGCGATCCGGGATTGGAACTCGGCGATCCGCGCCTTGTTCTCCTGGGTGGGCAACTCGATGAACGGAGCCGCGACTCGAATCCGCGATGAAAAGAACTGGGGGGTGCCGCTCTCTGGCACGCGATTGAACGCGTCGAGCAATCCATAATAGTCACGCTGGGTGATCGGGTCGTACTTGTGGTCGTGACATTGCGCACACGCCATCGTCAGCCCAAGCCAGGTCGTTGCGGTCGTGTCGATGCGGTCGAACAGGATGACGAATCGTTGCTCCTCGGGGATCGCGCCTCCCTCTCCATTCAGGAGATGATTGCGGTTGAAACCGCTGGCGATTTTCTGATCGAGTGTGGCCTCCGGAAGCAGGTCGCCGGCCAACTGCCAGATCGTGAATTGATCGAAGGGCAGGTCCTGGTTCATAGCCCAGACGATCCAGTCGCGCCAGATCCATTGCCAGGTATCGCCGTCTTGCTGGAAGCCATTGCTATCGGCGTAGCGCGCGGCGTCGAGCCAGCTCAATGCCATGCGTTCGCCGTAATTCGGGCTGCTGAGCAGGCGATCGACCAGCTTGTCGTAGGCTCCGGGATCGGGGTTGGCGACAAACGCATCGACCTCTTCCGGCGTCGGAGGAAGACCCACCAGGTCGATCGATAGCCTCTTGATGAGCGTCGCCCGATCGGCTTCCGGCGAGGGGGAGAGCCCTTCGGCTTCGAGCTTCGCGAGCACAAACCGGTCGATCGGATTGCGCGCCCATTCCCCTCGGCTCACGGCGGGCACGTCCGGACGTCTCGGCGTGACGAACGCCCAATGAGTTGCATACGTGGCTCCCTCGCGGATCCATCGCTCCAGGGTTTTCTTCTGCATCGGCGACAGCCGGCGATTCGACTTCGGCGGCGGCATGAGCGTGCGGGGATCCTCGGAGCGGATCCGCTCGATCAATTCGCTCGCGCCGGCATCACCGGGGACAATGGCACCGGCCTCGATCGCGGCATCTCGATCGTCGAGTCGCAACTCCGCCTGTCTTTTATTGGCATCCTGCCCATGGCAATAGAAGCAATTCTCCGCCAGGATCGGTCGGATGTCGCGATTGAAATCGAGGGGAGGAGCCGCCTGGGCAACGACGGCCAGCCCGAGCAGCAGAGTGCACGGCGGCAGCAAGAAACCGAGGAAACCACCCCGTCGGTGTTCCATTCCGCGTCGTTCCAGCTTATCGGTGTGAGACCTCATCCCAGCAATCCCCTCGCGAGCATCGATAGGGCCTCATCGAGCTCAACGGCCCGATCGGAGCCTCCGGCTCGGATATGTCAATTCGCGGCTTGAGCTCGTGACCCATTTTCAGAGAGGCAAGAAAACCGATTACATTCGCCTGTCATCCTCGGCCGGTACGTGACCCGCCGAATGTTAAACAAATTATACGCAAAGTGCAGGTCCAGGGGGATATCCGACAAAGGGATCCGGATCGCAATTCGGTACGATGCCCCGCTCCCAACAGAATGGACGAATTGCGAGTTTGGCCGATCGTCAGGACTATTCGGAAGAGCAACTTGCGATTTCGACGAGATCGGTCAGGGGAGGACCGGGCATTCGCGGCGGACAGTTGTCTCCTTCGCTCCGGTTGCGTCATGATGAAGCAAAGCCCATCGCTCGTCGCGGCGTGTTGCCAGGACTTCAATCGAGTTTCCGAGCGAGGGAAGGATTCACGCAATCATGGCCTGGGGCCGGACTCAAATGGCAATCGTTCCAAATTGGCAGAGTAGCGAGCTCGACGCGGTCCTCGACTCCACGAGTCCTCTGGTCTACGAGGTGACGACGAAGGCCGACGGCCCGGAGGGTTCGCTCCCATTAACGGGCGAGATGCTCAGTGAGTGGCCATCGGGTGACCTCTTCGGCTTGACCCAGAATGCGGGGATGGGCTGGGCGGCGAACGAGGTTGCGCGAGACCCGTACTTGATCCTCAGCACGCAGGGTGGCCTGCGAGCACCCGATGGCCATCCGATCGCTTTGGGATACCACACGGGACACTGGGAAATCGGTTTGCTCGTGCAGGACGCGGCAGAGGAGTTGCGGAGCCTCGATGTGGTCCCGTTCGCCGGGATGGTCTCGGACCCGTGCGACGGCCGGACGCAGGGCACGACGGGCATGATGGACAGCCTGCCCTATCGCAACGATGCGGCGATCGTATTCCGAAGGCTGATCCGCTCGCTCCCGCGTCGTAAGGGGGTGCTTGGCATCGCGACCTGCGACAAGGGCCTGCCCGCGATGATGATGGCGCTGGCGGGTTCCCGCCATCTGCCTTGCATTCTCGTCCCGGGCGGCGTGACACTGCCGGCGCGTGACGGAGAGGACGCGGGCAAGGTGCAGTCGATCGGGTCTCGGTTCGTTCATGGCGAGCTGACGCTGGCCGAAGCGTCCGAACTGGGATGTCGGGCCTGCGGGAGTGCCGGCGGCGGCTGTCAGTTCCTGGGCACGGCGGCGACGTCGCAGGTGGTCGCCGAGGCGCTCGGGCTCACGCTTCCCCACGCGGCCCTGGCGCCCTCCGGCCAGCCGATCTGGCATGACATGGCCCGTCGGTCGGCACGGGCACTCGTGGCGCTCGCACGAGCCGGCCGCACGCTCGGCGATATCCTCACCCAGCCGTCGATACGCAATGCGATGGTCGTCCACGCGGCCTTTGGCGGTTCCACAAACCTGATCCTCCACATCCCGGCCGTCGCATACACGGCCGGCCTGGTTCGACCGACGGTCGACGACTGGCATGAGATCAACACCAAGGTCCCCCGACTGGTCAGCGTGCTGCCGAACGGCCCCTCTTATCACCCGACCGTGCGTGCCTTCCTCGCCGGCGGCGTCCCGGAGGTCATGCTGCATCTCAGGGAACTCGGCTTGCTCGATCTCTCGGTGCTGACCGCGGCCGGTCAGTCGCTCGAGCGTGTACTCTCCTGGTGGGAAACCAGCGAGCGTCGCAAGCGGCTGCGCGAGCGGTTATTCGAACAGGATGGTGTCGACCCCGACGATGTGATCATGTCGCCGGCCCTCGCCCGTGAGCGCGGACTGACCAGTACCGTGACCTTCCCGCGCGGGAATCTCGCGCCCGGCGGTTCGGTGATCAAGAGCACGGCGATCGACCCGACCGTGGTCGACGCCGACAGCGTCTATCGCAAGACGGGCCCGGCCCGAGTCTTCACGCGCGAGCGCGAAGCCATCGCCGCGATCAAGGGACAAGGCGACCGGCCGATCCGGCCCGGAGACATCCTGGTGCTGATGGGCCGCGGGCCCATGGGGGCCGGCATGGAGGAGATCTTCCAGATCACCTCGGCGCTCCGCTACCTATCGTTCGGCAAGCACGTCGCGGTCCTCACCGACGCACGGTTCTCGGGCGTTTCAACGGGTGCGTGCATCGGCCATGTCACACCCGAGGCCCTGGCCGGCGGGCCGATCGGCAAGGTCCGCGATGGCGATCTCATCCGGATCGTCGTGGACCGGGTCAAGCTGGAAGGATCGATCGACCTGATCGGGGCCGAGGGCGTCGAGTTCGGGCCTGCGGAGGGTATTCAGGTCCTCGATCGCCGGTCGGTGCATCCGATGCTGTCGGCCGACCCGGATCTGCCCGACGACACCCGACTCTGGGCCGCATTGCAAGCGGTCGGCGGAGGCACCTGGGGTGGATGCGTCTTCGACACCGATGCCATCATTGCGGCCCTTCAGGCCGGATCCGCCAGATGAACCGACTCCATTGCGCTCAGCCGTGATCGAGCTGCATTCCGCGATGTCCTCGGTGCGAGTTGCGCCGTCTCGCTGAATCCTCGACGGCGCGAATATTTCGAATCTGTTTCGAGGTCTATGATATGAAGAAGCACAGGCTTGATTGGGGAACTCAAATCTATCGGCTGTTCCTCCTCTCCATGATGTTCGGCGTCCTCTGGGTGAAGGAATACCTGTGGTCGGCGTTCATCCTGGCGTTCCTGCTATTCCTCGGGGACGCGTTCATCATCCCGTTTCTACAGATCGCCTCAAACCTACCGGACGGCTCTTCGGCCCCGAGGCGCACCAAGACACCTCGGAGGACGATCCCCTCGCCGCCGTCTCCGACAGATCAGGATGAGTCCGGTCCCCAGCCTCAAGGAGGCGAGGACTTCCGGGAGCCCATGCCAAGCCGGTCTTCTCCTCGTCGGAGAGGAACCTGAGGGCCTGACTTACCAGGCCAGCTTGGCGGGGAAGAATTCGTCGATGAGGTCTTCGTAGTAGGGGCGCAGCGCAGCCACGTCCGGCGGCTCGTGCCCCTTTGAATAAAGGTCGTACGGATTGAACGCACGCACCCACTCCATCCGCCGAGGATCGTCATCGTTCATCAACGAGGTATAGGCACCTTCGCGGTGGGCGGCATAGAACGAGTGATAGCGGATCATCGCCAGGCCGCTTTCCGGCAGGTAATCCTTGACGACGTGATAGAGGTATTCGTCGTGGCCCCATGACATGTGGACGCGGTCCAGCCCGCAACCCGGCTCGTAGATGCCGCATTCCGTCTGGTAACTCGCGTTGTTCCAGTCGGGATTGTCCTGGAAGAACTCGGGGAAAACAATTCGCTCAGAATATCGGCAGCCGACCGGGAACGTATCACCGACCACGGCCCATTGAGGCTCGCCGAAGAGGCACAGGATCTTGCCTAGGTCGTGGATCAGCCCGGTCAGGATGAACCATCGGGGATGGCCGCCGGCTCGGATGGCCTCCGCGGTTTGCATGAGGTGCTCGATCTGCGTTAGTTCCGTATCCGGGTCGCTGTCATCGACGAGGGTGTTGAGGAACTCCATCGCCTCCCAGATTCCCATGTCCCGCTGATTCTTCGCCAGGTATTGCTGCTCCTTGGCCCGGACAAAATCCAGCGACTGATGCCGATGATTCAGCCGGTAGAATTCCCGGACGCTCGGGCGCACGTTCGACCCGTAATCGCGGAAGGAGGACTTCTCGCTTGGCTGCGGATATCGTTCCTTCAGGAAGGATTCCCATTCGTCCAGGTCCGCCAGCGGGTTCGAATCCGAAGCCCCGGTTCCTGTGTTCGACATGCTCGTGCTCGCTTTTCCTGTCCGCCGGTACTGAAGCCAGGCCAGCGGCCTACCGTGTGCGAATCGACCACCCTCGCCCAGTCCATTCACTATACGACAGAGCCCGCAGCCGCTGAAAGGCGACACCGACCACGTACCACGTGGCCTGGATTCATCCCCTTGCATGCCATGAAGCGATCGCAGCTCGGCACGCAACCGAGCTCGATCCATGACGAACTTCAGACGGTCTGGCTCTCTAGGACCGACGAACCTTGGCGGGGACGTGTCATTTCGTCGAGGATCGTCCGTCGCCCCATCGTGTCGTGAAACGTCCCGTGCGTCTCGATGACCTGAGATCGGTAGGTCTCGTGACGATCCTTGAGGAGGTCGTGGAGCGGTCGCAGGCGGTAGTGAGGAACGGCCGGAAAGAGGTGGTGGGGGATGTGCATGTCCTGGCCGTATACGAACACGGCCCATCGCGTGAAGGGGTCCGTGAAAAACACGCGTGAATTAGTTAGGCGGCCGTCGTCGGCGTTCGAGTGCTGGTAGACATCTCGCAAGAACATGAAGTACATGAACGATGTATTCAACGGGATCAACCAGAGCAGCGTGAAATAGACCGCCGAAGCCCCTCCCGTCGCCCAGCGCAGGTGGGCGAGGACCTCCATCAAGACCGTGAAGAAGGCGAGGCGGAAGATGCCCCCGAGGCGACTCGAATAAGCCTGCCGAAACGGAGAGTGAAAGACCGCCCAAGCGGGCAGTTGGTACGCGACAACGATACCCAATCCCAGGCCCATCAGCCCGGCTGGAATCAGCCAGCCGGGATGCCTGTACGTCGTCAGAATCCAGGTGAGCAGGTTCAGACCCAGGAGATAAACGATGCCGAGCCCCGTCCCGAGTCTCGGCCAATTCCGAACCGGCTCGCTCCCGGATTCGGCACCATTGACATAGAAATTCTTGCCATGGCCGAGCGTGTTGACCTGAAAATAGGCCCACAGATAGCCGAGAAATCTCATCGGTGCGACGACGACCGCGAAATAGATCACGCGGATGAAACGACTGCGACTCATCGGGAATTCGCCCGATCGTTTCCCTTGTCCCAAATTCTGTAGGTCCGGATCGCGCTCCGGATCATTCGTAAACTGGTGATGGGCCATGTGAAACAGGCGATAGAAGTGGACCGTCGTCATCAAGGGAAACATGCAGAACACGTCGGGGATTAAGTCGTTCAGGAAGCGATTCTTCATGAAGCAATAATGCGAAGCCTCATGCCCGAGTCCCGCCAGTCTATGCTGGATTCCGCCGATCAAGATCATCGCAGTCACGAAGACCGGCACGTTCCAGAACCACGATAGTCCCAGGGCCTGCCGATGATTCGCGAACAGGATCGGCCCACCGATCGCGATCAGCAGGCTCAGGTATTCCATCGCTAAATAAAGTAGATTCGTCCAGTTGTCCACCTTACGGAACTGCATGATGTCTCGTTGCAATTCCGGGTCTTGAAAGGTCGGACGCCCGATTTGCGATGTCATCCCGTATCACCCCTTCCTGCCAATTGGATCACTCGGCCTTTCCTCCCGAATCCCAGACAAATGTCCTACGGGATCGGACGATTCATGAATGAACCCAATCGACGCTGCCATCCCAGTATGCCTGGATTTCCCAGTTTGGCAAGCTGGAAATTAGCACGCGAAGGATTGCCGCATTTTCGGGATATCGTCAATTGGGAAACGTAGACATGAGCGGGAAGGTGGACGAAGTTGGAAGAGTGAAGCATCAAGCCGACGTTCTCCATCCCTGCCGCGTCGAATGCGGCTCGCACCGGAAGATCCGGACGTGAGGCGGACAGCGGGAGGCGGAATTCGCGTCTCGATACTCAAAATCCCGTTCGATTTTTCGACGAATACCCTGCTTGGCGGAGCGCCAAAGTCGTGCTGGGAATCGGAAAACCGGTCCGATTCGCGTCGCGCGAGACGCGAGGGAAACTTGCGGAATCGCGTCATGTCCTGGTCGGCGGTGTCTCGTTCTGCTCCAAGTCCGATCACGAACGAGCGGGGCCTTGCCCGGCGAGGCCGTCCTCCTCTAAGTTAAGACAGGGAAATGACGGCTCGACTCGGCGAAGGAGGGCACGATCGGTGAGTGGGACGGGAACCAGAATCGCGAGTATTTCAGGGTTGCGCGGAGTCGTCGGTGACGGCCTAGACCCCGCGACGGTGGTGGAGTTTGCCGCGGCGTACGCGAGCCTCTGCGAGCCCGGCCCGATTGTTGTGGGCCATGATGGGCGTGTATCCTCGTCGGTCTTCGCCGCGGCCGTCGAGGCCGGCGTCACCGCCACCGGTCACGACGTGATCCGAGTCGGCCCGACGGCGACGCCGACGATCGGCTGGCTGGTCCGGGAAGGCGGTTCCGCCGGCGGGATACAGATCTCGGCGTCGCACAATCCCCCGCAATACAACGGTCTCAAGTTCTTCCAGCGTGGGGGCATGGTCCTGGGCGCCGAACAGGGGCGAACGCTGCTGGAGCGCTGGAAATCTCGCGATTTCCGCTGGTCGAACTGGGATCGACTGGGACGCTCTCGCCGACTCGAGGATCCCGACTCCGGACACCTGACCCGTGTGCTCGAGACGGTGGACGTGGACGCGATTCGGCGTTCCGGCTACAAAGTGGTCCTCGACGCCTGTCATGGCGCGGGGGGGAGGCTCGGGGGCCGTCTCCTGGAAGCCCTGGGGACCCGAGCGTTGGTCCTGGGCATCCAGCCCGACGGAAAGTATGATCACGCCCCCGAGCCCACCGAGGCCAATCTGAAGGAATTCAGCGCCATCGTCCCGGCGATCGGTGCCGCGATCGGTTTCGCCCAGGATCCGGATGCCGATCGGCTGGCGATCGTGGACGAGACGGGTCGTTATATCGGCGAGGAGCTCACGCTGGCCCTCGCGGCCTGGCATCGCCTGGAACAGGCCAGAGGTCCGGTGGTGATTAACATGTCCACCTCACGCGTGACGGAAGACCTCGGAAGACGTCACGGTTGCCCGGTGTTGCGGACTCCCGTCGGTGAGATCAACGTGGTCGAGCGGATGATCGCGGAGGGGGCTTTGCTCGGAGGAGAGGGCAATGGCGGCGTCATCGATCCGAGGATCGGCTACGTGCGCGACAGCTTTGCGGCCATGGCAATGGTCCTCGACCTGATGGCCGACTCGGGTGTGCCGCTCTCGCAACTGGTCGCCGAGCTCCCCAGCTATACGATGATCAAGAATCAATATCCGCTCCAGGCCGGCGGGTCGGGGAATCTGGCCTCGGGCGTCGGGGCTGAGGGCGTGTCGAAACTCTGGGATCGGCTCGCATCGGCATTCCCCGACGCCCAGGCGGATCGCCGCGATGGATTGCGCCTCGAGTGGCAGGATCGATGGGTCCATGTCCGGGCCAGCAACACCGAGCCGATCGTTCGCGTGATCGCCGAGGCGGTCGAGGCGGCCGACGCCCGCGAGTTGACCGGTCGCATCGGCCGCTGGGTCAGCACTCCCACGGAGTGATCGAAATGAACACGTCGATTTGGCCTACATTCTCGAAGCCCCCTTCGGTCGCCTTCGTCGATGTGGATGGTACCCTGCTGGCCCATACCACCACATTTCTGTTCGCGCGGATCCTCTACCGAAAGGGGTGGATTCGCCGTTCGTTTTTCCTTCGCGCCCTCCATCACGGGTTACAACACAAATTCGGCCGACTCGACTATGGGCGGTTGATCGAGATCGGATTGAACTACATCTCTCGGATCCCGGTGGTTGAGCTGGAGCGGATCGCCTACGAGAATTTCGTGGAATTCGTCCGGCCGCGGTTGTACGAGGGGGTCGTCGATCACCTCTCCGAGGTTCGCAAGTCGGGGACGCCCATCGTGCTCGTTTCCTCCTCGCCGCGGCTGGTCATCGAGCCCTTGGGGATCTACCTGGGTTGCAGCGATGTGTTGACGACTCCGGTCGTCATCGAGCGTGGAAAACTGATCGCAATCGGCTCCGGGCCGCCTTGCTATGGCGAGGGAAAGCTCTATTATGCCACAGAATGGGCGGCCGAGCATCACATTGAGATCAAGGATGCAGTGGCATACGCCGACAACTGGAGCGATCGGGCTCTGCTCGAGCAGGTCGGACGGGCCGTCGTCGTCCATCCCAAGGGACGGTTGCTTCGACTTGCCCGCGCCCGAGGGTGGGACATCGTTCTCCCCGGCCGCCCGGGCCACTCCAGAACCTTCAGCCGTATTGGCTTAAGGCGGCGATACGACGGTCGGACCTGAGTCGTGCCCCTTGGCCGGATACCAATCCAAGGCGATCTTCGTATGCGCGCCGGTGATACGTTTTCCCGTCGGGGAAAGAAGTTGTCGCGTTTCTCCGCGGAATTCGATAGGATAAAGCTTGTCGTCGAGCGATAGTTTGCGCGGTCACAGTCCGTTGATAATGAGCGGACGGCTTGGAAGCGACCGTGTGCATGAAGCGAGATCCAGCGGTTATGATCAAGAATAACAACTCCTCAGACGAATCGGCCGGCTCGAGTCTAAACGAGCACGGCGGCGCCGAATTCGTGCCGCCTCGATCCCGGAAGGTGGGACCAACCGCCGTCGCCTTCGTCATCGGCTTGGCCGCACTGACAGCCCAGGCCTCCGAGTCGGACCTGGTGCGTGACATTCAGAGATACTGCACGGTCTGCTGGCGTAACGCGCGATTAGACCCCAGGCTCTGGGATGATTGCACCCAGGAAGTCTGCTGTCGGCTCCTGACCAAAGCGCGCGACGGCCAGCTCGATCTGACCCAGGTTCTGGCCGAAGATACGCCCGACCGACGTGAGCTCGTCCGGGCCATCGATATGGTCCGGAAACGCGTCCAGCGGACCAAGCGATTTCAAACCCTGGACGGATTTACAACCCCCGCGTCCGACCTGGATCAGCGGGAGCGTGACCGCATGGAGTTGGGCGAGATTCTCGAATCCTCTCGTCGTGCCGTCCTTAGCAAGCGTCAAGATCGCATCATCGAACTTTGGATGCGTGGATCATCTGTTCCGGAAATCGGTGCGGAACTCAATCTCCCCCTGACTCGGGTGAGCGACGAGAAGTACAAGGCACTCCGAAAGCTCCAGCAGCACCTTCAAAGCCGTCGCGATGACCTGGAATTCGGACTCCCTTCCACGGCCATCGGTTGAAGTGAAGGGGCTCGCCAGGGCCGACTGATGGAGGTCGGCCCTTCGCAATCGGATTATCGATGGTCATCGAGGGTGTTGAGCACGGCGTCGCTGTGACCGTCGACCTTGACCCGCGGAAAGACCGCTCGCACGATCCCCTTCGCGTCGATGACGATCGTCGTTCGCTCTACGCCCATGGACTTTCGTCCATACATGTTCTTCTCTTTCCAGACACCATAGGCCTCACAGACCTGATGCTCCGAGTCGGCAAGCAAGGTAAAGGGCAGGTTGAACTTCTGAATGAACTTGGCGTGAGAGCTCGATGAATCCGGGCTCACTCCGACTATCCATGCGCCTCGGGCCAGATAACCGGAGAAGTCGTCTCGGAAACTGCACGCCTCCTTGGTACAGCCGGGGGTATCGTCCTTGGGATAGAAATACAGGACAACCGGCGAGCCCCGTAATCCGGAGAGGGTTGTCGCGTTTCCCTTCTGATCGGGAAGAGAAAAGTCGGGTGCTTCCTGGCCCACTTCGACCATATCAAACCTCCGAATGGCTGGGAACATCGACAACGATTGAGTAAGCTCAAGGAAAGGTCTGGCCGAATACTTAGGGCGCACTCTCAACAACCAATCCGGCCGGACAAGGTCGATCCGGTCATCGCAGAACATGGCCAAATGATCGGCCTCTTGAGTTTAGGCGATCGTCTGCCGGCGGCAAGAGGAAGTGCTCGTTCAACGAAAGACGTCGGTACCGATCTCGTGGCCGGATTGTCGTGTCGGTCGAATCGGGCGGATGGTCGACTCGCGATCTCAATCGAGCGTCAGGATCTTGTGATGGGACATAGCGAGACTTTCGAACACACAGCCGACCTGGGTCTCAGGATCGTCGGACGCAACTTGTCGGATCTGTTTGAGACAGCCGCAAAGGGATTGTTCGACGTCATCGTGGCCAACCGGGCCGAGTTGCGGAACCTCGAACAAGAGTCCGTATCCCTGACCGCCGATTCAACCGAAGACCTGCTGCTCGCCTGGTTGAACGAACTGATCTTTCGTTCGGAGACCGGCCACCGGTTTTACGGTCGATTCTCCGTAGCCGTGGACGAGAGCAGTCGAAGCCTAGAGGCCACGATCGCGGGCGAAACGATCGACTTCGCTCGACATGTCCTGGATCACGAGGTCAAGGCCGCGACCCGACATGGGCTCTTCGTAAAGCCATGCGCTGAAGGATGGGTTGCCGAGATCATCCTCGACATCTGAACCCGACCGCGACCACTCCTCATGGAACGGGGCCAGGGCATCGAGCCCCCCAGATCCCCATGCTGATGGTCCTGAGTCGCCTCGGTATGATCAGAAGATCTGTTCGACCTTGAGCTCATATCGTCCGACGAACGCCTCGGCCTCTTCGCGCGAGAAGACGCCGTCAGTGGTCCCCACGGCCCGGACACAACTCGCACCCACCGCACTCGCCAATTTCAAGCACTCGATTTCGGGACGGTCCTCGAGAAGGCCCAGGATGTAACCGGCATTGAAGGCATCGCCGCCGCCCGACCCGTCCACGTAAGTCACAGGATAGACACCGAGGTGGACCTGTAACGCGTCGGAGAAGGAGATGACGCCACGATCACCGAGGGTGATCACGACCCTTCTCGCACCCAACTCGCGGAAGATTCGAGCTTGCCGCACGGGATCGGACTCGCCGAGGATCAGTTCGGCCTCGTCGGTGTTGGGGACGAAGATGTCCGTGTGGGGGAGTACGACCTTCAGACGATCGAGATACTGCCCCGGACCGGGAGTCGCGACATCGAGCAAGGTGAGTGTGCCCGCGGACCTCGCCCGGCGAAACCGCTCGGCCAATCCCTGGGCATCGAGGTTCGGGAGGATGAGGAAATACCCGATGTGAAGGACACGTGGCCGATACTCCAGCACGGCGTCGAGATCGGCGGCCACGAAGCCGCTGTTGGCCCCGACCGTATGGATGAAGCGTCGGTCCTCACCCCTCACGTTGACGATCAGGGTCTGACTGGTCGGCAAAGACGGGTCGACCTTCAACGCCGTACAGTCGATCCCCCTTTCATGCAACGTCTCGGTCGCGAATCGGCCGAACATGTCGGGGCCAACCCGGGCGCAGATGGCCGTCCGGACGCCGAGCCGGGAGAGGTCCACGCCGGTGTTAGCCGCACCCCCGCCGATGTTCAGGACGAGGTTGTCCACAACGATCAATTCGCCCGAGCGAGGCAAGTGATCGAGTGGCGGCGAGACGTGATCGGCCACCACCAGGCCGGCACAGACCACCGGAGGAGCGGAGACATCCGCCTTCGAAGAGGTAGACAAAGCCTGAGAGCTCCCGCACGATGGAATGCCCAGAAATTCCGGTCGAATAGCACCCCTGGACATCCCCATTTCGTAAAGGTTGCT
The DNA here is from genome assembly GCA_052148775.1 of Isosphaeraceae bacterium. Classification (GTDB taxonomy): domain Bacteria; phylum Planctomycetota; class Planctomycetia; order Isosphaerales; family Isosphaeraceae; genus CAVZRC01. The sequence goes on along the minus strand of JBKQHM010000100.1, from coordinate 1,351 downwards.
GAGGGTTCGAATGCCGTCCTGAATCCGCTTCTGGTCTCAGGACGGATCATCTATGGATGCAACGACCTCATCCTTGCCGATCGGAACGGCCTCGGCATCTTCCTCATCGATGACGCGTTTGCCCACGAGTTCCTCGAGTTCGCTCTCGGTCAGGACTTCGCGTTCGATGAGCGCCTCTGTCACTCGCTCGAGGTCGTCTCGATGCTCCTCGAGGGTGTGGTACGCGCGTGCGTCGGATTCGCGGAGGATCCTGGCGACCTCTTCATCGATCAACTGGGCCGTATGCTCCGAATGGTCGCGTAGCTCGGCCATCTCGCGGCCGAGAAAGGGATGTTCCTCCGAGGCCCTGAAGAACACCGGACCAACAATCTCGCTCATCCCGAACTGGGTGACCATCAACCGGGCCAGTCGGGTTGCCTGCTTGAGGTCGTCCGCCGCGCCGGTGCTCATCTCGCCATAGACCAGCCGTTCCGCCGCGCGGCCGCCCATGATCGAATCCAGCTTGGCGAGGATCTGGCTCTGATTGTAATTGAAGCGGTCCTCTTCGGGCAGGTACTGTGTAACACCCAGGGCGCGACCCCGGGGAATGATCGTCACCTTGTGGACCGGGTCCGACTTGGCGGTCAGCCATCCGACCAGCGCATGGCCGGCCTCGTGAAACGCAGTAACCCGTTTGTCTTTCGGCGTGATCACGTCCTCGCGTTTGGCACCGAGGATCACCTTGTCGAGCGCAGCATCGAGGTCCCTGGAATCGACGGCCGACTTATTCTCGCGGGTCGCCAGCAGGGCGGCCTCGTTGACCAGGTTCGCGAGGTCGGCACCACTCATACCAACGGTGCTCCGCGCGATCCGTTCGAGGTCGACATCGGAGGCCAGCGGAACGTTCCGGATGTGCACCTTGAGGATCTCGAGTCGGCCCTTCTTCGTTGGCCTTTCAAGTGACGCGCCGCACGGTGGCCAAGTATCGCGAAGACCTCCGCATTCCCAGCACGCACCAACGACGGGTCAAAGCATAGGCCCCACGGTGAAGCGACGACGCGCCGCCTCGGACGGCCGCCAACTGGTGATCCTCACCGGCGTGAGCGGCTCGGGCAAGAGTACCGTGCTCAAAACCTTCGAGGATTTGGGCTACTACTGCGTCGATAACCTGCCCGTTCGTCTCATCCCGGCCTTCAGCCAGCTCGATGTTTACGGCGATTCGGAAATTCAGCGCGCCGCGCTGCTGATCGACGCGCGCGAGGGCGAGCAACTGAAGGAGTTGCCGGAGATTTACAAGCAGATCCGCCATCACGTTCCGGCAACCCTGGTGTACATGGAAGCCTCGGACGAGGCCCTGCTTCGCAGGTTCAGC
>JBKQHM010000099.1:0-13000 GCA_052148775.1 Isosphaeraceae bacterium | reverse complement strand
GGTCGACCACCCCCCGAAAGTGCCTCTCCGACAACCCCGCCAGCCCATAAAACCGTAAAACCCGCGAGGTCGAGGCCTTGAATCCGTCTTGGCTTCTCAAATACCGCCGAGTTGCGGAACTGCTGTCCGGAGACCGTCATCGCATCGATCCGCGATGCCTTTTTGGTACAATTACCATGTCCATACCGAGGCGGGATCAGGTCGATCGAAAGAGTCAAATCGTTTGGGGAAAGCCCGAGGGGCAGTTTCATGACCACGATGACCAGGTCCAAGCCGTCGAAACCGGTCGCCCAGGTGCGGACCGCAACTCCGGCCATCAGCGATGCACGCATCGTATTCCGAGGAGTCGGCTGGGAGATCTATGACAGGCTCTCCGAGGCGGTGAGTGAGGGTCAACACATCCGCATGGCCTACGATGGGAAAGACCTGGAGATCATGACCACCAGCCGAGTCCACGAGCATTTCAAGGATCTTTTCGGCCGGTTCGTCCACGAGGTCGCGACCGAACTGAAGATCCCTCGAACTGGTGGGGGTGAGACGACTTGGAAGCGGCCCGAGCTCTTGCGAGGGTTAGAAGCCGACCAATGCTATGAATTCCAGGCCAAGAAGCGATCGGCTGTCGCCGCCGCCCTGAAGCGACGATCCAAGAACATCGAGGATTATCCAAACCCCGACCACGCGATCGAGATCGACATTTCGCCATCGCAAGTCGATCGCCCCGGCATCTACGCGGCGCTCCAGGTGCCCGAAGCGTGGCGATTCGATGGGGCTGAGGTCACCGTCGAGCAACTGCAGGCGGACGGTACCTATCTCAAGGTCAAGATGAGCCAGTTCCTTCCGGTCAAGGACGTCGAGATCCAGCGGTGGATCGTCGAGGAGGATGCGAGGGACCTCACGGCCTGGTGCCGGCGATTGCGGACCTGGGCCAGGAGGCTGACTAGACGGAATCCTCGACCGCGCCAGGTTCGACGCGTGAAAGGGAATGATTGACGAGATCGAATACCAAGCGACCTTCGCGGCTCGGCAAGAAGACGGAAACCGGCCGCTTACCAATCGGGCAGGATTGTCAGGTGTGTTCGGTCATTTTTGCGTACTGTCTTCGTGCAGGGCCTGCCCGATCATTGAGCGGATAATTTGGCCGATGCTCTGATGCCGCTGGCGCGAAAGTTCAATCAGATTGCTTGCCCATTCCTCCGGCAGCAGCAGATTGATTTCCACGACCCCACTGCCTCCAGGACTGCCACAATTCGGAGCAGCACTGTCGACAATTGGAGCTACCGGTAAGCTCATAGTGATCGTTGACATCGATAAAACCTCGATCAAATCGTTTTCTCCCCGCTTCGGAGAGGTTAAGTCGGCTTAGTTAGCAAGTCTCGCGCCAACGACCTAAGAGCGATACCAGATCGAGATGAGCACGATGGCGACCAGCCCGATCGCGACGGCAATCAGGGCGAACTGGATCAGCCAGGTGTTTTCGTCGGTCTGGTGATAAGATGAGACGATGGGCCGGGGGTCCCGTGGGTTCGGGGCGCGGATGACGGCCGGCAAAGGGGCCGGCGGTGGCTGGTGGCGAGGGGCGGCGGACGGCTCGGCACCGCCGAGGTGTCGGAGGGACATGCCGTCTCGAGATTCGGAATCCTCGGAATCGAGGAGGCGGAGGTCATCCTCGTCGAGTTCGGGGGGCGGGGGGCGAAAGCTGCGGGCGGCCTCGGCCTCGGCCCCGAGTATGGCGCGGACACGCTCGGGGTCGGTCCACCGCGTCAGGTCGGACTTGAGCTCGGTGCAGGTCTGATACCGCTCCTCGGGCTTCTTGCTCATGAGCTTGCGGACGATCGCGGCGAACGCCGAGGGCACGCCTCGCACCAGGCTCTCCAGGGGCTCGGGATCCTCCATACGCTGCTTGAAGATCTTGTTGATCGCATCCCCCCCTTCGAAGGGGGCGCTCCCCGCCAGCGCGAAATAGAGGGTGCATCCGATGCTGTAGAGATCGCTCCGTCGGTCGGACTTGGTGGCATCGCGGAGTTGCTCGGGGCTGGCATAGTCGAGCGTCCCGAGCACGGTATTAGCGCGCGTGAGCCCCTTCTCGTCGTCCAGGGCGCGCGCCAGGCCGAGGTCGAGGAGCTTCACTTCGCCGTCGGGGGTGATCATGATGTTCGACGGCTTGATGTCTCGGTGGATCAGGCCGGCGTTGTGGGCGGCATCCAGTCCGTCCAGCAGTTTGAGGAACAATCGGGCGGCGTCCGGGACCCGCAACGGGCCGACGCGGTGGCTCTTGACCATCTCATAGAGGCTCTCGCCGGGGATGTACTCCATCACCATGAAGTGGACGTCGCCTTCGTTCCCGACGGCGATGGTCCGGGCGACATTGGGGTGGGAGCAGCGCCGGGAGAGGTCCATCTCGCGGCGGAATCGGGCCAGGGCGTTCTGATCCTCGAGGGCCTTCCGCGGCGGGAGGACCTTGATGGCGACCCGCTCTTTCCGTTCGTTCTCGGCGAGGTAGACTTTCCCCATGCCCCCCTCCCCCAGGGGCTTGAGCAATCGGTAACCGCCGAGGAGGAAGCCGCTGGTGCGGCCCGAGAGGAGTTTGCGGGCCTGGAAAGTGGTCAGGAACTTGTCCTGGATCAGCCGGCGGGCCAGCACGACAGCACCGTCATCGTTCGTCCCGACCGGCAGTTGCGCCCGGACCCGGGCCACGACCTCGGCGGGGACCAATCCCGAGTCGACGACATGGGCCGCGAAGTCCTCCAACCGCAGCATGGTCCATCTACCTCGGTTCGACTGCGGCATCCGTGGGTGTTGCGAAGTCGGGACGCCTCGCGCGATCAGGCGGCCGGAACCGCGCTATCCTGCTGTGCCACGGCGTGAATGATCAGGCACGTGACGTTGTCCTTGGAATCGTTGCTGAGCGCCATGTCCTTCAGGGTCACGGCGGCCCGTTGCGGGTCGTCGATCGTGGCCAGGACGTGGGCGAGGTCCTTGTCGGAGACGACACCGGTGAGACCGTCGCTGGCCATGAGGAGGCGGTCGCCCGGCCGGACATCGAGGACACGCACGTCCTCCGGGCCGCCGCGCGCGTCCTTGCTCCCCAGGTAGAGATACAGCACATTCTTGAACTTGTGGGTCGGCAGTTCCTCGGCGGAGATCGTCCCGGCCTCGAGCAGGGCGTCGGCCAGGGAGTGATCCTTGGTGAGCCGCTCCAGCTTGCCGTCGCGGAGCCGGTAGGCGCGCGAGTCGCCGATGCCGGCGACGAAGACCCGATCGTACCGGAACTGGGCCAGGACCACCGTGGTCCCCATGTTGGTGAACTCGGTGACCGCTCCGGAGCTGCCGAGGATCTCCTGGTTCACTTCGGCCACCGCGTCCCGGATCGCCTCCTTGATCCGGCTCGGCTCGTTCTCCTCGGGCGTCAGCCGGCGCGCGATCGCCTTGGGGATCAGCTCGACCGCCATCAGGCTGGCCTGCTCGCCGGCCTGCTGACCACCCATACCGTCGGCGACGATGAACAGGTTGGACGGCTCAAGGGTCATCGTGGAGAGGCCGCCCTGGCTATCCGAAGTGCTGTCGTGCCGGACCGACCGACGCCCGGGCACGTAGAAATTGTCCTCGTTATGCTCGCGGTAGTTCCCTCGGACCGAGACGACACCGACGCGCAATTTGAGCTGACCCGGCAACAGGGTGAATGACGAGAGCGTCGCGAACTCGTCGGTCTGTTCGGGGTCGTCCCTGGAGTGATGCTTCCCGAAAAAGAGGCTCATCCAGTTCCTGAATCGCGAAAACCAGCTCACCTCAGGTTCACCCTTCCGGAAGAGACTCTTCATCCAGCCGAATAAGACAACCTGCTCGGCCATCGCAATCGCCTTTATGCCTTCAAGGCCGTCGAAGGTCCCAGGGGAGATGCGACTCTTCCTCCATCCTCCCGATGCCGGAGTCGAGCAGACACCGGAGGGACCACGATGGGGCGCAGGCGGGTCGGAACGGTTACGTTCGGGCATGCGACGGGCTGGCCCACCGCATGAGGTCGTCGACGCCCACCGATCGATAGGTCATGAATAATTCGCCCGCCTCGAAGCCAGCGGTCAATCCGTGATATCGGTTCATGGTCTCGACCGCCCGGAAGATCCCGGCCTTGCTGGCGGGAAACTGCGTCTGATAACAACGGATCGCCTCGAGTTTGACCTCCAGGGTCGGGCCGATGTCTGCAACAATGTAACCGGATGCCTCGGGCAAGTCCAACCCATGTAACGCGATCGGAAAACTCAACTGGTTTTGGATCGTGTGCGTCGGCAGCCCATCGAAGTACTCGTCCCACTTGGTGAGGCGACTGTAGAAGACCGCCGCATCCGTGAGGAGCATCGCCTGGTAATGATCGGGAGAGGCCATCGCAGTCTTGCCTCCGAATCCGATGACGACCTTGGGCTTGTGCCGGCGGAACACCTTGGCGAGCGCCACGCGTGCCTCGAATCCGTCGAACAACCGGCGATTCGGTAGATTGAGGTTGATCCTCGTCGCGACCCCCAGCACCCCCGCGGCGCGCTCGGCCTCGGCCATGCGAACGTCCGGTCCCGGCGATTGCGGCGTCGGCTCCCCGTCGGTCAGATCGACGATCCCCACAGCGTACCCTCTCCGCGCCAGCAGGGCCAGGGTCCCGCCGCAGGCGATCTCCACATCGTCGGGATGCGCGCCCACGGCGATCAGGTCGAGCTCCGCGTCATGCACCTCGGCCATGCGATTGCTCACCTCGCGAATTTGCGAATGCGATCAGCCATCGATCCAATATATACCTTTCCCCGCGCTATCACAACAAGCATCCCCTTCCCGGAGTCGGTCGGATCGGGGCCGATCCGCGAACGTCGCTCCTGACCGGTCGGGGCCGTGGTCCGATCAATCATCCGAGGGCTCCCTCTTGGTCACGGCCAGGAGGAAGGTCGGCGCGATCGCCTCGAATCGGAGTCGGTCCATCTGCTCGATTCCCCGGGAGATCGAGACGTTCCAGACGTTGACGCGGCCGGCCAACCCCTTGAGCGTCTGGTAGGCCGTCGCGAGCCCCTCGATCGTGGCCACGTTGACCGCGAGGGTCCCGCCGATACCGAGCCGGGCATAAGCCGCACTGAGGACCAGGTCGACCTGTCGACCGGTCCCGCCCACGAAGACGGCGTCCGGCTCGGGGAGCGTCGCCAGGACCTCGGGGGCGCGCCCGGCCACCGTCCGGATGTTGGGCACGCCGAAGAGATCGGCGTTGGCCTGGATCAGCGCGATGTCGGCCGGCTCCGGCTCGATGGCATAGACGATCCCCTGGTGGGCGAGCTGCGCAGCCTCGATCGCCACCGACCCGGAGCCCGCCCCGATGTCCCAGACGACGCTGGTCGCCCGGATGTCGAGCTGCGCCAGCGCGATCGCCCGCACCTCGGCCTGGGTGATCAGACCACGCTTCGGCAGCGACTGGGCGAAGGTATCGTCGGGATTGCCGAAGAGCCGGTGTCGCCCGCCGCGCCCGGCCTGGTCCGGGCGGTTCGGCTTGCGAATCAGGATCAGAACGTTGAGCGGATCGAAATCCATTCCGGTCAGGTCGGCGAGCTCGCACTGCGTCACCCGCTCGTCCGGCGAGCCGAGGTTCTCGCAGACGTAGGCCCGGAAGTAGTCGATACCCCGATCGAGCAATTCCCGCGCGAGTCGCGACGGAGGGCACTCGTCGCTGGAGAACAGGCCGATCTTCTCCGAGGTCCGGATCCGGTCGATGGCGGCCTCGATCGGCCGTCCGGCCAGGCTGGTCAGGTAGGCATCCTCCCAGCTCTCCTTGATCCGCGCGAAGGCCAGTTGCATGCTGCTGACATGCGGCACGACTTCGAAGTGGTCTTTGCCCAGCCGGTCGCAAAGGTAACGAGCCACGCCGTAGAACAGGGGGTCGCCGCCGCAGACCAGCACCGGATGGCGTTGCCGGAGCGCCTCACGGACCTGACGCAGGGCCAGGCTCATGTCCGCTTCCAGCGGCTCCCTTCGCGCCGGCACCCCTTCCAGCAGCGACAGGATCGATGGTGCGCCGAGGATCAAGTCGGCCGAGGTCACCAGCCGGCGTGCGGGCTCTGTCAGGCCGGCAAGTCCATCGTCGCCGATACCGAGAATCACCAACTTCGATTGCCCGTCGCTCACCGTCGCCATTCCTACCAAGCCGGCCAGCCTCGATATTCCCAAGTAATCTCCACCCGACCCCAAGCCCGACCCATTGTAACCCCCGTCCCGTCCGCTAGCCAACAGGACAACGCCGCCAAAAGGATCGTCCGGAATCGCGGAAGCGGACCGGAATCGACCCGAGGGGGACGGTCTCGGGCTCTCCTGGAGGCTTCGCCGGCAGGAGCCGGCTCGACCCCAGCCACACCCTGCCGAGGCGGGAGGGCCCTCGGGTGGCTGAGTCGGCGCCCGCAGGGCGACTCCTCCAGGCGCGCCAGCCGGCGAGGGCCGGGCTCGCCGGTTCTTGCCCGGCTTCTTCGCTACACTGCCTGATCATGCCGGACTATTCGCAGCTCGATCGCTCGGTGCAACCCCCGGGCCCTTCCGCGCACGGGAGGAGGAACTGGTGGATCATTTGCGCCAGGATCTCGGCATGGGTCACGTGGGGCTGGTGGCCGACGGTCGGCATGACGATGGCCTCGGCCTTCGGCAGTGAGTCTCTCAGGGCCTCGAAATCGCGATGGGGGACGATCCGGTCCTCGCGCCCCTGGAGCAGGAGGATTTCCGCGGGGATCGTCGGGACGATCGGCCGCAGATCCAGCCGCGTCAGGAGCTCGACGCGGTGCGCCAGCGACCGGATGGGCGTCATTCCGTTTTGCTCGACGTAGAAGTCCCACCGGTCATCCAATAGCGCGGGAAATTCCGGCCGGCTGTTATAGGCCAGGATCGTGCGTCGAAACGGGAGCCGGGCGGCCGTGCCGGGGACGAGCCGGCCCAGGCGAAGCGACCATCGCTCTGCGGCCGAGAATCGCCGGTGCGCAAAGCCGCCCTGCAAGGCCGACCGGGGGAATCGCCGGGGTTCGCGATGCAGGGCCTTGAGCGCGATGGTCGACCCGAACGACAGGCCGACCAGGAAGGCACGCCCGATGTGTAAATGGTCAATCAACCCGAACAGGTCGTCGACCAGGTGGTCGTGGGTGATCCGGCCCAACCGCGCGCCATCGTCGGCATGTTCGCCCGGATAGTCGTAGAGGATCGTCTGGAAGTGTTCGGCGAGTCGGTTGAGCAACAGGGCATAGACGCGATGGGTCGAGGCAATCCCCGGGATCAGGAACAACGGCGGTCCTTGACCCCGGATTCGGTACGTCATCCGATAGCGCGGGCCATCCCAGCGGGCGACATCTGCCGACTCGTCGTAGCGCGAGACCTCGGCGCGGAGGTTCGCCGGGGCCGGGCAGGGCCGGCGTTCTTCGTCGGGACCGGGGGAGTTGTCGGTGACGCTCGGGTGATCGTCAGGTAAAGGCGGTGAAATTGGCATGGGGGATCGTCGAAGGAGGCCCGGATGCCTGGAACGCCATGCTCGCGAAGCTGACACAGCAGGTTCGCCGGTCATCCAGGGCCTGGTTGTACCGGAGCAGCCGGCCCCGGGCCGGGCCGATGGCGTGCAAGAAAGTATACGTTGCCGCGAGGCCACAGACGCGCCAGCGATTCCCCACTGCGCCTGCCGTGCGGAACCAGCCCTCTGGGTCGCCCGCCGCGGCACGGTCCAGCATCGCCCCGTCGAACTGACGCACCTGCTCCTGGAGGACCGGGTCTACCGGGCTCGGGTCGCCGAATTCCGGACCGACGTGACACAAGTCGATCCCGCCGATGTAGGCCACCGACTTGCCGCTCGACCCCTCGGCCAGGCGCAGGGCCTCGATGAACCGGCGCACCTCCGCGTCCTCGGTCGGGGCGACCCCGCGCTCCATCAGGTCGTGGAACGAACCGACCAGGATCGGCACGATCGAGAACTTGCGGCGCCCACCCAGCAGGTGTTGCAGGAAAACCACCTGGAATTCGATCGAATGCTCGGTCCGATGACTCAACTCATCGTCGAACAGATCGCGGCCGGTGACTGCGGCGATCCGATCGACGTAGGAGCGGTCGGTCGCGACGACGCCCAGTGGTGTCTCGAAATCCTTGGAAGTCAGGGCAAATCGGCGCCGGCAGTACTGGTGAGCCACCCCGAGGATGACAAATGTATCGGCATTCGACTGTTCCACGAGTTCCCGATACGACCACGTGTAGACCGGGCCGCCACGCTGGAAGTCGATATGTGGGCTCAAGATGCCGCGAAACCCCGCACGGCGGGGCACGCCGTCGACCACCGGCTCGCCGGCCCCCTGAGCGCCGACGAAGAACTGATCGAGCTGGGCGCGGAGGGCCCGGAGGGTCGCCGCGTACGATCGGCCTGCCAGTGCCGGGGGACGCCGCCCGGATTCTCGATATTGCTGGTGAAACATGTCGAAGGTCGGTCCCTCGATGATCATCGACTCATCGAATCGTCGGACCAGATCCTGGAGATCCTTCATCGCGACGAATTGCCCCGTCTCGCGGAGCACCCGGGCCTGGATCTCGATCAACGTCGATTGGCCGTTAAGATGCCGAACCACCTGAACATAGCCGTCCAAGGGAATCAGGACCGGCTGAGGCACGACGCCCGACGGATCCTGAAGCATCACAAAAGACTGTCCCTGTTGCTCGATCCGTCGAGCGGTCAACGGACGGAGCTTGGGTCGTTCCAGCAACGACATGCCCTCGCCTCATGCCCTGGGACTCTCCCTCGATCCAACAACCATCGCCCGGATACGGGCGCGACCGTCCCTCTCATGTTACCTGAGAGTCCGGGCGCGTCAAGCACCTCGACGCGGCCCTCGGGGTTGGCTGCCGATCAGGGGGAGGGACCAGGCGGGCGGGGCAATCTCGCGAATGGGTTGCGGCGTCTTCATCGTTCCTGCCTTCTGGAAAGGGGCCCGGGAACCGTGTCAGGATCAGCCGGTTCCATTTCTTAAAGCAAATTCAATACCATCAGAAAAATCCGATTGACGCCCGTCGGCAGTCGGCAATGCAGGTTGAATGACAGCCTGCCTTTACCGACGTACTTTCGAGATCCACCCCGTGATGTCGAGGAGCGACTTGCCTTCGATTTAGGCAAGCCTGCGCAATCTCGAAAGGACAGAGCCCGACGACGAACATCTTTGTCGGATGCTCGCAAGGCACCGAGCCCGAGTCTTTTCGGATGCGTAGCTCACAGAGCAGCCTACGAGGCGACCACTGAGACTTCCGGGACAGACTGCAACTCTTTCAGGGAGCAACCGACTCAAGAGTCTGTCCGGGCAGCCGGATTGGTCCGTTGTCGGGTGGGTGAAACCCACCGAGAGGGTCTCGCACCGGTGGATTTCACCCACCCTACAAGACCGATCTCGACCCTTCCGGGACAGAATCTGAGAGTTCCGAGTCAGGACAAGAGAGGGGCGAAAACGGCCGTCCTCGGTCGTGCGCGCGAACCCTACCCGGGGGTATTGGTGTCCTCGGACAGCGTGGTTCCCGGCCGATGCCGTAGAATCGTTTGGAATTCCCAATCATCGGAGGCGCAACCCGAGGGGTCGATTCGATCATGGAACCCACCAAGCGCGAGCAGCGGCAGGTCAAGCGGGAGCTCAAGCGCGCGGGCACCCAGCGGCGTCGGCGACAATGGAAGCGCGACCTGCGCGAGAACCCCGAAGAGGCTCCTTACTCCGAGGAAGACTTCGGCCGTTATTCCACCGTCGAGCTCAACGGCAGGGATCGCGATAACACGCGTCGACGTGGCCGATCAACCGATGTTCCCGGCCCCGTTGAGACGCCGGACATCGATGGGCCGATCGGATCCCCCCGAGACCGAAGGGCGACCGCCTACTTCCATCCGGCAGGGGCATCAGGGTGTGGCCAGACGATAAGCCAGTTCGCGGAACGACTCGATCCGCTCGGCGGGCACGTCAGGGAAATTCTCCCAGAGGAAGGCCTTGAAGGCGGCGTCCCCGCGCTTGTCAAAGAACTGGAACGAATGCGTGGCGTTATCGCTGTCGTGCCCGCGCTTCTCGACGGCATAGATTGCGCTGATCTCGTCGTGGAGGATGTGCATGTCGAGCGTGTCCGTCTGGATGTTGAAGAACGGGCCGGTCTCGGAGAATCCGCCGAAAGTCCCGACGGACTCGATCACCGCGGCCTTGCTCCGGACGAAGACTCGCATCAACCCGAGGCCCGGCAAGGCTTCCATCAACTCGCGGAACGCATCGTCGCGGAGGCGGATGATCGGCCATTGACCGACCAAGGACGACACGATGGCCTGCTCTGGGACCTCGAACTTGCGGGACGCCATCATCGTCATCCGAGAAGGGTCCTCGCGAAACCAGGCGCGGACGGCTTCGAGGCGGTCCGCGTCGAGGATTGAAGTGGTGTCGTCCATGGAAGGCGTCTCCCTTGCTCGTGGTCTCGGCGACGATCGCCCGGCCTTATCCCTCGCGATCCCGACCTTCCAGCCTATCAAGTTCGGCCAGTAATCGGTCGCCGACTTCCGGACGTGCCATGCGTACGAAGGCGATCTTGCCTCGGAGCCAGGCGCGGAAATCGGGGAGATTCTCGCGGTTCTGGCCATCGAGGCCCGTAGTCCGTGCCCCGTGAAGGATCGCACGCAAACGGCGGACCTCATCGCGACGGACGCCGGGGCGATCGTTGACGACCAAGCCGGTCACCGTCTGAGCGGTGTTTCGACGCAGCACGCGGGTTTTCGATTCGTTGACCGCGAATCCCTCGTGCTGGGCGATGTGCCGAACTCGCGCGATCAAGTAGCCGACGCGCTTTTCGAGGGCTGCGTCGCCGGAGAACGTCAGATCGTCGGCGTAGCGGGTATAGGTCAGGCCGAGCCTGGCGGCCAGCCCGGTCAGCCGACGATCGAGCCGTCGCGCGACCTGGTTCGAGAGTCCGGGGCTGGTGCAAGCCCCCTGGGGTAATCCGCGCGGGCCGGTCGCGACGTGATACGCCGTGCCGTCGAAGATCACGGTCTTCCTCGGGCACTCGGTGCACAGGAGTGCTAGGATCGTTGACGCGGCCGGCGAGTAGCCGACCCGCTCGAAGACCTTGCGTACGCGGGGGAAACCGATGCTGGGGAAGAAGCCTTCGAGGTCCAGGTTCACGACGATCGCGCGTCCGGCGTGCGGACGGGCATTGGTCAGGATGTTACGGCCCGGCAAGAATCCATGCGCGGCGGGCTCGGCCGGCAGCCGAGATACGATCCGCTCAAAGATCCAGCGCTGGGCCATCGCCAGGGATCGATGCGGGGCGCTCAATGTGCGCTCGCCGCCACTCTTCTTGGGGATAGTGAACTGGATGTAGTGGGTCCGGGTGGCGACTTCGGTATGGAAGGCGAGCCATCGCAGGCGGGACACCGTCAAGCCGAGGGCGCGGGCGAGCTCGGCCGGAGCGTTCACGACGGGCAGTCCAGCGCGAAGGAGGTCCTCGTCGCGGCCGATGCGATCGCCGAGCCGGCCCGACACACCCCGCCCGAGGAAGACGATATCGTTGTCCTTGCGCCACGCGATCGCCTCGAACCGCTCCTGCTTGCGCCTGGCGGCCTCGGCCTTCTTCCGGTCCTTGATCCGCGCGCGCTCCTCCTTGTCGACTTGCACGGCCGCCTCGGCGGTCATCCCGGCCTGATGCGCGATGGACGTCTCTGTCGGCCGCACGCGGTCCATCTCGGCACCAACGGCGTGGATCTCGGCCAGCTCCTCGGGGGTGATGAGTCCCTGGGTGACCATCGCCCGGTCGATGAGCTGGGTCCGCAGGTCGTCGGCGGGCGGGATCTTGTTACGGAGTCCGAACCACGGAGAGAAGAGGTTCTTCCCCCTCGCGGCGTCCTTGATCTCCTGTCGCGTGATCGGCAGATAGTCAGCCGCGTCGAGGCCGAGCGGACGAGGTTCTTTCTTGGAGGGCGGAATGGGTTGGCCTTCGAATTCCGGCATTGAAGGCGATTGGGAAGGTTCCTCCGGCTCGTTCCGAAGGGGAAAGAAGCTCCGCGAAAGGTCGGGAAGAGGACGTTCCCGAACCGGGCTCGAAGCGGTCGAGCCGAACAGCCAACCCAGCAGCCGTTGGAGCCATGTCATCGCGTCTCAACTCCAGAGCGACTGGTACCAGGCCGAGGGGGTCGAACGATTCGGGGCGGCGGCATTGGCCTTGTCGCGGAGGGCTTGCAGGTGCCGGCACGGCCCACGCCGGAGCCCCCCGGTAAAATGATAGGAGCACGAACAACGGCCCCGGAGCATCCGGCCGTCGGCGTCGAGCAGTAGCGAGACCTCGGTCGTGGTTACTCGTCCTTCGAGCACCCGGAGACCGTCGGGACGGGTCTCGTCCCGGCTGATCTTCACGGTCTTCTCGGCGACCAGTCGTCGCGCGGCGGTGGTCTCGGGGTGCTCCGGGCCGATCAGTTCGGCGGAGAGCGTCACCGGCATGATCTGCCGCCATCGGTAGAGGCCCGCGGGCAGGTCGTGGATCACCTGACCGAGCATCGCCAGACGATTCAGCCCGACTGCCAGCGCCGGCGCCTCGGTGCCCGTGAGGGTCCGGAGCCGGTCGAACGACAGCGCGGGATCGGTATGAAACGCGCGGGCGATCGAGGTCATGGTGATCGGATCGGGATCGGCGGGCGGGGCGAGCTGGTCGAGCGCCGCGGCACCGGTCCAGTCGTTGGCCGTCCAGCCGGATAGGCCCAGGATCAGCCGGATCGGCCCCATCTTCACAACCCAGAAGCTCGGCAGGCCCGTCCCCAGGAGGTGGACCTCGGCGCCGTCCATCAAGGGGAGCAGACGGGCAAGGAGCTGGAGCCGGTCGCGGCCCCAGGTGCGGATGACCTCGGATCGAGGGCCGGCGTAGGGGGCATCGCCGATCCGGACGCGCTGGCCCCACGGCTCGAGGACGGCCCACGGAGGCCGGCCGGGTTCCAGCTCGAACCGGACAGCGCGCGGACTCCTGGCCGCTC
>JBKQHM010000098.1:0-7503 GCA_052148775.1 Isosphaeraceae bacterium | reverse complement strand
GGCGCGGGTCTCCCGACCCCGCCCTTCTCGTGGCCCGATCGGCGGCGATTCGGCAACTGGCGTCCTCCACCCGAGGTGCTCTGATGCTTCTCGGCGCGGTCGACCGATCCCCCGCTACAGGATCTCTCCGCCGAGAGGCCGTGGCGGTCGCGCGGGCCAGCCCGTCGATCGAGGTCCGCGACCTGTTCGAGCGATTCATCCCCGAGGCCGAGCGCGTCAAGCGGCTGGGCGACGTGGTCGACCGACCGGCGATCCTCAAGATCCGAGGCGAGGTCACGCGCGGACGCGAGCTTTTCAACACGAATGCCGCGGCCCAATGCAAGAGCTGCCACAAGGTCGGCGAGGTCGGCACGGCCGTCGGGCCCGACCTGACCAGGATTGGGGCCAAGTACGACCGGGCCGCGTTGCTCGACCAGATCCTCGAGCCCTCCAGGACCATCGACCCGCAGTTCGTCTCCTACTCGCTGGAAACCCGGGACGGCCGCGTCATGACCGGCTTGGTCGTCGAGAAGAATGGTCGCGAAGTCGTGCTCAAGGATGCCCAGGGCAAGACGTTGCGGGTCCCCGTCGGGGACGTCGAACATCTCGTGCCCCAGTCGCGTTCGCTCATGCCCGAACTCCTGCTCCGCGACTTGACGGCGCAGCAGGTGGCCGATTTGCTCGAATTCATGACGACATTGCGGTGAGCCGAGGTCGGTTGTAATCCCTTGTGATGATCCGCAGAATCGATATATCGTGCCGGCGGGGCAGTTGATTGGATCTCCCAATCATTTGGCGCCGGGGCGAGCGATCGATCGTCGCCTGGGGGATTGTCCCGACGACCCCGACGCGACAGGGTGCCGCCTGCCCTCCTGAGAGCCCTTGGCCTTCGGTCTTTGTGCCTCCAGTTTGGTCTTGACCTCCTGCCAGCTCGGCTCGGAGACCTGGACTTGTGGAGCGACCTCGCCGGCTGCACTTGTGAGGGCGACACTGACGAGCTCGTTCAGACTCTGCCCCCGAGATTCCGCCAGGATGACTAGCCGGCGATGCACTTCCGGGGAAATCCGGACGTTGAACCGACCCGAGTAGGGTCTGTCGGGCTGCTTCTTATCCTCATGGCAGCATGCCAGATAGAAATCGATCGATTCCTCGAAGGACTTTCGAGCTTCTTCGACCGTCCTGCCCTGGAACGTGATGAGGTCGCGCATGCCGATCGTACGGCCGACGAGCTCGCCGGCTTCCAGATCGACGTCGAGCACGCCGGTGTAGCCTTTATACATCAGCGTTGCCATGGCCATCGTCCTCCTCGTCGGGCTCGCGGGGCGGAGCAGGCTCCATCCCCGCACGGATCAAGAGATCGCGGAATGCCTCGACTCGACCTTTGGAGAGTTGATTGCCCGGATGAGGTTTATGGATGACCGCGCATGAGCCATTGGGCATCGTGAACTTATGCGCCGAGTCGCCGGATGACTTGACGGTTCCACCATAGAAACCGACTAATGCGACCGCATGTCCCCACCGGATATTCACGCGGGTCGGGGTGGCAAAGATGGCTTCTAGCGTTCGGTCGTGCTTGCTCACGTCATGAGGCTCTCATCAAGGCGAATCCATTCCGGAATGATGGTACCACTTTGTGGTGCCATTTGCCAAGATAATTCCGCCGCTCACAATTCCGCCTCCCGCGTCTTGACGGCGGGAAGGCGTTGCAGGAGGGCGAGCCTGGAGATGAGGTTTCCAACGGCGTAGAGCGAGCAGCCGAGTGCGACGGCCGCGACGGCGTTCGTGGTCAGGACGGCTGCGGCCGTCACGAGGAAGGCGGCGGCGTCCACCCGCCGCATCCGATGAAGCCGGCGCCAGGTGCTCCATTCGAGCAGGTTCAGGCCGACGTAGGCCGTCACGCCCGCCAGCGCAGCCAGCGGGATACGCGCGATGAGTCCAGAGCCGAACCAGAGTAACCCGAGCAGGAAGACGCCGTGCAGCAGGTTGGACAGCCGGGTGGTCCCTCCGCATCGCACGTTCGCCAGGCTCCGGGCGGGGATGCCGACGCTCATCGGGGCGCCGAAGACGCCCGCGCAGAGGTTGGCGATCCCGTAGGCGCCGAGCTCGCCGTCGGCATCGACGGCGCGGAGGTGGCGGTGGCGCCCCTGGAAGTGTTCGACCACCTTGGACGTGATCAGGATGTTGACCGACGCGACGAACGCCAGCCCCAGCGCCGCCGGTAACACCTCCAGGACGTCGGTCGGCTCCCAGGTGAAGCCCACGAACGAGGGCCAGTCCAGTGAGATGGCCCCGAGCGGCTTCTCGCGCCAGCCGAGCAGCGATGCCGCGGCGACGGCCAGGGCGACGCCGATCAGCGGCGACGGCGACCGCGGCCATTTCCGCGCCGTCGCCAGGGCCCCGGCGACCACGATCAGTCCCAGGAGTAACGGCGCCCACCGGGCCTGTCCGATGTTCGACAACACGGATGCGAGCTGGCCGATCGGTCTGGCCGAACTCTCTCCCGGCGAGGCGGGGAGTCCCAGCAGCGTCCGGAGCTGGAGGATGACCATCATCCCGCCCACGCCGCACGAGAAGCCCGAGACGACCGCATGCGGTACGCGAGCCACGTGCCGGCCCAGCCGGAGGACGCAGAAGATCATCATGAAGATGGCGGCGACCAGGCAGACCTTGGCCGAGCCGCCGACGCCCTGGGCACGCACCGCGACCGTGATGAACGGCACCGTGGCGCTGGCCGTGCCGCCGATCAACACGGGGTTGCGGCCCAGCAGTGCCGTGACGGGCGCCGTCAGGATCGAGGTGAACAGGCCCAGTTCGGGCGGAAGCCCCATCAATCGGGCGAGCGCCACTCCGTAGGGGAGCGCGACGAGGGCGGCGATGAGGCCGCCTGCCACGTCGCCCACGAAGCGGCGTCCGCCGTAAGTGTGCCACGTGGCCCGGCGGTTCGAGATCTCAGGCATTCATGACGCGCCCGAACGCGGTGCGGAACTTCGCCATCTCCTCCTTCGTGCCGATCGAGACGCGCACATGCTTCGGCATCGACGACCAGAGCCGGCCGATCGCCACCTTCTCGCGCAGCAGGGCCGAGATGACCTCGCGGCCCGGCCGGCGGACGTCGATCATGATCATGTTCGCCTCGGAAGGGATGACGTCAAACCCCTTCTTCCCCAGCCACTCGACGGTCTCCTCGCGGATGTCGGCGATGATCTTGCGACGGTTCTCCACCAGTCCCTTGGACTTCAGGCTGGCGGTGGCGCCGACCATGCCGGTGACCGGAAGCGCGCCGGCACCATACCCGCGCAACTTCGCTAGCAGGTCGGGCCGCCCCAGCGCCGCCCCGGCGCGGAGGCCGGCCATCCCATAGAGCTTCGAGAACGTCCGGAGGATGATCACGTCCTTGTCGGCGGCCACCAGCGGCGAGCCCGGCTCGGCCGTCTTCGACAGGTGGATGTAGGCCTCGTCCAGCAGGACGATCGCCCCCTTAGGTTTATTGGCGACGAGGTATTCGATCTCGTCCTTGGGCGTGACCGAACCGGCCGGGTTGTTCGGGTTGCAGACGTAGATGACCCCTGCGTTGGGGTCGGCCGCCGCCATGGCGCGGACGTCGTGGGACCAATCCTTGCGGAGCGGGACCTTGATGGTCTTGGCCCCGACGAACTCGGCGGCCCTACCGCCGGCCTCGTAGCCCGGATCGGCGACGACGAAGCTCTTCTCCGGGCTCGTGAAGGCCAGCACGACCCGGTGGAGCGGGTCGCTCGAGCCGGCGAACGGCATCACGTGATTCCGGGAAACGCCCTCGATCTCGGCCAATGTGTTGGCGAGGTTGAAGGTCTCCTCGTAGAGGTAGCGACCCCCTTTGGCCACGACCTTATGGATCGCCTCGGCCGCTTCGGGGCAGGGCCCCATTGGGTTCTCGTTCGCGTTGATCTTGACTGCGTCGGGTGGCAGCCTGGGCCCGGCCGAGAGTCCCTGGGCCAGCGTCGCCTCGTTGTAGAACGGCAGGGCCGCGCCCGCGGTCAGGAAGGCCGCCAAACGGCCGAAGTCGCGGCGGGAGAAGCCACGGCCGAGCAGGTCCCGGCTTTGCTCCGGGCTGAACAAATCCTTCATCGTTCCTCCAGCGTCAGGTCGTCGATGGGGTGATAGGCGTAAAATTGCGCGCAGCCGGGATCAGCGTGATTCGGACGAAGAGACTTGGCCGGGAGGGAGAGGAGGAGACCCGCCGAGTCCGAGACGGCCCGACCGGATCGGTCGTGCGATCGATTTTCAGACTGGGCATCATTATAGGCTCGGACGGTTGTACCGTAAACCGGCTTGTCTCAGCAATGTGAGACTTTGATGCCCGTGAGGGCGCGATCCCTCGACAGACCCTCAAATCCTCACCCCAGGCCGCAGGCCGCTCGGGCGCGGTCGAGGACGACTCGGGCGGTGGCCCTTGCTCGATCGGCGGCGGCGGCGCGCACCTCGGCGACGCGCTCGGGGTGGGCCAGCCACTCGGCCCGCTGCTCGCGTGCGGGGGCGAACCGCGCGATCATGGCCTCGGCCAGCCGGGTCTTGACCTCGCCATAGCCGATCCCCCCCTCGCGGTATCGCTGATCGACCTCGGCCAGGTCATCGGGAGCGGCGAACAGCTTGAACAGGTTGAACAGCGAGCAGGTCTCGGGATTCTTGGGCGCCTCGACGGGCGTGCTGTCGGTCACGATCTTCTTGGCCTTCTTCCGGATCGCCGCCGGCTCGTCGAAGATCTCGATCGTATTGTCGTAACTCTTGGACATCTTGCGACCGTCCAGGCCCGGCACCACGGCCACCGACTCCAGGATGTGCGGCCTCGGCAGCCGGAAGATCTCCTGACCACCGCCGAATACGCGGTTGAACCGCTCGGCGATGTCGCGGGTGATCTCCAGGTGCTGCTTCTGATCCTGCCCGACCGGCACCAGGTCGGCGTCGTAGAGCAGGATGTCGGCCGCCAGGAGCACGGGATAGGCGAAGAGGCCGTGCTCGGCCGGCAGCCCATGCTCGACCTTGTCCTTGTAGCTGACGCACTTCTCCAGCCAGCCCATCGGCGTCACCGTGGTCAGCAGCCAGGCCAGCTCGGTCGTCTCGGGGACGTCCGACTGGACGAACAGCGTGGCCTTCTCGGGGTCGAGCCCCAGCGACAGCATGGTGACGATCACGTCGAACGTGTAACCGCGGAGTTGCTCGGCATCGCGGACGCTGGTGAGCGCGTGGTAGTTCGCGACGAAGTAATAGGCGTCGTTCTCGCGCTGGAGGTCGATGAACTGCCGCAGCGCTCCGAAGTAGTTGCCGATGTGCAGGGCACCCGACGGCTGGATTCCCGACAGGACGCGCATGATTCGAGGGACTTCCTCTCTGGATCGATCGAGGCGGAAGGATCTCGCCGGACCTCTCACCGCCCGGCGCGGGCATCGGCGGTCCGCACCGCGATCCCGAGACAATCTCATCGTACCAGGTCGTCCAGGGGACGGCCAAGCCGAGCAGGCCGGGGGATGACCAGCCCCGTGTACTCGTTCCGGCCCGATCGGGACCGGGATGGGTGCAGCCCTCGACGGCCCGGCTTGGCATGTCCCCCGGCCAATGCTACGATCGACCGGGATTCCGCAAGTAACCTGAGAGGCCCACGCGGCGAAAGAGGATCATCCGGCGATGTTCGAAGTCTTCGAGAGCCATGGCGTCCACTTCGAATATCCCTCGGACTGGCCGATCGAGGTCTCCGAGGACGGGCCGGTGACCAACATCGAGCTGCAAGCCCCCAGCGGCCTGGGATTCGCCCTGATCCGGACCGACGAGTCTTGCCCCGACCCGGCGGGCGTCGCCGACGAGGTGCTCGAGGCGATGCGAGAGGAGTATCCGGACCTGGACGCCGACCTCGCGATGCAGGACATCCAGGGTTACCACGCGACCGGCCACGACGTTGAGTTCTTCTCGCTCGACGTCACCAACGGCGCCACCATCCGATGCTTCCGCACCCCCCGCCGCACCGTGCTGATCTTCGGACAATGGTCCGATCTGGCGGAGGACGACCTGGCCGACCTCATCCAGTCCTTGTTCCGATCGGTCGAGGAGCTGGAAGACTGAAATCTCGCGGGAGAGATCCCGGAGCGTTGGAGTCCTACCGCCAGATTCGGCCTCGATATCACGCTATGATCCTGGGAGAGCGAGGCTCCGTCCGAGCCGGATCGCGGCACGGCTCGCCAGGAGGCTCGCCCTCACGGAATCGAGCAAGCGGATTCAAGGCGTTGTCGCCGCCGATCAGGCGAGCGCCTCCTTGCAGTACCGAACGCACTTGGCCACTTCAGCCACGGCGGTCGAGCCTCGCGGGATCTTGTATTCGACCTCGATGTCGGCCGGAAAAGTCCACTTCTCCTTCTTCATGAGCTGCAAGATCTCCTTGAGGGGCGTCTTCCCCATACCCCACGGCGCGTTCCCGCCGTCGGCGGTCCTGTCCTTCATGTGCAGGCTGACGATGCGGTCGTGGTACTTCTCGAGCACGGGGAGCGGGGACAGGCCCTTGGTGCCCGCGAAATAGTGCCCGACATCGAAGTTGAAGCCGATGTACGGGCTGTAGGCCAGGATCGGGTCGGCCTTATCCAGCGCCGGGTAGTTGTTCGTGTGGTTGTGGAAGGCGACCCAGATCTTGTGCTTGTCGGCGAAGGGCGCGAGCTTCCTGGCCATCGGCTCCGAACGCTCTAAGGTGATGCCGACGCAGCCCAGCGCCTTGGCCACCTGGAAGTTGAAGTCGATCGACTCGTCCGATTGGCCGAAGGGGATCTTGTGGATGTGGATGTTGACGCCCGCGTCGTTGTACATCTTGCGCATCTCGGCGCACCTGGCCAGTTGCGCCTGGCGTTGTTCGTCGGTCGGCGCGGGAGGCTGCTGCCCGGGCCTGCCGCGACCGCCGCGGCCCATTCCGGCAAAGGACCGGATGGGTCCGTCCATCATCTCGACCTCGCTGAGCCCATCCTCGATGAGGGCCTTGAGCGTATCCTCGGCCGAATCGATCTCGCCGCGGTAGCTGTAGGTGATGCACCCGATCCGCACGCCGTTGAAGACGGAATTGGGCTTGTCCGCTTCGGCACCCAGGATGCCCCTCGGCATCAGGGCGCACGCGGCGAAGGTTGCCGCCCCACCGAGGAACGATCGCCGGTTCACCGGGTTTTCAGTCATGTTGCGCGAGTTCATGACGAATCCTTCCGGGAGCACTCGGCCGAGATCGAGGCCACCGGTTGAAGTGTCGGTACTGTTCTTAAGCGACGAGGATGGAAGGGATTCTAACCTGCGTGTCGCGCCGCCGAAAGGGTCTGGATTGACCATGCTTCCGACCCGCCGAAGCAGGGAGGGGAGCGAGGCTCAGCCGAGGCGGTTTTCTTGAGATTCGAGATAGACCCGGCTTTCCTGCGCGGCGTCCAGACGGTCGGTGGCGCATTCATCAAGTTCGATGACCCAGTCGACCGGGCGTGTCAGGGCCCGGAGGATACGCGGGACATCGACATTCCCTCGCCCGAGTGCTGT
>JBKQHM010000097.1:0-3103 GCA_052148775.1 Isosphaeraceae bacterium | reverse complement strand
CATAGGTGTTCAAAGGCAAGAGTCGGTCCTCCATCAAGAGAAGTGGTCAGTAGGCAGTAGTCAGTGGTCAGTAGGCAGTGGTCAGTGGTCAGTAGTCAGTGTAAGCCCATCCGCATTGCGTAGTATTCAGGGAGGCCAGAGATTACAGCCCGTCCCGCGTTTCAGAACTTGCCTGCTCGCATGATCTGCCTACTGCCTACTGCCTACTGCCCACCATTAAATCGATTCATGGCGGCATCGATGCCTTTCGTGACCCAGACGGCGACGGCCTGCGAGGCGAGGATGAGGGTGTCGTCGATGATGGGTCGTTCGGAGCTTCGAAACCGGCCGAGGACGAAGTCGGCGGCGTCGACGTTCTCGCGGTCGCCGATGCCGATCCGGAGGCGGGCAAACTGGTCGGTCCCGACGTGGGCGGTGATGTCGCGGAGCCCTTTCTGGCCGCCATCCGAGCCGCCCGGCCGGAGCCGAAGCTTGCCGAGTGGGAGACTGAGGTCGTCGCAGACGACCAGCATGTCGGCCAGCTCGATCTTGTAGAATCGCAGGGCCTGGCCGACCGAGCGTCCGCTGAGATTCATGAAGGTCTCGGGCTTCAGGAGCAGGACGCGACGATAATCGATCTCGATCTCGGCGATCAGGCCCTCGAACTTGCGGGAGAAGGAGGGCCGGACCCCTCCTTCCGCCAGGCGATCGACCAGTTCGAAGCCGATGTTGTGGCGGGTCCCCTGGTATTTGGTACCGGGGTTGCCCAGGCCGACCACCAATTTCATCGTCGCCAACGTCGGGGCTCCGAACCCGAACCCAAGTCGAACGGGATTGGCACGACGGCCCGCCGCCGGAATCGCGCCGCGATGTTCAAGGGCCCCAGCCGGCGGGGCACGACCCGGGCGGGGCGATCGGGGTCAAGCTTCCTTCTCTTTTTCCTTGCGCTCGGGCTTGATGACCTCGGGCTGCGTCAGGGCCTCGGCGCCGGCCTCGGCCGATTCCGCCACGGCGGCCCGCGGCGTGACGACGTGGGCCAGCAGCAGGTCGGCCTCGGCATCCGCCGTGACGCCCGCCGGCAGGGACAGGTCGCGGACGTGGATGCCCTCATCGAGCTTGAGGTGGCTGACATCGACCTTGATCGCGTCGGGGATGGCCCCGGCGCGGCACTTGATCCGCAGGCTGTGGACCAGGTGCTCGAGGATCCCGCCCTCGGCGAGGCCGGCGGCCTGGCCCCGCAATTCCAGCGGCACTTCGGTCTCGATGATCTCCTCGGCGTCGACCCGGGCGAAGTCGAGGTGGAGGATCTCCTTGCCGAGGTGGTCCCACTGCACGTCGCGGATCAGCACGGTCTCGGTCGTCCCCCCCAGGTCGAGGTGGGCGAGGTGGCCGGGCGACTTGATCATCTGCCAGACGTCGTGCCGGGTCAGGGTGACCGGGACCACGTCCTGCTTGTGCCCATAAATCACGGCCGGGATCAGCCCGTTCTGACGCAGTCGCCGCGCGACGCGGGTTCCGGTCCCTTTGTTCTTCTTCGAATCGCGCGGCTCGACTCGAATTTTCACGTCTTCCGCCATCGATCACTCTTTCAATCGTGTTTCAATTCAATTTCAGTTCACTCCCGGCATGGAGCCGGGAGAAATGCCGACAGGCGGCCCTGCGCTGAAGCCGCGCAGCCGGTCATTATCACGTTTTCGCCCGCTTTGTTCAAGTCCCGGCCGCGAAAACGAGCCGATCTCTTCATCCGGCGCGACTGCGTCGATCGCTTCAATCCGGATTATTCACCACGGAGTCGCCGAGAGCACAGAGAAGACAAAAATTCCTACCAGTCATGGGGTTCGGTACAATTCGCCGAGAGATAGCGCCGGCAGCGTGCCACCCGGCGTCACCACGGATTTTGGTCTCCTCTCTGCGTTCTCTGCGACTCTGTGGTGAATTCAGAGTGTCTTCAAGACCTCCAGCGCCTCGGCGACATGCCGCCAGGGCTGGAACTGCGAGGAGAAGATGTGTCGGACGATCCCCTCCCGGTCGATCAGGTAGCTGACCCGTCCGGGGAACAGTCCGAACGTCCTGGCCACGCCGTACCGCGCCCGGACCGCTCCATCGGCGTCGGCGAGCAGGAGGTAAGGGAGTCGGAATCGTTCGGCGAACCCGCGATGGGACTTCTCGGAATCGGAGCTGATCCCGATCACCTCGGCACCGACCTCGCGAAACGCCTCATAACTGTCGCGAAACGAGCACGCCTCCATGGTGCAGGCCGGCGAGTTGTCTTTCGGGTAGAAGAACAGGACGACGGCCGACTTGCCCCGGAAGTCGGAGAGGCGGACCATCTCGCCGTTCGAGGACGGCAGCGAGAAATCCGGCGCAGGGTCCCCGATACGCAACGCTTCCCGTTCGGCCATCATGCCCTCCGCTTCGAGTTTTGATTCTTCAAAGGACATTATACATCGGCGGGGAGGGCGCCGAGACCACGATCCGCATCCGGCCAACCCATCTGCCGCGACGCTTCGAACAGGCCGATCGCCACGGCGTTGGCCAGGTTGAGGCTGCGGGCCTCGGGGCTGATCGGGATGCGGAGGGCGCGGTCGGAGCGTTCTTCCAGCCATCGCATCGGCAGGCCGCGGCTCTCGGGGCCGAAGACCAGGGCGTCTCCGGGCTGGTATCGGGCGTCCGTGTAGACCCGCTTCGCCTTGGTGCTGAACGACCAGAGCCGGTCGCGGCCCAGGGCGGCGACGACCTCATCAAGCCCGTCGACGACCCGCCAGTCCAGGTGCGGCCAGTAATCCAGCCCGGCGCGGCGGAGGTATCGGTCGTCGAGGCGGAAGCCCAGCGGGCGGACCAGCCAGAGCATCGCCCCAGCCGCGACGCACGTCCGCCCGATCGAGCCCGTGTTCGCCGCGATCTCCGGCTCGAGGAGGATCACGTGCAATCTCTCGTCATCGGTCGGGTTTGTCATTGGTCATTAGTCATTGGTCACTAGTCATTGGTCATTAGCTGGATAACTCCAACCCGGATTATTCATGAATTCTTTAGGTGATCGACGCAACCTCTTTGCCATTGGGCGATTGCCGCCGATCTTACCCAAACAGTGACCCAGTTTAACAGCGGCCGAACCCTAACGCTT
>JBKQHM010000096.1:0-16471 GCA_052148775.1 Isosphaeraceae bacterium | reverse complement strand
TGAGATCGCGGCTCGCGCGCTCTTACACTCGTGGGGACTGGCAAATAATCGACAGCCTTCACGACGCGATCCGACCGGCTATTTCGGTCGTCACGACGTGTCGCGCATGTCTCGGCTCTCGACCCATTCTTGGGTTTTTCAGACCATAACCGCACTCCCGGAATCGGTCAAGTCCGCTCATGGCACGGTCCAGGGCTGTTTCATTCTCGTCTTCTAACCGGATTCTGCGAGGGCGAGGCTCCTGCCGAGCTTCTTCAATGCCCCCAAATTACGGCTTGGCTCGCAGGAGCCTCGCGCTCCCGGGAGAATGAAACAGCCCTGTGGCATGGCCGCCGCCGGCCCGCCGGCGAGGAAATGCGGCGCGAGGACAAGTCGATCGGGAGTATGGACGCGGGCCGATCTGCCGCGGCGGACGACGGGGCCACTCGAGGCTTTCGCAAATTCCACGCGATCGTCGAATCGGGACCGGCGGCGCTGTCCCATAGGGTCGTAAAGTGTATGATACCGGCAATTCGTGACGGGTGATGGCCGGTCCGCCATGGGACCGTGACCGCGCGCCGGGGAGCCGGACTTGACGGAAGAACTGATCGGAGAGCTTGGCTATGTGGGGATTGCACTGGTCCTGGTGCTCGGGGGCCTCGGATTGCCGATCCCCGAGGAGGCCCCGATCATCCTGGCCGCGGTCCTGACGCGTAATGGACAGATGTCGGGACCGGTGGCGCTGGCGACATGCCTGGGCGGGGTGCTCCTGGGAGACTTCGTCGTCTATTTCCTCGGGTTCTTTTACGGTGAGAAGGTCTTGAGCCTGCCCCTGACCCGGCGATTGCTCACGCGGCAGCGGGAAGCCCAGATCAAAGGTTATTTCCACCGGCACGGTTTCAAGATCCTCGTCTCCGGCCGATTCGTCCCGGGCTTTCGCACGGCGGCCTACTTGACGGCGGGCATCCTCAAGCTGCCGCCGTTGAAGCTGCTGTTGACCGACCTAGTGGCGGCCTCGATGAGCACCACCCTGATGTTCGGGCTGGGCTTGCTCTTCGCCCACCAGATTCAGAACGGAATCCGGGAAGTCCAGCAATGGATCACGTTGATCCTCTTCGTTGGCGTGGGGGGCGGGTTGCTCTACCGGTATTACCGTGCGCATCGCCGGGCCGGATTGCCCGTCGGTCCGCCCGTACCGGAGGCCGACGAGGTCCCTCTCCCTTCCCTCGAGAATCGAGATGATCCTTCCGGCCGCGGCGATGGCGCCGCGCGACCCTTGGATCTTGACGGTCTCGAGACCGGGTCGCCCGCACCGGAGGCCGTCTCCTCAACCGGGGTGACGTCGGGTCCATCGACCCCGTCCGGCGCGTGCCCCGAGCCCAGATCGACACCGCCGGAGGATCCCGTCCGCTTACCGACGGCCCCAACTTCTTCCCAAGTTGATGACTCGGCCGGAATCGACGTGAATCCCACGACTCCGCAACCATCGCTCGAGTCGCCCTCGCGATAGTCCGCTCGCGGCGGACGCGGGGTCCTTCGGTCGAGCGGATTATCTCTCTCAGTACTTTAATCAATCTTTGCCCAGATCGGGTTGACCCCATGGGGCGTTCCTGATAGGTTCCCTGTCGCCTTGGCATGTTCAGCAATGGGTCCAAGGCAAGTCCGAATGCAGCGGAGTCCCGTTCCTCGCGGCGATGACCGCGACCACGATCGGTCGTCAGTCGTGTGCACCCCTCGGCGGCGGAAACGCGGCGAGGGGCCGCTCGAGACGGTGGTCGGCGGGAGGGATTGGATTCGACGGGTCGGCTCGGGAAGTGTCCCGATGTCGTTCCCGGGTTTCCCCGACCCGAGCTCGAGATGAGCCTGGCCCGCGGGGCCCGTCCGGAGACGTTCTCCGGCCGGCGAGTCGAGTTATGGATTGACTCGCTCATGCGGTTCGCGAACGACGAACCACCCAGATCAACCCTGGAAGATCGCTAGAATGAACAAGTTCACTTATGCTCTGGCCCTGGGGGCTGGTCTTCTCCTTAGCCTGACCGCCCCGGTCGTCCATGCCGCCACCATCGTCCAGAACCTCACGCCGGGGACGATGACGGCCACCGAATTCAACTCGTTGTTCGCCCCGAGCACCGGGGTCCTGTCCAACCCCTACACCGTCATGAATACGCCGACCACCGGGACTGTGCAGTCGCAAGTGTTCACCGGGACGGGCGCAGCAGCCGGACTGACCGCCTACGCCTACCAGTTCGACGTGAACAATGTAACGGACAACACGGGACAGACGACGAGCGTGAACAGCGCGTCGATGATCTTCAACGCGACCCCTGTCCCCGTGAGCCTCGGCGGCGCAGGCACCTCCTCCGTCTTTAACGTCACCAACGGGGCCGTGGGTGGTATCAGCGCGTCGATGGCCGCGCCCGGATCCACCATCCAGACGCCGACCTCGGTCGCCTGGCAGCCCGGCAGCACGACCGGTTCGCTCACCTTCCAGTATCTCGATCCGACGACGAACACCGGTCCTCTCCAGGCCGGTGCCGATAGCGGCACGATCGTCGTGATCACGAACGATTCTCAGACCACGACGCCCTTCGTCAGCATCCAGAATGCTGACCCGCAGACCGGATATCCCCAGGCCTATGCACCCACCAACGGGACCATCGCCGAAGTGCCTGCCGGCTCGGAGACCCCTGAGCCCGCCACGATCATCGGCTGGGCTGGCATGATCGGCGCCGTCGCACTCGCCCGGCGCATCCGCCGCAATCGTCAGGCAGACTGACGAGAGTCGATCCCCAATACGGGATTCCGGCCGCGATCACACGGCCGTATCAACGACCCTCCAATACAAGCTCAAAGGCCACAACCAGCCCCTCACGACCGTCGAGCACGGTCGCGAGGGGCTTTTGGCATCTCGAGGACTTGCTGGATCTCTGGGATGATCCCGAGTTTAGGAAGGGGCAGCATCGCGGCAGACGAGTTGGTAAACTTTGTAAAGAGAGCGGGACAAGATGCCGTCCGATGCCTCGACACGACGAGGATAACGGCCATCTGGATCTGGTTAACAAGCGTTATCTTGATTCCTGAGACGATTTACGACGCTGTACGGCCGGCGAGGCTCCTTGAGGACTGCGCGAGTGGCGATTGAGACGGCAGCAAGCGTTTCGGCCGATCGGGAAATGCCCGGCATTGCCAAGGTGCGTCGGACATATCACCAACCCGAAGTGACGGATGTCGCCGCGGCGACGACGCAGGCGATCCTCGGCAGTCGACTGGCAGGACGTGTGCCGACGGGAGGGCGAATCGCCATCACGGTCGGCAGCCGGGGAATCTCACAGATCGCGCGAATCGCCACGGCGGCCGTGGGCGCGGTCCGTGGTCTCGGATTCGAGCCCTTTGTCGTGGCCGCGATGGGGAGCCACGGCGGCGGAACCGCCGATGGCCAGCGTGCCCTCCTTGCCGAGCTCGGGGTGACCGAGGCCACCGTCGGCTGTCCGGTCCGTTCCGAGATGGACACGGTTGAGGTCGGTACCAACTCGTTCGGGCTGCCGATCCACGTCGACCGCAATGCCTACGAGGCCGATGGCATCATCCTGCTGAACCGAGTCAAGCCTCACACCTCATTCACGGGGGATTATGAGAGTGGGCTGCTCAAGATGCTCACCATCGGACTGGGCAAACGCCAAGGGGCCGCCCAGGTCCACAAGCTGGGCCTTCCCGGGTTGAGGGCGATGCTTCCCGAGGTCGGCGCGTTCCTGCTCTCGCGGACTCGCGTGGTGCTGGGCGTCGCGATCCTGGAAAACGCGCGGGAACACACGGCGAAGATCGTCGCCATCGAGCCCGACGAGCTGCTGGCGGTCGAGCCTCGGCTCCTGGAGGAAGCCCGGTCGCTGATGGGACGGCTGCCGTTCGACCAGATCGATGTCCTGGTGGTGGGCGAGCTGGGCAAGAATTACAGCGGGACCGGACTCGACCCGAACGTGATCGGCCGCCAGCGCGTCGAGACCATGCCAGACTTGCCGAGCCCAATCATAACGCGAGTGGCCGTGCTGGACCTCTCCGTCGAGGCGCGCGGCAACGCCCTGGGTATCGGCCTGGCCGACCTGACGACGGAACGGCTGGTTCGCCAGATCGACCCGACCCCGATGCGCGTCAACAGCATGACCAGCAACTTCTTGACGCGGTCGCGGGTCCCTTTATCCTTGCCGACCGATCGAGACGTATTCGCGGCGTGTCTCGACACTTGCTGGCGTTCCGACTGGGAGCAGGCCCGGATGGTTCTCATCCCCAACACCTTGGAGCTGACCTCGTTCTGGGTTACTCCCGCGATGTCGGCGGAGGTTCGGGCTCATCCCGATCTTGACTTCGAGACCGACTTCGTCCCGATCCCATTCCGCGTCGACGGCAAACTGGAGCAGGAGTACCTGTTTCCTGAGAGTTTTCGCGCACGACGGAGAATCCTCGAACACGCCCGGATCGTCGACGGCTGAAATCGTTCACGGCTCGGGGATCGCGAATCGCGGCCAGGGGACGGCGGATAGCGGATTGGGAATCGCCGAGTACGCCCAGGGGTAAAGCATGACGATCAAAGCAGTGGTTTTCGACCTGGACGGCCTGATGTTCGATACCGAGGCCCTCTTTTTCCAGGTGTCCTCGGAGGTGCTGGCCTCGCGCGGGAAGCGGTTCACCCCCGAGATCATGCGGGCGATGATCGGCCGCCGTTCGGCCGAGGTTGCGGACGTACTCAAGACCCTCGCCGGGATAGAAGAACCTGTCGAACAGCTCGTGGCAGAAGTGAGAGAGCGCTTTGATGCGGTCATGGATGATGCTGTTCATCCGACGCCCGGGCTGTTTGTTCTTCTGGATCGCCTCAAACATCGCGGATTGCCCCTGGCGGTCGCGACGTCGTCTCGGCACGCCTATGCGGACCGGCTCTTGACGCGTCATGGACTGACGGATCGTTTCAAGTTCGTACTGGCGTCCGAAGATGTGGCCCGAGGGAAGCCAGACCCGGAGATCTATCGGCTGGCTGCGGATCGATTTGGCGTACCGGCGGGATCGCTCCTGGTTCTGGAGGATAGCCCCGCGGGGGTCGCCGCGGCGACGGCGGCCGGTACGATCGCCGTGGGAGTGCCCCACGAACATAGCTCTGCCGAGGGGCTTGCGGCCGCGGCCCTCATCGTGCTCCGGCTCGATGATCCGGCCCTCCTTGATTTGATCGGAAAGGCAATTTAAGGAATGAGGGCCTCATGAGATTCAAGTTCGGATTGCCCGCGTCCGGGTCCGATGCCGTGGAGGATCGGGAGGTCGACGGCAAGGGATCCGGATCACCGACTCAGACGGGGCGAGAACGCCCCGTCGATTTGCCGGAGATCCTCCCCTATCTGGCTCCGATCTTCGCTTATGTAGCCCTGGGAGGTCTGGAAAGCTATCTTCCGCGGGTCGATCAACAGCCCAGTGCTCGATGGTATCCGATCGCCTACGCCGTGAGGGTTGTCATCGTCGGGGCGATAGCCTGGTGGTATCGGGAGACCTGGAAGGATTTGCGTCCGTTCCCGAGCATCGGGCGCCTGGCCCTGGCCATCGTGACGGGGCTCGTGGTTGTGGGGCTCTGGGTGGGGCTCGATGGGCACTACCCCGCACTCCCGTTCATGAATCAACGCGTCGCGTTCGATGCCGGCCGACTCCCGGCGGGAGCACGTTGGGGTTTCATCGCGGTGCGGATGCTGGGACTCGTCATCCTCGTCCCGCTGATCGAGGAACTGTTCTGGCGTTCGTTCCTCATGCGATGGCTGATCGACCAGGAATTCACGCGGGTTTCGGTTGGTCGCGTTACACCCATCGCGGCCGTGCTCACGTCCTTGCTCTTCGCAACCGCACACCCCGAGTGGTTGCCGGCGCTCTTGACCGGATTCCTCTGGGCCTGGCTGCTGTGGCAAACGAAGTCCCTGGGGGCCTGTGTGGCCAGTCATGCCGTTGCCAACCTGGCCCTGGGCATTTATGTGATCGCCTCCGGCGACTGGAAGTACTGGTGATCCGCAGGCGGCTCGATCGATCTGAGATTCGTTGCGAAAGCTCATGGCCGAGGCTGTGAGGAGTCGGTCGCGATGATCATCCCCTGGGGAACCGATGCCCCGATCTACCACCGGCCGTTTGCCACGATCGCGTTGATCGTCCTGAACGTCCTGGCGTTCGTGCTCTTCCCCGCGCGTGCTCACGAAGATTGGACGCTGGTCCTCGGCGAGGGGATTCACCCACTCCAGTGGCTGACCAACATCTTCCTCCATGCCGGCATCTTCCACCTCGCCGGCAACATGATCTTCTTGTGGACGTTCGGGTTCGTGATCGAGGGAAAGATCGGTTGGTGGCGCTTTGCCATGATCTACCTGACCCTCGGGGTGGTCGAGAGCGCGGTGATTCAGCTACTGGTTCACAGTGAGCAGCCATTCGTGATGTTGGGCTCATCAACCGTGATCTTCGGACTTCTGGCGATCTGTCTGGTCTGGGCGCCTCGCAATGAAGTGACCTGCATCGTGTGGTTGCGGTTCACTCCGATGGAGTTCGACCTTTCGATCCTCTGGTTCGCGGTGGTCTACATCGCGATCGATGTGATGACTTCGGGCATGTCGGGTGTCATCATGGCGAGCCTGACGGATCACTCGAACGGCGTGATCCTGACGATTGCGTTGGCCCAAACCTTCGGGGCGTTGCTGGGATTGATACTGGGCGCGGTGTTGCTC
Organism: Isosphaeraceae bacterium; assembly: GCA_052148775.1. Taxonomy (GTDB): domain Bacteria; phylum Planctomycetota; class Planctomycetia; order Isosphaerales; family Isosphaeraceae; genus CAVZRC01. The sequence goes on along the minus strand of JBKQHM010000096.1, from coordinate 9,758 downwards.
AAACTCAAGCTGGTGGACTGCGAGAACTGGGATCTCTTCGCGGTCCTCGAGGGGCGAGCCGGCAAGTCGAAGCGGCAAGCGCGCAAGGAGATGAGGCCGAGGCGTCCTGTCGCCGTCGAGTATGCTCCGCCGGCCCCAAATAAGGTGAAACGAGGAGGAAAGGCCCGATCGGCCGTAAGTTCCGTCGAGGACCCCTCGTCCGCCTCGCTACGGGCGATGCGCCAGCACCTCGAGTTTGGCGAGGTGGAGGCGGCGCTGGCGGTCTATCGCAAGTCGACGCGTTCCGTCTCGCGATGGCAGCCGCCGGAACGCGACTGGCGCGACCTGATCGAAGCACTCCTTGGTCAGGACCTGTGGGAGGATGCCGCCCAGGTCATGCGCGATTACGTCCGCAACCAGCCGGAGGCTTCGCCTCGCGTCCGGTTGAAGCTGGCACAGGTCCTGATCCAGAAGCTCGGTCGGCCCCTCCAGGGGCTCAGGCTCCTCGGCCAGTTTCCCGAGGGGTCCCTGCCCGAGTCGCTCGAAACGATCCGGCGACAGCTCGCCCACCAGGCCGAGGCGATGCAGGAGGACGGGCCCCTGGAGCTCGAGGACGAGCTCTGGTGAGACAACCTGGCTCCGATCGTGTATCCGATTCAGAGCTTGAGGAAGATCTTGTTCTTCTCGAGGTAGTCGATGAAGAGTGTGCAGATCCCGAAATAGACCCCGAATCCGGCCGCGAGATACCAGAACGGGGCGTCGTTGGGTACGTACGGTTTCACGGCGGAGGCGACCAGGCCGTGGAGCATGTAGGCGGCGAGCGCATTCTGGCCGTAGATCCGGAAGAGCCAGCTTCGAAAATCGCAGAGGTCGCTGGCGACGACGAACAGCGTGTAGACCGCCAGCGAGAAACCCGCGGCGAAGGTGAGGTAGGAGACGCTCCCGGTCCGTTGACTCATCGTCCAGACCTCGATCGATGGGCTCGGCGGTGGCGTGACGAACGGCGGCGATGACCATCGACCCCCCGCACAGGAGATCGCGTATCCGGCGAGCATGAGGATACCGGACCAGGCCGCCAACTTGCCGATGGGAAAGCTTCGACCGATGGCACCGGCCATGGCGTCGTAGGCCAGGGAACCGACGAGCAGGGGGATTGTCCAGGTCAGGAAGCCTAGTGGACCTCCATCGATCACGGGGGTGTTCCAGGCGAAGTCGAGATAGAAGAGTTGCGAGATCCAGAGATGGATTCCGGCCGAGGCGAGCAAGAACACGACGCGCGGGACGACGCCAGCGGCGATCACTGGTAGGACCCAGATCGACGTGATGGCGATGTGGACTAACGTCTGGAAGAGCTCGCGGCGAAAGGTTCGGCTCAGGAGCTCGCTAGCGCTCAGGGCTTGCAACTCCTTCCAGGACTTGACGCTGCCATTGATGTGATAGAGGACGAAGCCGAGCAGGATCAGGCCGGCACCGCGTTTCAAGAGGGCCGAGACGGCGGTCCAGGTCCCTGCGGTTTCCAGCCGCCTCAGGAAGGTCAGGCGGTAGGCGAACCCCACCGCGAAGAAGAATTGAGGCATGATCGTATCGGCGTAGCTGCAGTAGGTATTGTGATGCTTGAGGATCGGGGGCACCACCTGATAGCCGCCGATGAAGTTGACCAGCAGCATTCCCACGACGGTGTAGCCGCGGAATTGATCGAGCGAGACGATCCGAGAGCTCTTCGGTGCGATATCGGTCATGATGGGCTGGGCTCGCCGATTGGGAGGGCCGCTTCGCTCGCGGTCGGGTCGCACGCGGACTCGAGCAGGGTCGGGACGACGGAGCGGAGGTAACCCAGCGAGCTCGCCAGCCCGTCGAGATCGCGGCCGGCCCATGGGGTCGCCTCGACCACCTCGGGGCGTGGGAGGGAACCTTCCGCGTATCTTCGCTCGCACTCCGCCGCGAGGCGAACGACGGCGGCCAGGGAATCGGGACGCAAGTCGGGGAAGAAGGCCAACCAACGAGGATCGTAGATGGGAAGGTCATAAATCCGGGGATGGAGTTCGATCGACAAGGCGATCGACGGACGGACGCGGAGGATCGTCGCGAGCATGTCGGGCATCGGGAGGATCCCCGAGCCGGCCGGCCGGGCTTGCCAGCATAGCCCGCGCCGTGTGAAGGCCAGCACGGCATCCTTGATGTGAGTGCCCCGGACGAAGGGGGCAAGCCTCTGGACGGCCGCCAGCGGGTCATCCAGCCGCATCAGGAGGTTCCCCGTGTCGAGGGTCACCCCGCCGATCTCGGGGTCGAGACGCTCGAGGATGCCGAGCAGTTCCGCGGCGGTGACATCGGCGTGGGTCTCGATCGCCAGGCGAATGCCGCGCTCCTTCAGCATCGGCGTCAGGTAATGGATCACTTCGACCGTAGAGGCGACCTGGACGTCCCATGGGGTGTCCATGCGGAAACGGTCGTGGCGATCGCCGACGTAAAGTCGGGCGTGAGCGCATTCCAGGTGGGCCAACGCGTCAACCTGCGGTTCCAGTTCGCGAGCCAGTTCCCGCGGCGCGATGTCGTGGCCCAGCTCTCGCGATCGTCGTACCGGATTCGGCGAAGGGAGTCCGACCTCGATATAGAGTCCCATTCCCTCAGCCCGACGGCGGAACGCCGCCAGCCGAGCCGGCTCGAGCGACGGCACGATCGACGCGGGCTCGAGGAACTGGACGCCATCGAAGCGATGGACGCGGGCGAAGTCCAGCGTCGCCTCGGCGCTGAATCCGCGGCTCGCGATCGAATAATGGTCCAAGCCAATCCGCGCTTTCATCGCCTCGGGCCTCCGGCATTCAACACCTCCGGCCGCCGAAACCGCCCCGGCCAGCCTTCCGATCTTCCGCGCCGATCTCCAAAGACCGCCCTCGCTCAATTGCCTCCGGAGCCATGTCTTTTATAGCAGGCAAGGGAGAAGGTGTCGAAGCCTCGATTGCGATCGAGCCGTCGAATCCCTCTTCCTTTCGGAGAGAACATCCGAGTTTGACAGGGATGGCCGGCAGACGCAACGCCTACCTCTCCGGCATCCGAGCACGGATCACCTCGCCGGGAACGGATCAGCTCGCCGATCGCGTTCCCCTCGCGCCGCGATCCTCGTCCGCACCGAGCCGAACCGCGACGACCCGATACGCTGTACGGAAAAAAGTCGGGAGAGGGTTGACGAAGGGAGGTTATCGTCGTATTTTGGCGATCGTTCGCGGTCGGCCGATCAGTCGGCCCGGCCGCACTGATCGTGTTATCGCTCGGCTGCATTAATACCCACTTCTCATTCTCGTATTAACATTCAATGATTTCTGGAGAATGAAGTTCGAAAAATGCGGGTCGATTCCGGGCGGCAAGGATGCATGGCGCCGCGGTTCGGCCCGTTCGTTGCGAGGCGATTGGGGACTGATTCCCTCGTCGCTTTCGCCAGTCCCTGGCCTCACGGTCCGCTGTTCGATCCGGCATGGACGCTTGGTCGACGTGGGCCGAGGAAGGCCAAAGTAAGCGGCGACGAAGGCGGCGCCGCGACCCTGCCGCTCCCCTCGGGTGGTGTTCGGTACCGGTTAATCGATGTCCCAGGTCCTACGAACTCGCCAGGCAGAACGATCCGGGGAGACAGGTCAGCGACCACGACGGCCTCCTGGCCGCACTCGTAGTCGCTGACCATTTTATTTTCGAACACCAGATCGTTGAGGCAGCAGGGGCGTGGTGTCACGGCGATAAAAGGGGGGATCGTCCCGGCCTCACCCGGCCTACGAAGACATGCCCGAGCGCGAGGCGACTCGCGATTTCGAAGGGTGTATGAAAAGCCCCGAACGGCTTTTCATACGCACCTGTCTTACAGGTCTGGCCTGTCCCGATAGGGGGCGTCGGGGTATTCCCGGAGCATGACTGAGTCGGGCACAGCGTCGCGAGAGAAGAACGGGTTGGAAGCCGGTGAGCTCGGTGGCTTCTCGGGAATGGCTTCCGGAGGCAGGGTTCCGAGTCGGATCCCGACGCGTTCCAGAAGGGCCTTGGAGAGCGGATCGTCGCCGAACCACCCGATCCGGCAACCGACGTGGGTTCCACCCCGGTGAGGGCGGATCGTGATCGTGATGGACCTGTCATCGACGGTGCGACCGTCGATCTGCGAGACCACGCCGTCTCGCCCGCGGTGTGCGACGGTCATCTTGAGGTCTTCCAGCGCCTCGTAGACCGCCGCCTTCACGGCCAGCGGCGGCAGAGCGAAGTCTTGAGAACCCCGGCCCGTGGAATACCTATATTCGGCCGAAGGCGGGTCGACTTCCGCGATAGTCCCCGGCCGGGTCGTGGCACATCCGCCGAGCGGCAATACCCCGACCAGGACGAGGACTAGCGCCGGGGCCAGGTGCTCTCTGCGCATCCTCGACTTCCCTTTCGATGTCCGAATGACGATCCGTCCCGATCGCGGTGATTTTGAGGAGATGAATTGCAGCCCACGGAGGCTATCGCCGCCCGGAAGATCGGTCAAGGCAGGATGAGGCGAGTCGGGCCGCTGGGGTGCGGTCGATTCGTGCGCCATTTCGGAAGGTGCGTTCACGGCCCGGTGATGCCGATTCCTCGGGTCTTCGTCATGGCCGAGCCTCGATATCGTCTCGCGTCCGCGACGGTCCGACTGGTGTTCTTTCCCTGTTTTGGCCTATAATAAAAAATTGGATCATTTCGCCCCTTGCGTGGAGGGGTGGTATTTGTCTTTGACCAACTCGTGTATGCCGGCGAAGCGTTGGATGGGCACTGGCCCCCGCTCGATCGACGTATGGATCGTGTCGAGTCGAGCTCGGGACCTCCTCCGCGGCCTAGGCGGCTATCCGTCCCCCCGTTTTTCGTGGGGGTGGCATTGAAGCGAACTCCAACATGGTTGATCGTAATTTACTTCGTGAGTTTGATGTCAGCGACGAAGAGCTCCTACCCATCGGCATCGGCGAGGACGACACCGATCTCGACCGATTCCTCGGCGAGGGCCAGAATTTCGAGATCGGCCGGATCGTCTCGGGCAGGGTCGTCGAGGTCGTGGGCGACCAGGTTGTGGTCGACGTCGGCTATAAATCGGAGGGCCTCGTCCCTCTCAACGAATGGGAAGACGAGCCGCCTCCCCAGCACGGGGACGACGTCGAGGTCCTGCTCGAAGGCATGGAGGACGAGACCGGCGAGATCGTACTCTCGCGCAAGAAGGCCCACCGGATGCGGGCCTGGGAGATGGTCATCTCCCGATACCATGAAGGAGATGTGGTCAAGGGGAAGGTCACCCGCAAGATCAAGGGCGGCCTCCTCGTCGACATCGGGGTCAATGTCTTCCTCCCGGCCAGCCAGGTCGACATCCGGCGGCCCTCCGATATCGCCGATTACATCGATCAAGAGATCGAGTGCATGATCTTGAAGATCGATGAGAGCCGTCGCAACATCGTCGTGAGCCGGCGGAAGTTGATCGAGATCACCCGCGAGCAGCAGAAGAAGCAGCTCCTCGAGGAGATCGCAGTCGGGCAGGTCCGCAAGGGGACCGTCAAGAATATCGCCGACTTCGGCGCATTCGTGGACCTCGGCGGGATCGACGGCCTGCTGCACATCACGGACATGAGCTGGGGCCGGATCAATCATCCCAGCGACATGCTCAAGATCGACGATCAGGTCGAGGTCATGGTGCTGCACGTCGACAAGGACCGGGAGAAGATCGCCCTCGGTCTGAAGCAGAAGTCGGCCAGCCCGTGGGAGAACGTCGAGCGGAAGTATCCGGTCGGCACCCGCGTCATCGGCGAAGTCGTCAACGTGATGAGCTACGGCGCCTTCGTCAAGCTCGAGGAAGGGATCGAGGGCCTGGTCCACATCTCCGAGATGTCCTGGACCAAGCGCATCAACCATCCCAGCGAGCTGGTCAACATCGGCGACAAGATCGAGGTCGTCGTCATGGGCATCAACAAGGAGAAGCAGGAGATCTCCCTGGGCATGAAGCAGACCCAGGTGAATCCCTGGGATCAGGTTGCCGGCAAGTATCCGCCGGGTACGATGGTCGAAGGGACCGTCCGCAACCTCACCAATTACGGTGCCTTCATCGAGATCGAGGAGGGGATCGACGGCCTGCTGCATATCTCGGATATGAGCTGGACCCGGAAGATCGGCCATCCCAACGAGATCCTGGAGAAGGGCCAGCGCATCAGTTGCCAGGTCCTCAATGTCGACCAGGATCGCAAGCGCATCGCGCTGGGGCTGAAGCAACTTCGCGACGACCCGTGGGAGACCGACATCCCCAGCCGATACGAGCCGAGCGACGTGGTGAAGGGGAAGGTCACCAAGCTGACCAACTTCGGCGTCTTCGTCGAACTCGAGCCGGGCCTGGAAGGCCTCCTTCACATCTCCGAATTGGCCGACCACAAAGTGGACAGCCCCGAGGAGGTCGTAAAGGTCGGGGACGAGATCGAGGTCAAGATCCTCCGCGTCGACCGGGGCGAGCGCAAGATCGGACTCTCGCGCAAGAAAGCGCAGTGGACGAAGCCGGAGGGCGAACGCGAGGAATCGTCCGCCGCCGGTGGCGAAACGCCGGAGCCTTCCAAGGAGAAGGAGAAAGAGACCAAGGAACTCAAGGGCGGACTGGGCGGTGGCGGTCCCCTGTTCAGCATGGGTAGTTCCACGCCCGCCGCAACTGAGGCCACCGAGGCCGAGCCGGAATCCGCTCCCGCTCCCGAGCCGGAATCCGCTCCTGCTCTTGAGCCGGAATCCTGATCTCCGGATCTCTCGATTGCCTCTCGAACGTCCCTACAAAAGCCGTCGTCTCGACCTAACCGTCGATAAACGACGGCTTTCTGTTTTCCCTGCCACCTTTCCACCTCCTCTCACCCCGCCGGCCTAATCTCCACGATCGCACTGCCTGGCACAACCCGCAGAACTCACGGATTTGCCATGCTTTTCAAATCCCCGAATCGCCCTAGATTTACAGTGCGGGTTTAAGTTCGCTGGCTAGCCAATCCGATAGTTCGTGGTATCAACCCGTCAGAGGCGAAGAAGAGAGGATCTGACAGGCTCAGCGGGCTCGGGGCTTCCGATGCGTGTCGAGTCTGAATTCTCCCCCGGCGGAGGTGCGTGGCCACGGACTGGCTCTGGCCGGTCGTGTCCGCGGTTCGTCAAAGCGGCGGACCATCGGCCAGGACGCCGAGGTGATTACGCGACTTGTCGGAACGTGCGGGTGGGGATTGTGATCAAACGATCATTCGGAAGACGAGGCCGTCTTGATCGGGCCGAGGGTGATCGATGCCGGAGATTGCCGAATGGAAACGGCGATGGGCCGGTCGCATGGCTCTCAATCCTCACTCATGACCCTTGATCTTCAGCGGACCCAGGTTCGAGCGACTCAAAGAGGATCTTCATGGCCCGTATTCGCCGACATCGCCGTGATACGGTTCAGAGCCCCCTGGAGACGTATCTCCGGGAGATCAACGAGATGGCTCTGCTGACCGCCGACGAGGAGAAGGAACTGGCCCATCGGATCGCGCGAGGTGATAACCTGGCACGCGACCGGATGGTTCGGGCGAACCTCCGGCTCGTCGTGAATATCGCTCGGGGCTACATCGGGAAGGGGCTCTCGCTCCAGGACCTGATCGAAGAGGGGAATCTCGGATTGCTCCGCGCCGTCCAGGGGTTCGACCCGGCGGTCGGCACCCGATTCAGCACTTATGCGAGCTACTGGATCAAACAATCGATCAAGCGAGCGCTGGTCAATACGGCCAAGCCGATCCGAATCCCGGCTTACATGGTCGAGCTCTTGTTCAAGTGGAGACGGATGGCCTCCGACCTCCAGGAGACCCTGGGCCGTCCCGCAAGCATCGAAGAGATCGCCAAGGCCCTGAAGCTCCCGAAGAAGAAACTGGCGATCGTCAAGAAGGCCATCAAGGTCTACAACCTCGTCCCCCAGACCGATCAGCCTGAGAACGGCTGGAGCCTGGGCGAGATGCTGATGGACGAGCGCAACCGCGCTCCGGACGTCGTGATGGACGAGGCCGACAACCTCAAGCTGGTGCTCGACCGGCTCGATGAGATGGACAAGCGAGAGGCGACGGTCCTGAGGATGCGTTTCGGCCTCAACGACCTGCCCCCGAAGACCCTCAAGGAAATCGGCGAGTCGCTCGGCCTGACCCGGGAGCGTGTCCGTCAGATCGAGAACGAGGCGCTGGGGAAGCTGTCGGCGTCCTTGCAGGCGGACTGACTCATCGGACTCCGCGGAAGGGCGATGGCCCCTTGTTCGTCCCTTGTTCCCGGATCTTCCCCAGGGCTCGCTCGGCGCAGAGACGTGTCTCCGACTTGACGTTCGGGGCCTGGCGGATCGCCTCGAGCGCCGGGATCGCGAGACGCCCGAGTTCGGTGAGGCTCTTGATCGCCTCATCCCGGACGAGGGAATTGTAGTCGTTCATGGCCTTCGTCAGCGCCGGGACTGTCAGGGCAACATCATCGGAGGCGGCGAGGGCGACGGCCGCCCTGTTGCGCACCAGATCATCCGGATCGGTCGCGAGGATCTCGACCACGGCCGCGATGGCCGTCTTCGATTTGTTCCGAAACAAGCCTATCCCATTGACTGCCGCAGTCCGAACACGGGGTTCGGGATCTCGCAGGGCGGCGATGAGTGCCGATGTCCCCAATTCCCCCGCATTCTGCCCGTTCATGGAGATGGTCTGCAAGGCAATTTGCCGGACCGTGACCGAGACATCACGCTGGGATACATCGGCCAGGGCCGGCACGGCGGCGGCGCCGGCGGGACTTCCCCAGTGGAGTCCCTGGGCGGCGAGTTCGCGGACCAGCGGATCGCGATCCTTCAGAGCAAGCACGAGGATCGGTAGAGCCTCTTCACTTCGACCGGTGCGCACCAGGGATGTCAATCCACGGCACACCATCGTTCGGACGCGCCAATCCGGATGTGCGAGGCCTGCCGAGAGGTCGGCGACCGGGTCGTCGGACGGTTTCTCGAGGAATCTCAGGGCGAACTGGATGATGCGAGGGCTTGAACGTCCACCGCTCGACTGGAGGCGCCGCAGCCATAGCTCATCGACCTCGTGTCGAAAAATCACGTCGAATGGCATGTAGTATCGCCTCATCGCGACCGACGGGATGAAGGGTCTCCACTCTCGCTTTCCGCTCAGGTCGGCAACGGCCCTTGCGTGGGCGATCGAATCCAGGATTGCCAGCAGGTCCCCTTCATGCGCGCCGGCATTTCCTCGCTCGAGCATTGACTGCATCTGGTCGAGGACGTCTTCCCGCTCGGCCAAGGAGAGGCTTGATTCCTGATTCGAGTAAGTCCAGATCTGTTGAAGCTCCTGGACCGCAACACTCCAGGTCGCGGGACTCACTTCGTTTGGTCTGAGCGGCCCGAACGCCCGGATGATCGACGTTCCGCGCTGAATCTGGGCCTGTCGTTGCAGGTCGGCTTGAAACCGGTCATAGAGGGGGCGAAACAGGGCGAGGACGATCGCCAGGGCGGCGATCCCCGCGAGTGCATGGCGCAGATTGAAACTCGGCGTCCGTCCGACCCTCCAGCGAGCGGGGCCGCGGGGCGGGCTGTCCGCGAGTGCATGGCGCAGATTGAAACCCGGCGTCCGTTGCATCTGATGACGCGCCTCGATGCCAATGTGCGTATCGAGACAGCCTACCAGACCTGGAAAACGTGGAGTAGCCGTCTACCCATCGGAATCGGATCGTCTCGATGCGGGCAAGGCTATGAGACCCAGAGACTCGTCGATTGACAGGACGGATGGTATCGTCGTCGGGCCGGACGGGCG
>JBKQHM010000095.1:0-4930 GCA_052148775.1 Isosphaeraceae bacterium | reverse complement strand
CGCCGCAGGTCGTCGCGGAGGTCCGCCGCCGTGCCGTACCGCCGCGCCGGCTCCTTGCAGAGGCACTTCAGGCAGATCGTCTCCAGGTCGCGCGGCAGCCCGGGGCGCAGCGAACGCGGAGCGACCGGCTCGGATTCGAGGACCAGGCGCAAGGTCTCCGCCTCGGTCTCGCCGCGGAACGGCGTCCGGCCCACCAGGATCTGATAGAAGGTCGCGCCCAGGGCATAGACGTCGGTCGCGGGGCCGACCTCTTCGCGACGGCCGGCGGCCTGCTCGGGCGCCATGTAAGGTGCCGTGCCCATGCGGATCCCGCTCCGCGACTCGTCGCCGACCTCCTCGGTCAGCTTGGCCAGGCCGAAATCCGTCAGCCGCGGGACGAGATCGGCCGGGCTCATGGGACGCCAGGCCCCTGCCCCGCCCCCCTCCGGGGTTGTTGAAGGACGCTCGACGGATCGGGCCGTCGATCCGGTCCCTTGGGGGCCCGTGAGGATGATGTTATCCGGCTTGATATCGCGGTGGAGGATGCCGCGGTCATGCGCGTGCTGGACCGCGTCGGCGATCGCGGCCATCCATCTCGCCGCCAGCCGCGCCGGCACGGGCTGGTTGTGCGACTTCAGCCAACGGCGGAGGCTCGGCCCGGGGCAGAACTCCGACGCGATGAAATAGCCCAGGGGGCCGAGCTCGCCGGCGTCGAAGACGCGGACGATGTTGGGATGGTCGAGCCGCGCGGCGGCGCGGGCTTCGCGGAGGAACTGGTGGACGTCGTCCGTCGCCATTGCGCGCTCGGGCAAGGGCATCTTCAGTGCGACCTCTCGGCCCAGCAGGCGGTCGCGCGCGCGGACGACGAACCCGAACCCGCCCGATCCCAGGTTGTCGAGGACGTCGAATCGGTCGAGTAGCGGACGAGGTGGGTGCGGTTGATACTGGCCGGCCGTGGCGCTGGCATCCGCCGGCTGGCCCTTCGAGGATTCGGTCGCGTCCAGCATCTTGAGGAGCAGCAGCAGCCGGCTCCGCCCGCGGTCGTCCCACTCGCCCGGGGAGGTGGGGGGCCCCGCGTCTCGCTCCGTCGCGTAGGCGGAGTCGTGCAGCAGGGCGTCGAAGGCCATCATCTCCGCGAGTAGTTGTTCGTCGACCGGCGGAGGATTCGCCTCATCCGGGATCATGGCCGGGCCTCATCGCTTCGCGGAGCTTCGCCATCGCCCGCACGTAGAGCATCCTCGCGGCGTCCTCCGAGACACTCAGCTCCGCGCCGATTTCGGCGTAGGACCGCCGGTCCCAGAGCCGCAGGTGGACGGCCATGCGATATCTCGGTGGCAGGCCGGCGAGCGCGACGTCCAGGGCCGCATGCGAGGCGTTCTTGTCGGCGGCCTGGCTGGGCGACGTCGTCGTGCCGGCGACTTCCCCGGCGCCGCCGTTGGATTCGATCCGGGCCTCGTGCCGTCGACGCCGGGCGTTGAGCGACGCATGGACCAGGATGGCCCGCATCCAGCCGCGGAGCTGCGCGGGCGTCCGGCCTTGAAACGCGGAGAAGTTGCGCCAGGCATCCACGATGGTTTCCTGGATCAGGTCCGAGCTCGCCGAACGCCCCGATGGGTCGGACCAGCGGCCCCGCCGCACGACCAACTGGAGATAATCGCGGCACGCCTCCAGCGCACGCCATCGCGCCGACGCGTCTCCGGCCATCGCCGCCGCGATCTCCGCGGCGACCGCCGGCCCATCGCCGTCGATCCGACCGACCAATGGTGTCTCCGTCGACATCGCCCATTCCTCGATTCGATACCACCCAAACAGAGTCGTCGCGTCAACCTAGTATGACGAACGTAGCCATACGAAAGCAAGCATGTCCGGGGGAATGACTGAACTCTTCGTAGGGTGGGCACGGCCCACCGGGCTTGCTCTTCGTAGGGTGGGCACGGCCCACCGGGCTTGCGACTGGCGGGCCGTGCCCCCACCCTACGGGGATCGGTCCGTTAGAGCGAGCCCGCCGCGCGGCCCCAGGGCTTCTGGATGTCGGTGACCAGCCGGCCTCCCTTGAAGATGGAGACGGTCCCGGTCGACTGGGAGATGCAGAGGGCGATCGCGCCGGTCGTGGCGGTGATGCTGGCGGCGGCCTCGTGCCGAGTGCCCAGGCCCTGGGGGAGGGGCTGGTCGAGCTTGCCCCGAGGGGCCAGGTAGCGGCCGGCGGCCAGGATCACCCCATCGCCCCGGACGATGAACGCCCCGTCGATCGCCGAGAACTCCTTGATTGTCTCCTCCAGCCGGCCGTCGAGGATGTTCCGCTCGGCTTCGGGATAGCCGTGGAACGGGTTGATCACCAGTTGATGGCTGTGCGAGAGGACCCGATCGCTGTCGCCGAGCACGAACAGCGTCCCGACCGGTCGCCCCTCGCGGCCCTCCACGCCCAACTCGCCGGCCAGGGTCAGCACGCGCTCGAAGACCGTGGCCGTGACGTCCGGCGGCAGCGGCTCGGCCGTCGCCGACGAGAAGAGCTCGATCTCCGTCCCCATGTCGAGGACCATGATCGTGTCGATCATGCCGGAGAGGTCCAGGCCCGTGAGGCAGAGGATCCGGTCGCCGGGGCGGATCAGGCCCTCGGCCGCCGCGACCAGGATCGCCACCTTGATGTGGCCCGTCCGCGTCATCGCCACGTCCGGGACCCGGACCACCACGCACTGCTCGTCCCAGCCCGGCGGCGCCGAGAACGCCGGGCGGCGCGAGACCAGGATCACGCGGAAATCCACGTCCTGGATCAAGGCCGAGAGGTCGCAATCCTCCTCGACGACGTCGGCGTGCAGCAGGATGACCCGCGCGCCGACCTCGCGGGCGATCGCGTGTGCGTGCCGGACCATGCTGCGTGTCAGGGTCTTCACTTCTCGGCCCTTCATCCCTGGCGTTCGAGCGCCTCCGTTGACGCCCACCCACTGGTCGATCCGCGTCAGCGAACGACACACCCATGACCAATGACTAACGAGGGAATTCCAGGGCGATCTGGAGGATCCCCACGTCGTCGTAACGGCGGGAATCCGGGTTGCCGGACCCGGTCACTTCGATCCGCATCGAGTTCTTGCCCCCATGGAGCACCTCGCGCGGGATCGGGATCCGGATCCGCTCGGGTACGTCGTTCGTCGTCGATTTGATGTGACGATTCAGGTAGTCGAACCGCCGGCCGTTGATCGAGACATCCGTACGCAACTCGCCGTTGCGGACCTGCTGTGAGAACGCGCTGTCGCCGGACTCGGAGATGACCCCGATGACGTCGAGCACCAGTTCGGCCGGTCTTTCCGGGAGCTCGGCCAGCTCGACCGTCCGGTCGAGCGCGAGGCCTTCCGGACGCGGCGGATCGAGCAACGGGGGACTCACGGAGATCTCGTCTCCGAGATGGTGAGCCGACGTGTCGATGACCAGGCGTCGACCGCGGCCGAGCACGACGAGTCGGCGCAGGTCGTTGCGCGGGATCGTCAGCGTGCCCGAATACGGGGTCGCCAGCGTGAGGGACGAGGGTGATTGGGCGAGCAGCGAGCCTTCGGCGAAGTCGACGTCCGTCGGGCGGTCGCCCGGCGCGGATCGCCACTGGGCCCGTACCAGCAGCCCCTCGATCGGGGTCCCCGGAGTGGGTATCCGACGGAGATAGAGCCCCGAGACCTCGCCCCAGGGGAGCGAGACGAGCTTGCCGTCCACGGCCATGACCACGCGGCGGGGGTCGGCGCCCTGGATCTCGCCGTAGAGCTGGTCGCCGATGACGAGCCGGGCCTCGTCCTGACTGATGTCGACCTCGAGGCTCGCCGGCGGCTCGGCGAAGCGGATGAGCTGGAGGTCATCGAAGTGGGCGGCCATCGATTTCGGAGGCGATGCCAGGCCGCTCTGGGTGGCCAGCTTGATCTTGGCCAGCGGACCCCCGGGACCTCGGCCGTGGGCCAGTTCCTTGCCATCCACGGAGATCTCGGTCTGGTCGGGGCCGAATCGCAAGGAGAGCCGATGCCATCCCGGCGTGCGCGCCAGCCGCTGGACTTGCAGGCCGCTCGGCGACTCGACGGCCAGGCTCTCCTCGGACCAGCCCAGGATGATCCGGATCGCGGTCGGACCAGCCGGGCCGCGGAAGGTCGACTCGACGACGCACTCGCTCCCGGCGGCGATCGCCCCCTCGTCGAGGAAGGCCAGTTCCAGCCGTCCGGACGCCAGGGGTTCTTCCAGGTTGTGGACCAGCGAGGCCCCCTCGGCACCCAGGCGGAGACTCTTCCTCTCCCCGAGGCGCGGCTCGTTGACCAGCTCCGTCTTCCCGGCGATCGACCATCGTGAAGTGTCGAGGGTCTCGAAGCCATCGGCCAGCACCCGCGCCTCGCCGGGGCGCTGCACGATCGCCTGGACGCACCGCCTCGACAGCGCGACCTCGCCGGATTGCCATCCCACGGCCAGTCGGAGCGAGTCCCGCGTCAACTCTCGCAGCGTGCCGGAGAGTTGTGCCGTCTCGCCGACCAGGATGTGAAAGGGAGGCGCGCCGGCAAGGGTGTCCGCGGCCGAGCCCTCATGCTGGATGATCGACCCGGGCTCCAGTGCAATCGCGCCGCCGACGTCGCCGCCCTGCACCTTGGGGATGAACTGGAACCCCGCGGTCGCGCTCCCCTCGATCCGTCCTTCGACGCGCCGGCCGTCCGGACGCTCGAGGGATTCCCCCCCGGCCTGGCCATGGGCCCGGGTTGACAGGAGGATCGCCACCGACAGCGTTGCAGCCAGACCGGCGAGGATCGCTCGTGTGATCGTCCCATCGTTCGTGGTGGAGTGCGCATTCATGGGATCGATTCTACGGCGCGCCTCGACCACCCGACAAGGCGGCCCTCGATCGAAGCCTCGACGGCCCATGGATTCGAGAGGCTTGAGATCCCGGATGGCAGACAGGCGGCTTCAAAGGCTCGTGTGTCTTCGAGCTGGCTAG
>JBKQHM010000094.1:0-6956 GCA_052148775.1 Isosphaeraceae bacterium | reverse complement strand
GCTTGGTATGTTTCCGTCGGGCACCGAAACCCGATAGCTTATGTGGCACTCGACCAGTATCCTGTTCGAAGGAACTGGCGGTTGCTCGGGCCTGCGCCACATAACCAACTTGGCCACATTAGACCTCAAACTCGGCAAGTTCACCCACGCCGACTCGGGCCAGATGCACCTGTATCTCACGTATGCCCAGGAGCACTGGACGCACCCCGACGAGAACCCGCCCGTCGGCGTCATCCTCTGCACCCAGAAGGATCAGGCCGTCGTCCATTACGCCCTCGACACGCTGCCCAACAAGGTGCTCGCCGCCGAGTACCGCACCACGCTGCCGGATGAGAAGACCCTCCTCGCGGAATTGGAGCGGTCCCGCCGGATGCTGGAAACACGCCGGATGACGAAAAAGGAGGAATAAGTCGAATGAATGAGATCTGTCGGGCCAAAGATTCTGACTTGCTGGATGACCAGGCCAATTGAACCGACGATCGTAGCCAAGTTCGTCGCCGAAGATGAGAATAAATGGACGGACCGACCAACCATTCAAGCATGAACCAACTGCGAGCCTCAGAGCATCCGGCGACACTCGCAGTCCGTGATTCGACGTAATTTTGGCACAGGCGCAACATCAAGGGACCTCTCGAGGGGTTTGACCGCTCCTCGCGAAAGGTTATAATATCGCTTTCTCTTGCGCCACGGATGTCGTGAGAAAAGTCGGTGTTATGGATTACTTTCCCGATCAGAATCACATCGAAAGGATTCGAACCGCTCTCTGGGAAAGGGCAGAGTTCGGGCGAGCCGCCGTCATGGTTGGAGCGGGGTTCAGCCTCAATGCCAAACCGACGAGTCCGTTCGCGCCCCGTTTCCCGACATGGGAAGCCCTGACGAAGCGACTCGTTGACGAGTTGTACCCTTCGGAACACTACCCAAGGGATGCCGCTGAGGCAATTCGACAGGCGGCGGCCACGAGTGGGGCGTTGCGGCTGGCAGAAGAATACAGGTCCGCGTACGGCGTTGCGGCGTTGGACGAATTCCTGCTCTCGGCGATCCCGGACAAGTTATATGAGCCGGGCCATCTCCATAGACACCTGCTCCGGTTGCCTTGGTCCGATGTGTTTACGACGAATTACGACACCTTGTTGGAACGCGCCACTCTTGGCTTGGTCGACCGAAACTACGAGCTGGTGGTGGATGCCTCGGAACTGCGCAGGGTCTCCCGGCCGCGGATCGTAAAGCTGCATGGAAGCTTTCCCTCCAAACGCCCGTTCGTCTTCTCGGAGGAGCAGTTCCGGACGTACCCAAGAGACCATGCTCCATTCGTTAACCTTGTTCAACAAATCATGATGGAGAACATCCTCTGTCTCGTGGGATTCTCGGGCACCGACCCCAATTTTCTCCACTGGACCGGCTGGGTCAGGGACAATCTGAGAAACGCCGCGCCACAAATCTATCTGTGCGGCTTACTCGACTTGAATCATGCCAAACGCAACCTTTTCCACGATCGCAACGTAGTCCCGATCGATCTCACGCCACTTTTTCCGCGCAAACGTTGGCCTGACGAGAGCATTCGCCACGCGAAGGCACTCGAATGGTTTCTGGCGAATTTGGCGGACGGCAAGCCGCCCCGGTTAGACCTGTGGCCACTGGTTACTATGCCGCCACGACCTCTGCGTTCCACCGACCTGCCCAAAATACCTCGCCCGCTAAGACTGCCGTATCGGGATGAGCCAGTCGGGCCAGTAGGATCATCGCTGGACGAGCAACAGGTGAGCACTTTGCTCGAGAGATGGTCATTCAATCGTGAGCACTATCCAGGCTGGGTCATCGCACCCTCTTTCAACCGCGATCTCATCTGGAATCACACTTGGTCTTGGATCCGTCGACTGCGCGAGATGCTCTGGAAGGCTAGACCACCTCAAAGATTGCGGATTCTCCACGAGTTGAACTGGCGGCTCGAGCGTTGCCTGTTTCCTCTCTGGCCTGACATCGCCGGAGTTATCGTGGAGGTGCTTGAGGGGGTCAATCCATTTAAGATCGATTGCCTCCCGAATTCGGCCGAGCGGCCTGAGGGGAATACCGTCGAGCGATGGGATTGGTCCTACGCGTACGCGGCTTGGCCCGAGTTGGCGCTCGCAATTCTCCGCTACGCGCGGGAAGCGGGGGATGACGCGCTGTTCCAGCTATGGCGAGATCGGCTCCTAGCTGTGAAAGCATCGAGTCGAGGAATTTCCGATAGAGTCCGGTACGAAGAGTGCCTGAAAGACCTAGGCCAAATGGACCACGCTTCAGTCCGCAATCTCCTGGGATCCTGGGAAGTCGAAGACGATGATCCTCTTTGGAATGTGCGTAGAGCCGCTCTTTCTATTGAGATTGGCGAGGTTAGGCTCGCGAGAACCATGGCCGATGACGCATTGGCGGAAGTCCGGAAAAAGCTTCAACCAGGCGTTGACGATTTCGCGCTGCTCTCGCGCGAGGGCTTGGCCATGAATCTCATTCATGCCCTAAGATTGTTGCCACCGAACAACCCGCCTGTCGCCCCGGACGAATTCACAGGTCGCTGGGATAAACTCATTCGATGTCACTGCAATCCAAACGTCGAGGCGGAAACTCTGAGGACGTATCTCGCGTTGGCGGTCTCGCGTAAAGACTTCAGCACGATACTCAGCTTTAAAGATGGCGACATTGCATACGACCCTCCGCCCGCCTTCCAGGCGATTCGATTTGTCGAGGAGGCTGCTTATCCTATCCGATATGGACAGCACACCAACGAGGACGCGCCACGCCTCATCGAGGGAGCTGCCCATTCTCAGCGCACCAGGTATCATCTGTGGGGCGAAAATCTCCTCAGCCTCGCCGTCGAATCGCTTATGCCGATTATCCCCGAGTATGCCACAGGGATACTCCTTCGCATCGCCTATCAGGAAGGCATCAAGAGGCAGTTTGCTGACCATCAGGTCGCGGTGCTCGAAACGTCAACCGTCAGAAGGATCTACGGTTTCGCCAACCAGGCACTTTCCCATTCTGTCTCGGTTCTCTGCGGACTCGATTCCATCATCAGCCAAGAGCTGAAAAAGGTCGCTGCCCATCAAATCCGGGCGGGCTTGGAGTTGATGTCAGGGCTTGTTCTTCGACTCGATGATAGCCAGATCGATCGCGAATTCACGCGAGCTATCGAATGCTATAAGACGCTTGGCTTTGTCCAGTCGTCACTGTTCGGGAAGCAGATTGGGCCCCTCTTCCACCGGATCATCGCGTCGGTTCCAGCCCAAGTCATTGCTCGCTATGCATTGGGCCTCTTCTCGCTTCCGATACCGGGCATCGACGGATTCTCAGTCGAGATTTCCCCATTCTGGCCCGAGCCGAGCCTTGTTTTTCACGACCTCGACCAACCATTTCCGTCCCGAGCTGAAAGAACCTCCGAATGGGACGGCATCATTGGGTGGCTTCTCAAGATCGCTGAGGGTTCACCCTCCGATGTCCAGGAGCGTTCCAGCCAGCGTTTGGGTATCCTCCACTTGCGACAATTCCTTCATGCTCAGGAGGTCGAGAGGCTTGGACATGTTGTCTGGCAGCACCTCGAGCCGTTGACGGGATTACCTGAATTGACAGGGTTGCGCGCCCACCGGTTCCTAAGCCTCTCTGGTCCGTCTCCCGTAGCCGAGAAGCGAGCATTCAAGACACATTGCTTGAATCACCCGATGGCGAATCTGCGCGAGATCGTCTCCGCAGTTCGGTGTTCTCAGGACAAGAGCAGGAGTGGCCGACCTCACAAGTCGATATGGACGCGAGCCGAAGTCGCGAAGATTCTCACGGGAATTGAAGGTTGGTGGGAGGACAAGCCTTTCGCCATGTTGTCTGGCGAGAAGCCCCATGAGACATTGCGTCAGATCCTCGACGTTTTCGAATACGTTATTCTCCCGCTATGTTCACGCGGCGATGATTTACCCACCCGGGTTAGGGATCTTCTTACAGCGATGCAGCGCGATGATCTTCCGATCGAGCGTGTCCTCCCGCGGCTGATTCCGCTGTTCCCTGAGTCTCACGATTCCGTCGTAGAGGCGCTCGACGGCGGTCTCATGTCGAGCGATTCCTCCAGGGCGGAATCGAGCATCCGAGCCCTGTTCCTTTGGACGACACGTCCGGAGATTTGCGGGGGAACTGCCATGCCCTCGGAGTTACTGGACGTATTCGGTTCCGTCATCCGCGGGCGCGTTCGATCGGCGCTGCTCCCGGCCCTCGATCACGCCGGGAAGATCGTGAGTAAGACGCCTGAATCGCTGAAAGCCTCAGTCGTTCGATCCCTACTCGTCGGCCTGGAGTTCCTGCTGAAAGAGACACGATACCGACGATTGTATGAGGACGGTGCGTCTAACATTCCTCACGACCAAATCCCCAAGTATCGGGCCAGTGCCGCGAAGCTCGCTGTGTCTTTCTCGCAAGCCGGCTGGAGTGGCCACCCGACGATCTCCAGATGGGTCGAAGAGGCAAGGAGCGACCCGTTGCCCGAAGTTCGCTTCGCCGTGAATCATTCTGCGATTCCTTAAATCATGATATCACCTATTCGACCTCGCCTGCTTATCGACGTTGAGCGACGGACAACCTCGAGGAACAATCACGGTGACTTATAATCCCCGAGTCGTCTCACCCAAACCGATCTCCGCCCTGGAATGACGAGCCTCGATATCGCGACCGGTCTTCCGAACTCATAGGAAACGACTCATGTATTCCCGAATTTCGATCAAGTCCTTCCGTGGGATCGAGTCGCTCGAAGCCAAGGGCCTCCGCCGCATCAACCTGATCGTGGGCTGCAATAACTCAGGCAAGACGACATTCCTCGAAAGCCTCTTTCTCCTCGGGGGAGCGACCAGTCCTCTGGTGCCGACGACGCTCGGGCAGTTGCGAGGGCAGCGATGGGGCGGAGCCTCCCCGGATCCGGTGTGGCGGCCGCTTTTCCACAACCTGGATCCTCGAATTCCCATCGAGATCGTCGGGCAGCAAGCTGGCGACCGAAGGGAGAGGAAACTCCGAATCGAGGCCCTGGAGGTCTCGAGTTTCGCCGACTCGTACGAGCCGTCATCGGAGGGAGAAGTCGGCATCGCCGCCGCAACCCAGGACTTCGACATCGGAGGTCTGCGACTTCGCTACATCGGCGCCACCGGAAACGAATTCCTTACGAACTCGATTTTCGACCCCAAGTCCGGGAACATCGATGCGCCGAGTAAGGATCGGGACGACTTTGTTCGGACTACGATGTTATCCGCACGCGCCTATTCCAGCATGGCCCGTGACGCCCAACAATTCAGCTTCCTCCTGAAGATCAAACAGGAACGCGACGTCCTTGAGGGTATGCACATCATCGATCAGAGAGTGCAACGGATCGAAGTCGTTTCCGAACCGAGCGGCCCATCAATCTACCTGGATATCGGCCTGGACACGCTCGTGCCCCTCGCCGTCGGCGGGGAGGGCCTCGTTCGCCTGTTCTCCATCATCGTCGAGTTGACGGCGTCGAGGAACGGCGTCCTGCTCATCGACGAGATTGACAACGGCTTTCATTACTCGGTGATGCCGGATTTGTGGAAGCTCCTGCGAGAATTGGCCGAGAAACATAACGTCCAGTTGTTCGGGACGACTCACAACGACGAGATTATGCGTTCGGCGCTGGACGTGTTCGCCGAAAGTGAGGGGATACTCGGTCTCTTTCGCATCGACAAGCGGGACGACCGTCACGTCATGGTGGCCTATAGCGACGAAGCGATGGAGGCCGTCCGCACGGTACCCTTCGAGGTGCGTGGATGATCATGAAGATCGATAGACCCAAGCTGCTGATCGTCGAGGGACGCGACGAAGAGGAATTCTTCACGGCCGCGATGCGGGACCACCTCAGACTCACCGATATCCAGGTCATGCCCATTGGTGGGAAGTCCCGCTTGACGCAAAACCTCTCCGGCCTGGTAAACGACCCGCGATTCTCGAGTGTTCAATCCCTCGCCGTGTTCCGGGATGCCGACACGCCCTTCGGCGATCCACCCGCCGTCAGCATTGCGACGACCGAGGCCATCAAGGCATTTCAATCCGTATGCGGTTCCCTGAAACACGTCGGGCTTACCTGTCCGGCTGCCCATGGCCGGTTCGTCGATGGTCCACCTCGCGTGGGTGTCTTCATCGTCCCGAACGGCATTGATGACGGGATGTTGGAAACCCTTTGCCTTCACTCCGTATCGACATCGCCCGAATTCCCCTGCGTGGAAGGCTATTTCCAATGTCTCCAGGGGCACGGCCCCCTTCCGACCAACCTGCATAAGGCACGGGCTCACGCCTGGCTCGCATCGCGCCTGGAGCCGGGCAAGCGCGTCGGCGAAGCCGCCCAGGCGGGATACTGGCCCTGGGATTCCGATGCGTTCACGGAGCTTTGGTCGTTCATCAGGTCGCTGTAAGCGAGACTCCGGGGAGCGGGGCAGGATTCCGTCGTAAATTCAGGGGACAAGGCCGCGATCAGCGCGCAAGCACAGTCCGGCAGATCCCCAGCGCCCCGGCCGCGAATGACGTCGCGACCAGCGGGTCATCCTCCTTCGAGGCCGTGAAGCGGTTCGTCCAGGTCCCGTCGTCGCGCTGGCGACGGATCAGCTCGCGGGCGAGGGATTCGGCCCAGGCGACTCTCTGGCCGTCGACGCGGATCTCCGCGATCCCCAGCGCCCGGAAGGCATGGGCAACCGACCATACGTAGTAGAAATACGTCGCGTCGCGGTCGCCTTCGCGGGCACTCTCGAACGTACCGGGGTGGAATGAGGCCGAGAAATGCGCCTCCAACCATCGTCGGGCGGCCACGACCCGCGGGTGATCCTTGGGGAGGCCACAGCGGAGCAAGGCCCGCAGGCCGTCGGCCGTCGCGCTGCCATAGGAATGGTAGCGCAGCCGACCCTGTCGATCCGTACCCGCGGCGCCGGCCTTGTTGCGCACCGGGTCGG
>JBKQHM010000093.1:0-25994 GCA_052148775.1 Isosphaeraceae bacterium | reverse complement strand
GCGTGCCGGTCTTCGGCCATCCGGGCGGGATCTTCCCGCGGATCGCGATCGCGGGCGGTTCCGAGGGGGCGTCGGGTGGCGTGCTGGAGGTCGCCATCAAGGTCGATTCGGTCGCGGCGTTCTCCCGCGCCCACGACCTGGGCCTGGAAATCCTCGGCCATCCGATGGGTCCCTACCGGATCGGCCGGGTTCCCGGCGCGCGGACGACTCTGGCCGTCGTCGAGCGGCGCGGCTACCTGGGTTTCGAGCCGTTCCCCGGCGATCTGGCGCGTGCCGGCCGGATGAATCCGCACGCTGCGCGCGACGCCCTGGCGGCGCTCGACATCTGGAGGGCGCGTCGGCGGCGGTTCGACGACGATGCGGAAGGGATGTCGGCCACGGAACTGACCCTGGAGCGCGTCATCGAGCTGTCTGGCTCGATCGACCTGGCTTGCCATCTCGTCTTCGAAGCCGAGCGCGAGTACTGGCAGTCTCGCAACGCGGCCGCGCGGGTGCAGAAGGCCCGTCAGGACCGGCTCGGGCTCGGCTGGGCGAACCACGACCATCATACCTTCCGCTGCTCGCGCCGGTTCTTCCCGCGCGTCATGGGGATGTTCGCGAAGCTGGGTTTCCGGCTCCGCGAGCGGTTCCACGCCGGGGCCCACGCGGGCTGGGGTGCCCAGGTGCTAGAGCACCCCGTCACGGGGATCGTCATCTTCGCCGATCTCGACCTTGCGCCGGAGGAGGCCACCGAGGACTTCGCGCACAAGGCCCTCGCCGAGCTGCCGCGGCCCGGCACCGTCGGACTCTGGGTCGCGCTGCATGGAGAGTCGATCCTCGAAGCGGGCATGCACCATTTGGAAGCCCAGTTCGACTTCGATTACCTGCGCGACGGCCTCAAGGCCGAGGCCGGCATCGAGACCATGGCCCCCTTCTCCAACTTCCCGTTCCTGAGGCAAGCCTTCACCGCCGGAGAGCGGTGGTCCGTCTCGCCGCTTCGCGCCGATCGCGCGCTCCAGCTCGGCTGGATCAACGGCGATCAACATGAGAAATTCCTCCGGGACGGGGCGATCGGCAGCCACCTCGAGAACCTGGAGCGTCGCGAAGGCTACAAGGGCTTCAATCAGCAGGCCGTCAGCTCGATCATCGCCGCGACCGATCCGCGGCTGCATTAGGGCGCAGTAGCCAGTAGTCAGTAGCCAGTAGTCAGTCAAGAAGGAAGGGCCGGTAGGATCCGCTAATTGGAAGTCACGGGGTGGTGGAGACACCACCTCTTCTCATTCTCCGAGCTGACTACTGACTACTGACTACTGGAGAGAAGCATGTCCGCAGGATCCGCCGATCCCCGAGCTCACGGCCACCATACGACCGAACGCGACCTGCGTGCCCTGACCGCCAAGTTGATCGAAGACGAGGACCGGCTCCGCCTGGGGGGCGGCCCGGAGGCGATCGCGCGACAGCATGCCAAGGGTCGGAAGACGGCGCGCGAGCGGATCGACGGCCTGCTGGATCCTGGGGCGCCCGTCCTGGAGCTGGGTCTGTGGGCGGCCTACCAGATGTACGAGGAATGGGGCGGGGCCCCGGGTGCGGGCGTCGTCACGGTCATCGGCTCGGTGCACGGTCGACGCGTGATGGTGGTGGCCAACGACGCCACCGTGAAGGCCGGAGCCTGCTTCCCGATGACGATCAAGAAGATCCTCCGGGCGCAGACGATCGCCGGCCAGAATCGATTGCCCTTGATCTATCTGGTCGACTCCTCGGGCGTGTTCCTGCCCATGCAGGACGAGGTCTTTCCGGACGAGGATGACTTCGGCCGCATCTTCCGCAATAACGCGGTGCTCTCCGCGCGGGGGATTCCGCAACTCGCCGCGATCATGGGGAATTGCGTGGCCGGCGGCGCCTACCTCCCGGTCCTGTGCGACACGGTGCTGATGACGGAGGGCTCGGGGCTTTACCTTGCGGGCCCGTCCCTCGTGAAGGCGGCGATCGGCCAGGAGATCTCGCACGAGGACCTCGGCGGCGCCCGCGTCCATTCGGCGATCAGCGGGACCATCGATTACCACGAGCCCGACGACGACGCCTGCCTGTCGCGACTGCGACGGCTGATCGCGCTCTTGCCCCCCGATCCGGAAGTGAAGATCAGCCGGGACACGATTGAGCCGCCTTCGCGGCCCGCCGATGACCTGTTTACCGTGGTCCGTTCGGACCCATCGGCGCAGTACGACGTGCGCGACCTGCTCGCGGCGCTGCTCGATGGCGGCCGGTTCGACGAGTACCGCGCCGAGTTCGGCCGGACGCTCGCTTGCGGGTTCGGCCGGATGGGCGGGATCGCGCTGGGGGTCGTGGCGACGCAACGGCTGCGGTTCCGTCCCGAGGGGGGTGGCCCGTTCCAGTTCGGCGGGGTGATCTACGGCGACAGCGCCGATAAGGCCGCGCGGTTTGTGCTCGACTGCAACCAGGCCCGGCTGCCGATCCTCTTCATCCAGGATGTCAATGGCTTCGACGTCGGCCGCGACGCCGAGCGCAGCGGGATCATCCGCCGCGGGGCCAAGCTGGTCAGCGCGGTGAGCAACAGCACGGTGCCGAAGCTCACGCTGATCGTGGGCCACTCCTTCGGCGCGGGTCATTACGCGCTCTGCGGCCGGGCTTTCGACCCGCGGTTCCTCTTCGCCTGGCCGTCGGCGCGTTATGCCGTCATGGGCGCCCCGCAGGCGGCCCGGACCATGCTCGACGTCAACGTCGCGACCCTCAAGCGACAGGGCGAGCGGGTCGACGACGCCAAGCTCGCGGCCATGGCCGAGGAGCTGCGCGGTCGTTACGATCGAGAGACCGACATCCGATACGCCGCCGCGAGGCTCTGGCTCGACGCGATCATCGACCCGGCGAAGACCCGCGACGTACTGATCCTGGCCCTCGACGTCGCCGTACGCAACCGCGAGGCCGTCCCGCTGAGCACGGGCGTGTTCCAGGTGTAAGCTCAAGCGATGGCTCGTGTGGATCCTTTTCAAGCGAGTGTACCCCTGGGATCAAAATCAATGGCTTACAGCGATTTTAACCTGCGGGCCGCCCGGGAACAGTTCGGTCTGACCCTCCGCGAGGACATCGATCTCTATAACGCGACCCCAGAGGCCGAGCCGGGTCCTCAGCTCCGCAATTTCCTGGATGAGTGGAGTCCGGTGGCCTTGGCGATGAACACGGAGAAGGCTCGGTCCGAAATGATCATCGCCCCGATCCTCATGGAGTTGGTGCGTCTCTCCGGCCATCGTATCAACCTCTTCTCCGGCCTGAGCCTCGACGTAGACAAGGAGCGCGGACTGAGCGGCGTATGCGACTACTTGCTGGCCCTTTCCCCCGAGCGGTACTTTCTCAGTCATCCGTTGATCGCGGTCGTCGAAGCCAAGCGCGAGGACATAACGAGCGGGTTAGGTCAGTGTGTCGCGGCGATGGTCGGTGCCCGGACATTTAACGAGCGCGAAGGTTTGATGGCAACGGTGATCCACGGCGCCGTGACGACGGGGAACATCTGGCGGTTCCTGAAGCTGGAAGGCGATTGCGTATTCGTCGATCTACCGGAGTATTATCTCAGCCAGGTCGGCAAGATCCTGGGCATCTTGCTGGCCGTCGCTCGCTGAACTCGTGGCGCAACACGACACGGCCTGGAGGTTCTCGCGATGAAGCTCGCGCCGTCGGATCGTGAGAGCGGTGACAGGCATCTCTGTCACGTCGATTTCGCCGTGTTCGCCAGCAGTTCCCTGGCCATTTTCACGGCATTCGGGTCCGGGGGAGGCCCGCGGAAGACCCTCAGGTCCGGCCTCCAGGTCGCGACGAAATCTCTCAGCCGCTCGAGCAATTCGGGCGGTAGGATCTCCAGGGCCTCCCTCATGTCATCCTGATCGGCCGAGTTCAAGAAGTCGATGATGAAGCCCGTTGCCGTGATCCGCCCCTCGTGATAATACCTGAGAGTCTTCTCGCACGAAGGATTCACTTGCCTCGCCTCTTCATCCGCACGATAGCCTCGTCGAATTCGTCCCACGTCAGATCAACATGCCGGATGTGAACGAGGGAAAGCCAACGGGACCTCGAAGGCTCGAAGGGAGGGCCCCGGGTCTCAATTTGCGACTTTCTTGATTCTGAGCTAACATGCAGCTTTGGTCAATCCACCCTCTCGATCAAGGTTGGCAACGATGGTTGCTCGCGCCCTCGATCCCGTTCCCGGAACCTTGCGCGTGGGCAACGGCGCCGGCTTCTGGGGCGATAACCTCGACGCGCCCTACCTCCTGGCGCGCGACGGGCAGCTCGACGTGCTCACGCTCGAGTACCTCGCCGAGCTGACGATGGCGATCCTGAGCCATCTCAGGACCAAGGACCCATCCGCTGGGTACGTGAGCGACTTCCCCGAGCTCGTCGAACGCCTGGCGCCGATCCTACTCCAGCAGCCGGGCTTGCGGATCGTCACCAACGCCGGGGGGTTGAACCCGCGATCGTGCGCGGTGCGATGCGGCGCGATCCTGGCGCGCGCCGGGCTCGGGGAGACGGCCGTCGGGGTCGTCTCGGGCGACGATGTCCTCGACCGGATCCCGGGCTGGATCGCGGAAGGACTCGACCTGGCCCATCTGGAGACGGGGGAGCCGATCGCCGGGGTCGCCGGGCGGTTGGTGGCGGCCAATGTTTATCTCGGGGCGAGGCCGATCGCCGAGGCCATAAAAGGCGGTTCGCGGTTTGTCTTGACCGGACGGGTCGCCGACGCCTCGTTGACGCTCGGCCCGGCGGCGGCCCATTTCGGCTGGGGCTGGGACGACTGGGACCGACTGGCCGGGGCGTCGACGGCCGGGCATCTGATCGAGTGCGGCGCCCAGGCGACCGGCGGGTTGTGGAACGCCTGGCGCGAGATCCCGGACCTCGCCGGGATCGGCTATCCGATCGCCGAGATCGGTGACGACGGCTCATTCGCGATCACCAAGCCGGCCGGGACCGGGGGGCGCGTCAGCGTCGGGACGGTGACCGAACAGCTCCTCTACGAGATCGACGACCCCGCGTGCTATCGTACGCCTGATGTGGACGTCGATTTCACGCGGCTGTCGATGGCGGAGCAGGGGACCGATCGCGTCGTCGTGACGGGGGCCGCGGGGAATCCGCCGTCGGACCGGCTCAAGCTGGTCGCCGTCTACCGAGACGGCTGGACGGCCAGCGGCATGCTCGCGGTCGTGGGCCGCGATGCCGAATCCAAGGCGCGTGCCGCTGGCGAGGTGATCCTGGAGCGGGTCCGTCGGGCAGGACACCAACTGGCCGACACGCGAGTCGAATGCTTCGGTACCGGCGACGTGGCGCCCGGCGTGATCCGCACGACGACGCCCCCGTTCGAGGTGGTCCTTCGCGTGACGGTCCGCGACCCTGTCCGCGCGGCGGTCGAGCGGTTCTGCCGCGAGCTGGCGCCCCTGGTCACGGCCGGACCGCCCGGGATCGCCGGTTATGCGGCCGGACGGCCCACGCCCCGCCCCGCGTTCGGCTACTGGCCGGCCCTGGTGCCGCGTGCGCTGGGCGAGGCCCGGGTCCGCGTCGAGGTCGAGACCGCCTCGGCATGGGCCGGGAGCGACCTCGCGCGATCCCAGTCGGCAACAACTCCTTGATGACAGGGGGATGAGCATAGACAATGGTTGGAGACGCCCCAACGATACGACTGGGAGACCTGGCGCACACCCGCAGCGGCGATAAGGGGAATCGATCCAACATCGGCGTGGTGGCCCGCGACGGAGCGGCGTACGCCTGGCTCGAAGCCCACTTGACCGAGGCGGCTGTCGCCGGATTCTTGCGCCCGATGGGGATCGGCGCCGTCCGTCGTTACGAATTGCCCCGACTCCACGCGTTCAACTTCGTGATCGAGCATGCCCTGGCCGGCGGAGCCAGCCGCTCGCTCCGGCTCGACACCCAGGGCAAGGCGCTGGGCGTGGTGCTCCTGGAACTGGAATTGCCCCGGCCCGTCCCGGATGAACGACCCTTCTCTGGCCTGGAGGTCTCGAACCCATGAGTGCACGTCTCGTCCTCCGCGAGGATCGCGGCCCCGTCGCTGTCTTGACCCTGAACCGCCCCGAGCGACGCAACGCGCTGTCTCGAGCCTTGCTGGCACATCTTCGCGACGCCGTCGACGAGGTCGGTGTCGACCTGGGTATGCGAGCCCTCGTGCTGACGGGGGCCGGCGTCGCATTCTCCACGGGCATGGACCTCAAGGAGGCCGCGGAGATGCACGCGGCGGCCGACGGCGAATACGCGATCATCGCGGTGCTCAAGGAATTCGCCGACTTGCTCCAGTGCATCCACACTCTGCCCAAGCCGGTGATCGCCGCGGTCAATGGCGACGCGCTGGCCGGCGGCGCCGGCCTGATGGCGGCCTGCGACCTGGCCGTCGCCTCGGAGACCGCCCGAATCGGCTACCCGGAGGTCCGTCGCGGGCTGGTCGCCGCCATCGTCATGCACGACTTGACGCGGCAGGTCGGCGACCGCCGAGCCCGGCAACTCCTCCTGACCGGCGACCTCATCACCAGCAAGCTGGCCCTCGACTGGGGGCTCCTCAATGCCGTCACGACGGTCGAAGGGTGCCTGGACGAGGCCGTCCGGATTGCGCAGGGCCTGGTGGAATCCGCACCGACCGCACTGGCGACGACGAAGCGACTCCTCGACGAGACCGAGGGCCGTCCGGCGAACCTCCGGGGCGCGGCGGCCATCAGCGCCGTCATCCGGTCCTCCGAGGAAGCCCACGAGGGCATCACCGCGTTCGTCGAGAAGCGACCGCCGCGCTGGGCCGCAACGCGGCCGGGCTAGGAAGGGACATGGAGCGAAGCGAGTGAATCGAATCACGGATTGCCCGGCGTGGTTGAATGAAAGGGAATTCCGAAGGGATAACCACGGAAAACACGGACGGACACGGAAAGGAGAAAGAGGACGACTTCATCTGGATTCTCTTTTCCGTGTCGTTCCCTGATTTCTGTGGTTGAAGAATCCTTTCCGCGTAAGTGGCCATGTCTCAATTTACCTGTCTCGATCCAGCGATCGAAATGACCGTGATAATGAATATCTGCAATCGGAGCCCCGATCATGGCCCAGGATCCTGGAACCTCGCTCCCCTGGCTGGTCGACGAGACGGTCGGGAGTGTGCTGGGACGCACGGCGGGCCTCCATCCCGATCGCGACGCCCTGGTGTTCCCGAGCCTCGGCCTGCGATGGTCCTGGCGCGAGCTGGATGAGCGGGTGGACCGGATCGCGGAGTCGCTGATCGCGATCGGAGTCGTCCGGGGCGAGCACATCGGCATCTGGTCGATGAACGTCCCGGAATGGGTGGTCGTGCAATTCGCCGCCGGCCGCATCGGCGCCGTGCTTGTCAATGTGAACCCGGCCTATCGGCTCCAGGAACTCAAGGACGCGCTGGCGATGGCCGACGTGGCGACGCTCGTCGTCGGCTCGCCGTTCAAGGGCTCGGATTTCGTCTCGATGGTCGAGGCCCTCTGCCCCGAGGTGGCCGGCGCGACGTCCCGCGACTGGTCCGCCGCGAGGTTCCCGCGTCTCGAGCGGCTGATCGCCCTGGGTGACTCGCCCGGCCCCGGCTGGTGGACTTGGTCCGAACTCGAGCGCGGCGACGAGGCGTCGCGGACCGAGCTCGCGAATCGCGCCTGGTCCGCTCGGGCCGGGGACGTCTACAACATCCAGTTCACCTCGGGGACGACCGGCCTGCCCAAGGGCGCGATGCTCACGCACCGGAATGTCCTCATGAACGCCTACTACACGGGCGGCCGGCTCCGCTACTCGGCCGAGGATCGGGTCTGCGTGCCGGTGCCGTTCTACCACTGCTTCGGCTGCGTCCTGGGCTCGCTGGTCTGCGCGGTTTATGGATCGGCGCTCGTGGTCCCCGCCCCGACGTTCGACGCGGGCGCCACGCTGGCGGCGATCGATGCCGAGTGTTGCACGTCGGTCTACGGGGTGCCGACCATGTATGTGGCCCAGCTCGGGCATTCCGAGTTCGCCCGCTTCGACCTGACGAGCCTGCGCACTGGGATCATGTCGGGTGCGCCATGCCCCTTGCCCCTGATGGAGAAAGTGGTCAAGTCGATGGGGATCCGGGAGATCTGCATCGGCTACGGCCAGACCGAAGCCTCGCCGATCATCACGTTTACATCGGTCGACGACCCGATCGAAGTGCGGGTCGGGACGGTCGGCCATCCGATCCCGGGCCTGGAGGTCAAGCTGGTCGACCCGGCGACCGGCCGCGAACTGGGCACCGACGACGCGGGCGAGCTTTGCGTCCGCGGTCATTGCGTGATGGCCGGCTATTACAACAACCCCGAGGCGACGGCGCGAACGATCGACCCCGACGGCTGGCTCCATACCGGCGACCTCGCCCGCCGCCCGCCGACGGCAATTACCGGATCGTCGGCCGCAGCAAGGAGCTGATCATCCGCGGTGGCGAGAACATCTACCCGCCGGAGGTCGAGGAGTTCCTCCACCACCACCCGTCGGTGGCCGAGGTCGCGGTCGCCGGCCTACCCGACGCCAAGTACGGCGAGGTCGTCGCCGCCTGGGTCGTGCCCCGGCCGGGCGAGGTCGTGACCGTCGATGAGCTGAAACACTACTGCCAGGGCCAGATCGCCTACTTCAAGATCCCGCAGTACATCATGATCGTCGAGACCCTGCCGCGCACCGTCACCGGGAAGATCCGCAAGCATGTCTTGAAGGAGAATGCGATCGGCGAGCTGGGGCTCTCGGAGGCGGCGCGGATCGAGACGGCGTGAGCCTCCCGTCAAACCGCGAGCTCGCTGGATTCAAGGCGCTCCGTCCGTCGGCTCCAGCATCTCCTTGTATCGTCGAGGCACGCCGCGCCAGGCGGCTTGATAGGTCGCCTCCAACGGCACGGAGACATACCATCCCGGGGCGAGGAACAACGGCATGTCGAGGAGCTTGTCGCCGATCGCGACTGGCTCCTCGTAATACGTCATGGGGGGCCCGGCGTCGTAGGCGACGAGTGTCAGTGGCTGATCGCTCGGGTCCGCCTTCGGATTGCCTCCGACTTCGTCCCAGATGACGGGATGGATTCCGCCGGGATCGCGCGCCGTTCTCGGCTGGAGATCGATCAGGAGCAAGTGATAACCCTGATCGAGCGCGTCTACGGCTTTGGTTACGAATGATCGGAATTCCTTCTCGCTCGACTTGTTCCCCGCCGAGAGGATTTCGATCAGGGCGATGATCCGGTCATCGCTGGCGGGCCGGATTACCACACTTCGCTGTCGGCGTGTGTAATTCTCTTCAGCGAGGCTTTCATGATAACGCACGCGAGGCGGTGCCATGGCAACGGCGGTCGCCCCTGCGACCGGTTCCCCCGACCAGCCATTATCGCCGCTCGTGGTGCTCTGAAGTGTCAAGATGTCAAGTACGATGGGTCGGGCGACTTGCTCGGCCATGGCATAATACTCGGCCGGCAAGATCCCGCTATTGAGGGCCGTTTGAAGCTCCGCGATCCACGCGTGGTGGAAAGCGTGGAAAACCCCGTCGAACACGCGCGACCAATCGTGGATCGGCATGATGATCAGTCCCAGGAAGCGACTTATGATGGACCGGAGAACAGTCAATCCTGCAAGGCTTCAGGTTAGCAGAGACACACCCGGAATTCCATCGATCGGGACCGAGGAACGGCGTGTCAAGATCCGGGGCGAGCCGTCGAGGCGAGCCCGCCCTTCGAGCCATCGAACCGCTTCTTCTCGACGGCGAGGGCGTCGGCCTCGGCCTTGAGGGCCTGGACCTTCGCGACCGCCGCGTCGAGCGGTGCCCGCTTCTCGGCCAGGATCTTCTCGGCGGCGGCCCTGGCGGCGTTCGCTTGTTCCAGCTCCTTCTTCACCGCGGCGAGCTGGTTCGTCGCGGCCTGGAGGGACGCGCGGGCGTCGGCGAGGGACTTCTCCGTGGCGGCCTTGTCCTGGTCGGCCCGGTTGGAAACTTCGCGCGCCGAGTTCACCCCGAGTGCGGCCGCACGAACGACGACCCGGGCCTGGGCCGCGGCCTGGGGCGCCGCGGTCCTGGCGGCAATGGCCCGGGCGAGTCCCTGTCGCGCGGCGGAGAGCCGGCTTCCCGATTCGGCGAGCGCCTGGATCAGCTCGGTGCCCTTCTGGGCCTGCTTCTTCAGCTCCGCGGCGGCCTTGGCGTCCGCCTCGGGCGTCGCCGCGGCCTTGAGCGCCGCGGACACGGCGACCAGCGCCGGGTCATGGGCCGATTTGTCCGCCAGCGCCTTCTCGGCCGCGGTCTTTGCCGCATTCAAGGCGTCGGTCGCGGATTTCTCGGCCTGGATCGTCTGGCCGATCGCCGCGTCGGTGGCCGAGACGGCCGCGACGGCCTGTGCGTTGAGTTGCTCGGCTGCCTGAAGCGTGGCCCGCGCATCCTGGGCCATGGCGACCTTCGGTCTCAGCGCCTGGTCGAACTGCTGGACGACGGCATTCTGCTTGCCCGCGGCCTGTTCGGCGGCGGCCACCTTCCCTTGCACCTGGGTCAGTGTCGCCTGGGTCGCAGCGATTGCATTCTGGAAGGGTACGACTTGCTTGGTCAGCGAGTCGGCTTCGGCCTGTGCGGCCGCCAGGGCCTGGGACGCCTGCTGAAGCCGGACGGCCAGTGGGGCGGGATTGACCGCGAGGTTCGCCAGCCGTCGCCCGTCCTTGACGTCCCACACCCGGATTTCGCCCGACCAGTCGGCCGCGACAACCTTGGAATCGTCGTGCGTGAACACGGCTTCCAGCGCCAGGTCTCCGAACCCTTCGAAGTCGCGCTGCTTGTTCCCGTTCTGGTCCCAGAGCCGGACCACGCGATCGCGGCCGGCCGTCACCAGCCGCCCATCCTTGGCGAATCGCACCGAGAGCGCCCCGCCGCCGTGCGCGCCGATGTTCTTGATATTGCCGCCGTTCTCCATCTCCCAGAGCTTGATCGTCCCGTCCTCGCTGGAGGAGGCCAGGACGTTCGAATCCAGCCGCCAGCTCACGTCGGTGATGAAGCTCGCATGGCCGCGGAGGTCGTGGAACTCGCGGCCGGTCGCGGCCTCCCAGACGATCAGGCCGTTGTTCCGGTCGCCGGTCGCGAGCAGGACGCCGTCGGGGCTGAACTCCGCGGCCGTGATCCACTCGGTATGCTTGCGCATCTCGAAGGCGAGCGCTCCGTCGGCCGTATTGTAGACGCGGACGACCTTGCCGGGGCCGCCGAGGGCCACCTGACCGTGGTCCGGGCTGATGTCGGCCGCCAGCACGATATCATATTCCTTGCCGACCTCGAAGACGCGGGTCCCCTTCTTGACGTCCCAGGCCACCGCCACCCCGGACTGGCCGCCGCGCCCGCCGCCCGCGAGCAGCAGGTCGCCGTTGCGGCTGAACTTGAGCACGTAGATCAGCCCCTCGGGGAACGGCAGCACGCCGACCAGGTGATTGTCGGTGGTCCGGTAGAGGAGCACCTGCTTGTGCCCCGCGACCGCGACCAGGGGAGCCCATGGGCTGGCCGCCATCGCCACCACCGCGCCCGGCTTGGCCTGGGGGACGAACGGCTCGGTCGTGACGTTCTCGGGCATGGCCGGCGGCCCCGACGGCTTGCCCAGCGACTTCGGGTCGAGCTTGAACTCGAATTTCGGCTTCGCCTTGACCGAGGCCACGCTCCCGGAGTTCTCCAGCGCGCCCCCCTCGATCCATTTCCGGATCAGATCGATCTCGCCGTCGGGGATCTTGGCCGAGGCGGGCGGCATCTTCGGCTCTTCATCATGCGTGACGACGAGCAAGAGCTTGCTGTTGTCCGGGTCGCCCGGCTCGATGATCTTGCCCGAGCCCCCTCCCTGCATCGTCGAGCCGTAACTGTCGAGGTTCAAGCCCCCCTTCTGCTTGTCGGGGTTGTGGCAGGAACCGCAACGGCTCCGGAAGATCGGCGACACCTGATCCAGGTAAGTCACCTTCGCCTTGGGCGGATCGGCGGCCCGGCCGACCGAAGACATCCCCAGGAGCGAGTACACCAGACCCATCAGCACGGCAGCCATTAGTTTAGATCGCATGGTCTCTGCTTCTCTTTGGTCGGTCCGCCCCGCGGCTTGAAGGGCCGCCGGAGCCCAGCCCGGAGTGAAACCCCGGGGCCCTGGATCGCCGGCCCCTCTCCGGTGCACCCTGAAGGGGTGCGAGAGCGGGTTGCGCCGGCCCTTCAGGCCGCGGGAGGATGGGGGATGGCCGTTCGCTTGCTTTTTCCCGGGGTTGCACCCCGGGTTGGATTCCCGCGGCCCTTCAGGCCGCCTGAGACTAATGATTGAACAGGAATTCACGACTATTGAGCAAGGCCCAGTAGAAGTCTTCGAGCGCCTGGGCGGCGTTCGGATTCTGGTTGAGGGCCGGGACGATCCGGGCGAGCTCCTCGGCGGCCGGTTTGCGCGACAGGCAGCGGATGTAGAGCTCGGTGACCCGTTCCTCGGAGGTCTTCTTGGACTGAAGGAGCTTGGGAATCAGCCCGCCCTGCTGGATCTTGGAGTTGCACGTGTCGCCGTTGAGCAGGTGGAGGGCCTGGGACAGCGTCGGCTCCATCTTGACCTCGCAGGAGCAGGGGGTCTCGCGCGTCGCGCGGCCGAAGGTCCGGAGGAAGTAGGTCGACCGCCCGCCGTCGGCGATCTGGACGGCCCGGGCGCCCAGCGGCAGCCCGTCGAACTTGTCCTTCGTGTCGGTCACGGCGCTGATGGTGTCGAGCAGGCTCTCGGCCTTGATCCGGCGGACCAGGGCATGGGCGAAATTCCGCTCGTCGCTCTCGTTGCTCGCGTTGCGCTGGGTCGTACGCTGGTAGGTCCGCGAGTTGCAGATGTCGCGGACGAGGGCCTTGAGGTTGTACTTCGTGTCGGTGAAGTGCTTGCCCAGGGCCTCGAGAAGCTCGGGATTCGAGGGCGGGTTGCTGACCCGGAAGTCGTCGACCTGCTCGACGATCCCCACGCCCATGAAGTGGGCCCAGACGCGGTTGGCGAACGAGGTGGCGAACCAGGGATTCTGCGGCGAGGCCAGCCACTTCGCCAGCACGACCCGACGGTCCTTGCCCGCGACGTTGGGGACTTCACCTCCCAGGAACTTGGGCGGCATGGCGCGGCCACCCACGGGGTGGTTCACCTCACCGCCGCCGGAGTTGAAGACGATCGTCTCGCGATAGTCCTCACCCTGCTTGCGGCCGATCTGGGCGAAGAACGCCGCGAAGCTGTAATAGTCGTTCTGGGTCCATCGGTCGAATGGGTGGTTGTGGCACTGGGCGCACTGGACTCGGATGCCCATGAACACCTGCGCGACGTTCTCGGTCAGCGGCAGGGTCTCCGTGGTGAGCTGGTAGAAGTTGGTCGCGGCGTTCTTGAAGGTGCCGCCGCTGGCGCCCAGGAGCTCCTGGACCATCTCGTCCATCGGCATGTTCTTCGAGAGCTTGTCGACCAGCCAGTTGTAATACAGGAACATGGCCTTCTGGCTCACGTTCTTCGTCGGGTCGGTCCGGACCTGGAGCAGCTCGGCCCACTTCGACACCCAGATCTCCGAGAACTCCTTCCGCTCGAGCAACTCGTCGATCCATTTGGTGCGTTTCTTCGGGTCGGTCGAGTTCATGAACCGTTGGTATTCCTCGACCGTCGGCGGCAGGCCGACGATGTCGATGCTCACGCGACGGAGAAAAGTCTCGTCGTCGCACTGCCCCGAGGGTGCAATCCGGAGCTTCTTCAGTTTGTCGTTGACCAGCTTGTCGACATAGTTGACTTCGGGCTCCTCGGGGAACGAGAAAGAGAGGCCCTTGGGCAACACGATGAACTGCGAGCCGACCGTGTGCGTCTCGAACCGGCACATGACGAACGCCTCGCCGCGATCGCCGGCGGTGACCAGGCCGTCGGTGGTGACGGGCGCGGAGACGTCGTTGTTGGTCAGGAAGACGGCCAGGCTGGTCACGTCGCGATCGGTGCCGTCGGAGTATCGGGCGCGGGCCGTGAGCTGCTGAGTCGCCCCCTTGCCGTCGAGGACGGCCTGCCGGGGATAGAGGTCCACGCCAACGACCGTGGGCAGCTTGGACGGGTCGTCATTGTGCGCGCCGTACTCGATCCAGCTATGGAGAGTCTGGTAGAGCTCGCTCGAAGACTCGAACCGCTTGCCGCCGGTGTGCGGCACGGCGCCGATGGACTTCTCCAGCAGGGTGCTGTCGGAAGGGACGGCCAGGTTGATCCGTCGCCCGACCATCTCGCGAGTCAGGCGGTAATGGTCCCCCTCGGGATCGAAGCCGAAGAGCGAGATCCGGAAACCATCCTTGCCCCGGGCCGCGCCGTGGCAGCTCCCCGTGTTGCAGCCGGCCCGCATGAAGACGGGCATCACGTCGAGCCGGAAGCTGAGCGGGGGATAGACCGTCGCCTGTGCGACCTTGAGCGGCACCGCGACCGCCCGGCCTTCGTAGCCCACGGTCAATATCGTCGATCCGTCCGTCGCCGGATGGAAGATCGCGCCGATTTGCTTGACCAGGTTCGGATTGGCCAGGCTCATCTTCGCGTCCTTCGTCACGTCGCGCGTGATCCCGTCGGCGAACGTCGCCTGGACCACGATCGACTGCCGGTCGCGAGCGGTCGTGAGTTGAATCTCGGGCGGATAGACCGCCAGGTCGGTCAGGGGCGCCTTGGGGGCCGGCGCGAAGACCTCGCCCGGGAGGTCGAGTCCGGCGATGTTTCCGCCTCGGGCGAGGGAAGGCGCGATCGCGATCGAGCTCAGCAGCAGGAGTCCGACCCCAGCTTGCCGGAAGAACTTGGATAGCTGACGTTTCATGGCGATCGGGTCCTCGGTCATTCATGAGTAGGGTGGGCACGGCCCACTATTCTTGAGTAGGGTGGGCACGGCCCACCATTCATCTCAGGCAGGCATCGGTGGGCAGTGCCCACCCTACCGGATGGATTCTTACTTGCCCGCGGCCTTGGCCTGCTGGTTCTCCAGCCGGAGCTTTTCCAGCCGGGTGAGCGGTTTGGCCGGCGCGGCCGCGGCGGGAGCCGGCTTGGGTGCGGCGGCGACCTTCACCGGCGCCGGGGCCGGGGCGTTCGGCTTGGGGGGCAGCGGCACATCGATGCGGAGCACCCCGTTGCCGATGTTGTGCACGATCGGCTCGCCGTTCTGCGTCACCACCACCTGACAGAACAGGCTGTTATGGTTCCCGGCGGGCGAGACCTTGTCGGTCTTGATGTGGAAGACCAGGTCGGTCGTGTCCTTGGTGATCTTCTTGACGTCGGTCGTGACCTTGTTGGGCAGCCCGATCAGGGTGACCTGCGCCTCGCCGGGGAAATCGATGGCCTTGGCGACCTTGATCGCCATGTCCACTTCCTTCCCCTGGTCGATGCTGGCCGACTGGAAGGTCAGGCCGACGTACGGCGGAGAAATCGTGAGATTCGCCAGTTGCGACGAGACCATGATCGGACCGGACGCCACGCCGGAGGCGCCGTTGACCACGATCTTCCAGGTCCGCAACTCGGCGCCGCCGTCGGCGTTCATCGGGATGATCGCTTCATTCTGACCTTCCGGGATCACGATGCCACCGCCCGAGCTGACCCCGGGCGGATTCCAGGGGAGATACACGGAGATCGCGGCCTTGAAGCCCGGCTTGCGGATCGCACGGACCTTCAATCCCATCGATCCGCCGCGGACCAGCGGCACCTTGGGCTCGACGACCTCGATCTGGTAGGGGCATTCCTCGGTCACGGCGACCGACAGGCGCTCCACCGATCGCGACCAGACATTGACCTGGTTTTGGCCGTTGACCAGGACGCAGCTCTGGGCAAACTCCGAGAGCACCTTGACCTTCTCGTCCACTGGCTTGCCCGTGACCGTTGCCAGCGAGCCGCCGAGGGGCGCGTTGGGCTTGGCCGTGAACAGCACGGGGACCACCGCCTGGCTGGCTGCCATGATCGGGGCCTCGACGGTCACCCCGGGGGGTAACTCGCCGAGCCCGAGGTTCAGCTCGCCGCCGAAATCCGCCCTCGACCCATAGATCAGGATCGCCTGCCGGTTCCCCCTGGGTACCGCCGGGGCGATCACGCCCGTGCCAAGCTGCATCTGCTCCGCGACCGTCGACAACGTCAGCTTGGGCACGACCGGGGTGACCTCGATCCGATAGGCATAATCGGGTCCGCCCTTCCCGAGCTGGTCGACCAGCCAGATGACGTACTCGGCGGTCTCGGGGGCCTGGAATCGGAAGTAGCTATCCGGGCCGACCGCATCATCCGAACCGAGCATCGCCCCGCCGCCCTTCTTGCCCAGGTACATGACCGAATCCAGGGGAGAGCGGATCCGTCGCGCGTAGCAATGGACGTCGAACACCTGTCCCTGGGTGGCCTTGAAGACGAAGTGATCCACGTCGCCCGGCTTGCCGATGACCCCGTTCACGGCCATGATCGGCTCGAATGGCGTGGCGTGGGCCTGGTCGTCGTTGGGCTCCTTCTCGATCACGTTGCCCAGCGTGGTGACCCGGAACGTGTTCGGGTACGGGGAGATCCCCTTGTCGTCCCGCCGCATCAGGCCGTAATCGCGAGGGGCCGTGGCCGGGAGCGTCTCCGTCGTCGTGGTCTCCCCGGACGGGTCGCCGATCCACCGCACGACCAGCTTCTCACCGAGCTTGCCGCCGGCGGGCATGAGGGCCGTCGCTCGGGGGAAATTCCCCACGTGGACCCGGTAGAGGCACGCGCCATTGCCCGAATACGCGCTCTCGCGCACCTGGATGATGTACTTGCCGTCCTCGGGGGCGATGACCGACGTGAACCCGTCGCGCAACACCAGGGCCGCGTCGTCGCTGGCGCCCAGCTCGAACCGCTTCGCGTTCAGGATCGCGACGTAGGGGTCGAACTCGAAGATCCCCAGCCGGTGCCCCTCGACCTCGGCCGAGATCCGCTCGCCTTTCTTGGCCTGGACCACGAAGTAATCGACGTCCTCGTTCTCCGCCACGCCGTTGACGACGGAGTTCATGGGGATCGCCTGCGGGGCGGCGAAGTCGTTGTTGGGCTCGACCTCGTTGACCTCCTTCAGCGCGCCGACGCTGAAGGTCCGCAGCTCGCTGATCCCGGTCGCCGTCCGCAACCGCAAGTCGTGGAGCCCGAGGGCACAATCTTGCGCGATCTTGAGCCGGGCGGTGACGGCGTTATCGTTCACCTTCTTGATCGACACCGCGGTGATGCCGGGCTGGTAGAACACGACCTCCAGGGCATCCCCCAATCGCGCGCCGGAGAACGTGACATCCAGCTCGGTCCCCCGCTGGCCGCCCACCGGACGGACCGCCGACAGGCTCGGCGAGGCGGCTTGGGCCGTCGATAGCAGAAGGAAGGCGAAGGCAGTTCCCAGGATGCTTGAACGCATAGCAGATTCTCGATTACTTGTAAGGTCGTTCAGGAGACGAAGGAGACAACCTGAGCCTGGTACCGTTGGGAAGCCCACCCCACCAGGGTATCAAGGCCCCATCCGGGTGACCTCGATCTTGGGCCGGCTCACTCCGGTCATGAGCCGGAAAGCCACCGGCAAGATCCGGCTCGACAACGTGTGGGAATCGTCGAGACCCAAACGCCCGGCCAAGTCCCACCGATCGCCGTCTCTCCGGTATAGCTCCAGTTGCCAGGGGTGGCGGTCGACCAGAAGCAGCTCGCGGACGCCGACCTTCGCATAGAAACTGCACTTCTCGCGAGACCGA
Organism: Isosphaeraceae bacterium; assembly: GCA_052148775.1. Taxonomy (GTDB): domain Bacteria; phylum Planctomycetota; class Planctomycetia; order Isosphaerales; family Isosphaeraceae; genus CAVZRC01. Next base: position 8,318 of record JBKQHM010000093.1, on the reverse strand, counting down.
TCGAACCGGCTCATGATCTCCACGGCGAAGTCTGGGCCGCCGAACCAGTGCGATCCCCGATCTTCGGCAGGGTTGCCGGGAAGGAACACCGCGACGTCAGGACATCGATAGTTCCGCTTCCAACGCTTGGGTTGGTCGCTCACGTTACAGCCGGCGAAAATCTGGATCCGATCATCGGCCCCCAGCGCGTTCCGGATGGAGATCGCCATCTCGAGTCCCAGACGCTGGTGTTCGTTGTCGGCCAGCGGCGGCATGACATAAACTCCATCCCAGACCTCGTCCCAGCGATCGCTGCCCGAGTCGCGGCGCTGCCGGATCAGGCGCTTCAGCTCGCCGGGTTCGAGGCTCACGATGGCCATGGGGGCTGTCCTCTTCGATGTTCGCAGGTCAGTCGGTCATTCGCCCGGCCTTTCTCGACCAATGACCAATGACCAGTGACCATCAAGCCAACAATTCCTTGACGACCTTGCCCCCGTCGACGATCTCGATGGGGCGATTGCCGGGCGCCATCAGCTCCTTGTCGGCGACGATCCCGAGCTGGTGGTAGACGGTGGTGGCGAGATCTTCGGGTCCGATCGGGTCGTGGTCGGGCTCGGAGGCCGTGGCGTTGGAAGCCCCGTAGACGAACCCGCGCTTGACGCCGCCGCCGGCCAGGACCACGCTGAAGACTTTGGGCCAGTGGTCGCGACCGCCATCCTTATTAATCTTGGGGGTGCGGCCGAACTCGCTGGAGACCATGACGAGCGTCCGGTTCAGCAGGCCGGTGCGGTCGAGGTCCCGGATCAGGGTCGCGAACGCCTGGTCGAATGCCGGCATCTGGCTGTTCATGCCGTTGACGATCTGGGAGTGGAAGTCCCAACCGCCGTAATCCACCGTGACGAACCGGACTCCGGCTCCTACCAGCCGTCGGGCCAGCAGCATCCTCTGACCGGCGGCGTTCCGTCCGTACTCGTCGCGGACCTTGGCGGGCTCCGCGGCGATATTGAACGCCTCCCGGGCCTTTTGCGAGCCGATCAGGCTGTAGGCCCGCTGGTAGAACGTGTCCATCGCCGAGATGTTGTCGCTCTTCTCGCGACGGGCGAAGTGGGCGTTCACCGCGTCGAGCATCGTCCGACGGGATGCGAACCGCGGCTCGTTGATCGAACCCGGCAGGTTCAGATCCTGGACCTGGAAGCCGGGATCCGCCGGATCGCGACCCAGGCTGAACGGCGAGAACGACGAGCTGAGATAGCCCGTGCCGGCATAGACGTTCGGCTGGTTCGGGATGCAGACGTAAGGCGGGAGGTTGTTCTTAGGCCCGTACTCGTGGGAGACGACGCTACCCATGCTCGGATATTGCAGGGCCGGGCTCGGGCGGTAACCGGTGAACATGTTATGCGTGCCGCGCTCGTGGGCCGCCTCGCCGTGCGTCATCGAGCGGATCACGAGGAGTTTGTCGGCAATCTGGGCGGTCTGGCGAAGGGTCTGGCTGAATCGCTCTCCCTCGATCTTCGTGTCGATCGAGCCCATGTCGCCCCGATACTCGATCGGTGCGAACGGTTTGGGGTCGAAGGTCTCCTGATGGGCGCAACCGCCGGGAAGGAAGATGTGGATCACCGAGTCGGCCTTCGCCGTGATTGGCGCGTAACTCTTCAGATCCGCTCGCGCCTCGAGCCGGAGGATATCGGCCAGGGTCAATCCCCCGAGCCCGATCGTACCGACTGTGAGGAACCCTCGGCGACTGACAGGCTTGTGGAAACCGGCGGATGGCATCGTTTTCGTCTCCTCGACTCAGGGATCTCGCGGATCAGCGCCGCAAACATCAGCCCGGCTTGCGGCATCCTTCGCCGCCCGCGAAATCACCGTTCTTGGTAGGATTGTTACGTCCGGAATAACTGGGTCGTGTTGCCGCGAAGTCGGTCTCGCGGCAGCGGGGGGAATGTCCTTGCAAGCATGAAGGCGTTTCAGAAAAACACTTCGTGTGGCGGTCTCAGCAAGGGCTTCGGTGGGGTGGGACCGTGGTAACACCATGGCCATAAGTGGTTTGTATCAACGAAATCGGAAGGAATGCTAGGGACGATCGCTGTTCGGGGGCCGAAGGTGTCCGTCATCATCGCGAAGCACTTGTTAAATAACTACGGAGTGGTTGCATCCAGCGCTGGCGCAGTTTTTCGAAGAACTCGGAGGAAAATGACCAAGCCGACAATGCATCCTTCCATGCTGAGATCGTCTTTCGGGGTTGTAATGACCCTGTCGACACCTGATGCTTCATGGTGAGCCGCGCCGTTTCATCCATTGTATCAAGCCCTCGATGTGTCAAGGAAGTGGGATCGGTTACCGGGGATGGCCTGAGGGCCCTGGCAAACCGGAAACCCGAGAGCGACAATCGCCATCCGCAGAGAGTCAGCTACCGGGAACGCACCCCAGATGGGAAGGGGATTCGAGATGTCCACCGCATCGCAGGTATGGGCCGGCCTGATTGCACTTTTCTTGCTCGGCCGGGGCCTGACGAGTTGCGGCTTTGCGTCTGGCGCGGCGGCGGGGCGCGAGGATCGCGACGGCGCGGCGCGGCACGACACGCATTCGTTCGGCAATCCGGATGAGGTTCGTGTCTGGCAGATCGACCTGGATTTGACGGTGGATTTCGATCGTCGCGAGATCAAGGGGGTCGCGACGCTCGATATTCAGAGGAAGACCGGCTGCCCGCCGGACGCGCCCCTGATCCTCGACACGCGTGGATTGACGATCGACGAGGTGGGCCTGCGCAAGTTGACAATTGTCCCTCAAGGCTTTGTTCCGACGCCGCATCACCTCGGGCCGGCCGACCCGGTGCTGGGCTCGAAGCTCACCATCACGCTGACCCCCGGGGCCTCGCAGGTCCGCATCGCCTATCGGACCTCTCCGACGGCCGGTGCCCTCCAGTGGATGGATCCCTCGCTCACGGCGGGCAAGGTCAAGCCGTTCCTCTTCACCCAGTCCCAGGCGATTCATGCCCGATCCTGGATTCCGATCCAGGATTCGCCCGGCGTGCGGGTTGTCTACGTCGGGACGGTCCGTGTCCCGCAAGGATTGACGGCGGTCATGGCGGCCGAGTCGCGCGTCCGTCCCGACGAGGCCGCGCAGGGGGTGTTCCGGTTCGTGATGGCGCAGCCGATCCCTCCCTACTTGATCGCAATGGCGGTCGGGGACCTGGCGTTCCAGCCGCTCGGCCCTCGCACGGGCGTATGGGCCGAGCCGAGCGTGCTCAAGTCGGCCGCGTACGAATTCGCCGACGTCGAGTCGATGGTCGCTTCCATCGAGAAGCGGTTCGGACCCTACCGATGGGGCCGATACGACATCCTGGTCCTTCCCCCGAGCTTCCCGTTCGGCGGGATGGAGAACCCCAGATTGACCTTCGCCACGCCCACGATCCTGGCCGGTGATCGATCGCTGGTCTCGCTGATCGCCCACGAGCTCGCCCACTCCTGGTCCGGCAACCTCGTGACCAACGCCACCTGGCGCGATTTCTGGCTCAATGAAGGGTTTACCACCTACCTCGAGCGCAGGATCATCGAGGATCTGTATGGAAGCGATCGCGCCGACATGGAGTTGGTCCTCGGCATGGTGGACCTGCGCGATGAGTTAAAGGAACAGTCGGCGAGGGACCAGATCCTGCACGTCGACCTGACCGGCCGCGACCCGGTCGAAGGGATGAACCGGATTCCCTACGAGAAGGGTGCGCTCTTCCTCCGGACCCTGGAGAATCGGTTCGGACGGGCCCGGTTCGACGAATTCCTCCGCTCATACTTCGACCACTTCGCCTTCCGGAGCATCACCACGGCCGACTTCGTGGCGTATCTCAAGGAACATCTCCTCGGTGACCCGGCCGACTCCCGGGCGATCGACCTGTCGGCGTGGCTGGAGGGCCCCGGCCTGCCCGCCGGTTTCGTCGAGCCGAGTTCGTCGCGGCTCGACTCGATCGACAAGGCGTCTCGGGGCTGGCTCGACGGCTCCGTCGCCACCGACAAGCTGGGGGCAGGGGACTGGTCCACCCAGGAATGGCTCCGATTCTTGCGGTCCGTCCCCGAGAAGTTGCCCGTCGAGCGATTGGCCGAGCTCGACAAGGCGTTCGGCCTGACCGCGCGGGGTAATTCCGAGATCGCGCACCAGTGGCTCTTGATCGCGATCCGGAACCGGTACGCCCAGGTCGATGATCGGCTGAAATCGTACTTGGCCACGATCGGCCGCCGCAAGCTCGTCCTGCCGCTCTACAAGGCACTCATCGCCACGCCGGCCGGTCGACAGCAGGCCGAGGCGATTTTCGCCACCGCCAGGCCGGGTTATCACCCGATTACCGCCGAGTCGGTTGGCAAACTTTTTCAAAAATAAATTTGATATTTTGTACGAAGCGATACTGGTTTTCATTGCGTTGGAAGGGTCGGTCCTTGGGGCGGGGTGAAGAGAGGGCGCTCAGCAACTCATCAAGGGAAGGAGTGAAGATGGCCGAGCCCATGCCCTTGGAAGGGTTCGTCCGAGCTTCGTTCACCGACGGGGGTAAGACCCGGGAGACCTACACCATAGGGACTGGTCCCGGGGTCGTGGTCATCCACGAGATCCCCGGCATCACGCCCGAGGTCGCGGCCTTTGGACGCCGCGTCGCCGGCCGTGGCCTGACCGCGGTCTTGCCGGTACTGTTCGGCACGCCGGGTAAACCCCAGAGCCGCGGCTACATCGCCGAGCAATCCGCCCGGCTTTGCATCAGCCGGGAATTCGCCTGCTTCGCCAAACGGCGATCCAGCCCGATCACCGTCTGGCTGCGCGCCCTCTGTCGAGACGTGCACCGCCGCTACGGTGGTCCGGGCGTCGGCGTCGTCGGGATGTGCGCGACAGGTGGATTTGCCCTGTCGATGATGGCCGAACCGTCGGTCCTGGCGCCGGTCCTCAGCCAGCCTTCACTCCCCCTACCGCTGACGGGCGGGTGCCGGTCCGCGCTCGGGATATCCTGCGATGAACTCAGGCAGGCGCAAAAGCGGTGTGCCGAGGGCGTCACGATCCTCGGCCTGCGGTTCACCGGCGATCGGATCTGCCCGCCCGAGCGATTCCAGACCCTTCGCCAGAAGTTCGGCGATCATTTCGAAGGCATCGAGATCGATTCCTCATGGTGCAACCCGTACGATATCCCGGAGGACGCTCACTCGGTCTTGACGGTCGACCTGATCGATCGGCAGGGCCACCCCACCCACGACGCTCTCGAACGCGTCCTGGGGATGTTCGAGCAGAGGCTGCTGAAATCACCCTGAGAACCGACGATCCACCGGGATCGGTGGAAGACGGTCCGCCCTTGGGGATCCGAACCGCCCCCGATCGTTCGTTGGAAGAACGCACCATGTTATGCGGCAAGATCGTCGACGATCATCCGGATGCCGAAACCCTCGTCGTCATCATGCACGGCAATAGTTCATCGCCCGACCGATTGGGTGCCCTGGTTGAAGTCGTTCGAGGAGTCTTGCCCGACTCGGTCATCCTCCGCCCTAGCTACTGGAGCGGCTGGCTCCGGAACAACCTATCCAACGAAGACCCATACGATTTCGCTCTGGATCTGGCACTGATGATCGAGGAGGAAGTCCGCAGACACACCCTTCGGACCGGCGGTGTCGGGTACAAGAGAATCATCCTGATGGGTTACAGCATCGGCAGCCTGCTCGTCCGGAAGGCCTATGTCATCGCCCTGGGGGTTCGAGATGACAACCCTTACGGCGTGCCCCTGGGGCCGTTCACCTGGGCCCCGAGGGTCGAACGGATCGTCCTGCTGGCGGGGATGAACCGAGGTTACTCGTTCGACCGCAAGCCGAGGAACATGACCTGGCGGCGGTATCTGCCGAGGAAGCTCTTCCTGGCCGCGGCTCGCCGGCTGGGGATCGCGCGGTTCGTCCGCGGCCTGATGCGCGGGGCGCCGTTCGTCGCCGACCTCCGGATCCAGTGGATTCGTCTCAGAGCTTGTGAAAGAATCGGATAGAAGATTCCAAATTGCGAATGGCGAATTCATAAATGCTTTTAAAATAAGGCTTTATATCCATCCACAATTCGTAATGCGTCGTCTGGAATCGATTTATTCACAACCTCTCAGTCAAGGGACCGAGCAACCCGACCGCCCCGGCTATATCCAGTCGCTCCAGGAGGGTAATCCGGAACGGCTCGCACCGACCCTCCAGCTCCTGGGCTCGCTCGACGATTACGTCGCGTCCGAGGACAGTATCGACCTGACCGCGGGGGCGGAATTCGTCTACCTCAGGGTCCGATGCACCGGCCACCTCTCGATCCTCGACTTCCGGGATCAACAGCTCGGAGGACACCGGAAGGAGATGATCCAGGCCGCAATCGGAAGGGATATCGACGCGTTGCGCGATCCGGCGAACCCGCCCCGGAAGATCAATCCCTCCGATCACATCGTCTTCATCATGCACGGCATCCGCGACCTCGGCCTGTGGACAGCCCAGGTGCGCAACGCCGTGCAGAAACTGGCGCTGGCGACGAAGCAGGAGGTTCGCGTCGAACGTTCGGGGTATGGGTACTTTCCGATGCTCCCGTTCCTGCTCTGGCAGGAGCGGCAGAAGAACGTTCGCTGGTTCATGGACCTCTACACCGAGGCACTCGCCCGGCACGCGGGACCCGGGACGAAGATCCACTTCATCGGCCACAGCAACAGCACCTATCTGGCGGCCAGTGCCCTGACGCTCTACCGGACCTGCAGATTCGACCACGTGGCCTTCGCGGGGAGCGTCGTCCGGCGCGACTTCCCCTGGCGCCGGCTGATCGAACAATAAGGGCGCGTCGGCCAGGTCCGCAACGATTGCGCCGCCAGCGACGCGGTCGTCGGCGTCTTCCCGGGTTTCTTCGAATTCCTCGGTTTGCAGGACATCGGTACGGGCGGTTTCAACGGTTTCCTCGACGGCAATATCGTCCAGAACACATACTTCCCGGGGGGACATGGGGCCGCTCTCAAACCTTCGTCATGGGACCACTTGAACCCTCCCTGGAACAATTACGATTCGCTCGCCCAGTTTGTCCTGAAGGAGGCGAACGATATTCCGCCCGGCCTCCTGGTTGAGAGCGAGTCGAGATGGGCCACTCTCGCGTGGAAGCTCTGTTGGCTCGTCTGGTTGGTCCTGGCCGCAATCGTCGCCGCGTGCGTGGCGGCACTTATCCTGCTGCCTCCGTTCTGGCCCTGGGGCGTCCTGGGTCTGGTCCTGTTCGTGGCGGCCCTCGTCCTCGTGCTCTACTCCATCTGACGCTGGGCTCTGGGGCCGACGGCGAACCTGAGGATCTCCACGTAGACGGCCATTCGATCCGGGGTCGAGCAGCCCTCCGACGCCAGCCGCGCGGAGCGGAGAGATCCCAGCCGGGCCAAGGTCGTCGCCGCGTCGGCCAGGGCGCGGGACCGGCTGTTCTCATCCGCGTTACCGACCCTCACCGCGATCTGCTGGGCTCCCAGGGCGGCGTCGCGCGCGGCATCCGCCGCTTCCGCCTTCAGGCCCGCGCCCAGTAGTTCCTCGGATAGCGGCCCGAGGACGAGCGCCCTGGGTCCGGGGAAGCGGAGTCGTTTCGCATCCTGGTAGAGCGCCTTCAGCAAGGCACCTCCCCTTCGGACTGGCATTCGTTCGGCCATCTCTCGATACAGTACCGCGGCGTTCTCCTCGATGAATGCAGGGCCGACTTCCGTGAGCGAGTCGCCCGGCTCACGCAAGTAACTCCTTACGATGGAGAGACCATTCTTGAAGGCCGCGGCGGCTTCCGAGGGTCGATTGTCCGCAAGCCAGAGCGCGGCGATCCTGGCGTAGTAGATGGCACGTTCGCCCGGAGCTTGTAGCTGTGCAGCGCCAGCTTCAATCGTGGATTGTTGGAATTCCCGTTTGGCTCGGTCATCGATGCTCCCGCCCGGCGCGGGCGGCGTGAACGGATTCGACCGATCGAGGGCCCGGGCGTAGCCACTCGCGTTCCAGAATCCCGTCGAGGTGATGTCCAGCCGGCCCCGGCGGGCGGCGTCGATGGCGGCCTGGCCGTTGAAAATCATCTCGTCGAGGATGACCGACGGGTCCCGTCCGTTCTTCAGGAGCTGATCGATGTCGATCTTACGTCGGGTGAGCTCGCCCGAACTCTTGACGACCGGATTACCGATACGCTGAATGGCTCGAAGGGCCTCCTCCCTCAACCGTTTCGACATCTCCCCTTCGTTTGCGTGAGCCCAGACGGCGGCGAAGAACAGGTAGCCTATGTTTGGGGTGAAGAAGCCGGGGCCGGCTGGTCCTGCGCGCAAAAACCTCTATTTTTCCAGGCTTTTCGCTTGGAGCGAGGTCTCGCCA
>JBKQHM010000092.1:0-4224 GCA_052148775.1 Isosphaeraceae bacterium | reverse complement strand
TTCGAACCGACTGAAGTCGGGGCCGTCGAGATCGGCCGCCTCACCGTCCGTGTACGCGATGACCTTGCGATAACCGGACAGCCGCTCCGTCGTGGCGAGGTCGTCGGGGAGGACGTCGAAGAGCACGCGACGGTCGAGGAGGCGACGGCCGAGCCGCTTGAACCGCCCCAGGGCGGTGACATCGCCCTCGTGGACGGCGCGCCTCGGATAGAGCAGGACCGCTTCGGCATGGGGCCGGCTGGCACGGTAGAATTCACCCGGCGTGCTTGATGGTTTGCAGACAAGGACGGTCTTCGAGGAAGTCTTATGATCGAAGGGCGGCCTGGACGGAGGAAGAGCATCATCGTCGGGTCCCTCGCCACCGTTGTCGTGGCCTTGTGAAATGTGGGGAAACCCGGCTGTCCTGGGGGATTGCCTTGCGAGGTGATGTTGCGATTTGTAGACATCGAAGGACTTCCGTAGAACGCAGAACTTGGAAATTCTGACCTGTTTCTTGACATGTTATGTCCCCTGCGGATAGATTTTGCCCACTGATGGATCTATCTTCCCGATAATCGATCTCGATCGTTTACTCGCCGAGGAGCGATGGGTCGCATACCTGGCCGAGAGGTTTCGCGACAGCTCAAGAGTCGGTTTTCCCTTCCTGATAGCGAACCCTCGTGAAGAGAACTCGTGCGCGGAGAATCGTGCGAAGAAGTCAAGAAAGGGCGAGGCTGCACTCTTGAAAGGGCGAGGGCATTGTGATCTACTCCGGCGTATCTAGCACGAAATTCGTGACATTTTAGTACAAACCTCCGCAAGAGCGTGCCGAGGATAGCCACATTGTCTCTGAGTGGTCGCGTTTCGCCCTGACGGAGCGGGGGACGCATCGAGAGGTTACGTCGCAAGCAAGATCGCGGGGCACTGGCCTCGCCCGGGGACAGAAGGTCGTTCTGATCCCCGGCGTTCGGGACTGAGTCAGTCGCAGCCTCGCACTCGAGGCTCACTCGTAAATCGCGCTTGTCGTGACGTCGACGTCAGGCTCCGAGATACTTTGCGGTTCGGTGTTTCTTGAACCGTCTTGATTAAGTGAAAGGGATGGCTTGGATCCCTTTCTTTGCGTCCATTGGCCCATCCAATTATGCGGGCGCGTTCGCTCCTTTTGTCCGACTCCACCTCTGCTTCTTCCTGATGAGCCCAACACGGCTGAGGAGAACCCCATGGCCAACGCAACCATCCGGAACTGGCTGCAAGACAGGTCGGCGAAGAAGCGCCGGAGACGCTCCTCGAGATGGGTCGGCCACCTCTCGCGTGTCTTCCTCGAACCGCTCGAGAGTCGCATCGCGCCGGCCACGACGGCCGTGATCAGCACCTCGTTGCCCAACGAGGTGAACACCTCGGGCTCGGCCCTGTCGTTCAACGGGACCAGCGATTACCTCATCACCCCGAACCTCAAGAGCGCGTTCTCCACCACCTCGGTGACGGTGGAGCTCTGGTTCAAGGCCAATGCTCCCGGCGTCATCCTGGATGAGCTGGGTCAGACCTCCCTCAACTCGTCCTGGCACGATAGCCAGATCGAGATTCTCAGTTCTGGTCAAGTGGACGCGCGGGTCTGGGACCTCACTGCGGTAAACCTGGGAACCGTCAGCTTCGGCACGTGGAACTTCGTGGCGCTGCGCTATAACAGCAGCACGTCGACCCTCGACGGTATGCTCAACGGAGCCCCCAGTTCAACCACGGTGACCGGCAGTCGATCCGCGCCCTTCAACAATGGTTCTGGGCTCTACTATGCCTTCGGCGCGACGGACAGCACGAACATGGGCAGCGGGGCCTGGTTCAATGGCACGATTGACGACATCAGCATCTGGAACGTCGCCCGTTCGAATGCTGCCATCCAGGCCGACGTCCTCCAGCCGCCGACCACACCCCAGACCGGGTTGGTGGCCGACTATCAACTCGACGACGGGGCCGGCATGACGGCGGCCGATTCGTCGGGCAATGAGAACACCGCCAGTCTCGGCGGTGGGACCGCCGCCGACGCACCCGCCTGGGTAGGAAGCACCGCCCCAGTCACCGGCTTCGCTCCGATAGGGACGGTAGACACCCAGACCGCCATCGATCACTTCACGGTGACATTCGATCAGCCGCTCAACACCATGGCAGCCGGCGCGGCCAACAGCTATAGCCTCACCAGCGACACGGGGATCACCTACGCACTCACGCCATCGTACACCGCCGGGACGTCGACGGTGACCATCTCCATGAGCCCCGAGCCGCTCCAGCCCGGTGATTACACCTTCAGCACGACCTCGGGGCTCACCGACGAGAACGGCAATGAGGTCACGCCCTTCTCGCTCTCGTTCACGATCAGCAATCCCCCGGATGGGCAGATCGCCGGCACCACCCACCAGACGAGGTTCGTCCCCGGCGCGACCGCCTTGCCGATGACGGAGGTCAGCAACGGTTTCTACACGGCGCTGGGCGTGGGGACCTTCGCCAGCACCAGCGATCCCAATTACTGGTACTTCAATGCCAACGCGGGCGATCACGTCACGATGCGCCTGGAGGCCCAGGGCCCCAGCAATGCCATCTATCCCTATCTGTACCTCGAAAACGTGTCGGGCACCGTCATCGCCGACACGGGTGGGAACTCGAACAACACCGCCGAGCTGGATAACGTCACGATTTCGACGCCCGGCACCTACTTTGTATACGTCTTCACGAACAACAACGCCGGCTCCTACCAACTGCGGGTCGACGATTCCGAAGCGAGCGTCGGCCCGCAGTTGGACGCCACGCCCGGCGGCAGTCAGTCGAGCAGCACGCTGCTGAACGTGACGTCTCCGACCCAGGGCAGCTTCGGCGGGAGCGTCGCCGGTGCCTTGCCGGTCGGCGATAACGGAGACTATTACAACCTGGAAACCCTGGTTCCCGGCAATGCCATCTCGCTGACCGCCAGTGCGCCCTCGATCAGCTCGCTGTACACGGGCTCCGGCTCGCCACCCGCCGTCGTGCTGAGCGTCGAGGAGGCCGGCAGCAGCACGCCCGTGGCGACCAGCAGCAACGGGACTCTCAATTACACCATTCCCAGCGGCGGCGCCGGCAACTATTACGCCATCGTCCAGGCCGCGCCCGCCAACCAGGGCATCCGCGCCCAGTACCTGCTCAATGCCAACGTGGTCGATGGCGTTGCGCCGACGGTCACTTCGGTCGCCGGTGTGCCGGCTCCGGGAGAGACGTCCAACGCACTCGTTGACCAGATCACGCTCGGTTTTTCCACGAACCTGATCGCATCCACCGTCAACAATCCGGCGAACTACTCGCTGACCGACAGTCATGGCAACACCTATACTCTGGCTCCGTCCAGTTATGGCGGTGGTCTCTCCGAAACCCTGACGTTCGCCGGCGGCCCGCTTCAGCCGGGAAGCTATACCTTCAGCGTCGGTTCGGGACTCATCGACCGGGCCCAGAATCAGTCGACCCCATTCCAGCAGCAGTTTACTATTGTCCAGGTTCCGGGATATGTCACCCAGGGTGCTTACGACAACTCCGTGGCGACGGCGACCCCGCTGGTCGCCACCGAGCTTGCTCAATCGGGCAATCTGCTCATCAACCCCGGGGCCGAGGATGGAAACCTGACGGGATGGACAGTGGGAGGGAACTCCAATCCAGGCGTGGACAACGGGTCCTTCGACCCGGGGATCAACCCTCACACCGGGAACTATGATTTCTATGGGCACACCGGATCATTCGGTACCCTCACGCAGAACGTCGCTTTGACCGGCATCCCTGGCCTCACGACAGGCCAGATCGACAGCGGCTTGGCGTCGGCAAGCGTGACCTTCTGGGAGCAGGGACTGAACCAGGGTACGCCCAGCGACGAGGCGCAGATCACGCTCACTTTCCTGAATGCCAGCAATTCGGCCATCAGCTCGGTCTCGACTCCCGAAGTCGATTCCCACAATGGCACATGGGAGGAGTACAGCGGGAGCTTTCCGATCCCCGCAGGCACCCGCTCCATCGATTACACGATGGACTTCATTCGCAACGTCGGCAGTGACAATGACTCATTCATCGACGATAACAGTTTGACGGTCAGTGCTGCACCCCAGCCGGACGGCTCCTTCACGCCGACCAACAGCTACTCCGTCGCCGGCAGTAATCCGTGGTTCACCGCCTCGGCCCGCTTGCGCGGACCCAGTCAGCCCCTTGACCTGGTCACCGCCAACGAGGGCGGCAACACGA
>JBKQHM010000091.1:0-2756 GCA_052148775.1 Isosphaeraceae bacterium | reverse complement strand
GTGCCATGGTGGGGAGCTCCCTACGTAACAATGCCGTCCTTCCATCCACAACGATAGCGCAACAGATTTCCCCGATTCTGCAAGCCCAATCCGAGCTCAAAATGGGCAATTTTCATCAGCCCACCCTCACCCCCTGTCGTTTTTGCGTGGGCGCTATCCCATCCGGCACAGCTCGGGCGGCGAGTGCTTCGCTCGGACGAACCCTTTTTTGGTGTGATCTCGGATCGGATGATGTCCCGATGCGGCTGGATATGAGATCCCATGATTGAATACAGAAGACTGGAAACGCTCCTTCGTACCTTTTTCCTTGTTCTTCTGGTCGTGTCGGGGTCCGCGCGATCGGCCGATATCGCTGGCCGCGCCGAGGCTTTTTTCTCCGAGAATTGTCTCATCTGCCACGACGCGGATACGAAGAAAGGCGGCCTCGATCTGACGGCTCTCACGTGGAAACCAAACGACGGCCGGGTATACGACCGATGGGTCGAGGTGTTCGACAGGGTCGACGCTCAGAAGATGCCGCCGCCTTCCCGGAAACGCCCCGATCCCGACGCCCGCGCCAAGTTCCTGGAAGAGCTCGGCGCCGGGTTGCGCGCCACGAACCTGGCCCGGCAGCGGGCTGAGGGACGCGTCGTTCTCCGCCGGCTCAATCGGGTCGAGTACGAAAACACGCTCCATGACCTGCTGGCGATCGACGTGCCCTTGCAGCATTTCCTTCCCGAAGATGCCACGACGAATGGTTTCGATAACGTCGCCCAGGGCTTGCGGCTCTCGATGCTCCACATGGAGCAATACCTGGAAGCGGCCGATGCCGCGATCGCGGCGGCCATGGAGTTCCGACGGCGGCCGGAGATCGTCCGTAAACGCCTGCGGTACCACGACGAGGAGAGCGTCCAGGATGACGCCAGAAAGGAAGAGAAGCTGACCTTTCGCGTGTTGCCGGACGCCGTCGTCATCTTCGACGACAATTCGCCCACCGTGCTCCGCCGTTGGACCGTGCCGGCTCGAGGACGATACCGGATCCGCATCTCGGGTCGGGCCTACCAGGCGGCCGGGCGGCCGGCCTGGCTGAAGCTGTACGCCACGGACTTCAAGACCCAGCGATTGCTCGCATATTACGACATGCCGCCCGCCAAGCCGCGCGTCATGGAAATCGTCACCCACCTCGATGCCGGGCAGTTACTCAATCTCAGTCCATTCGACACGAACTACGACGAGCAGGGCCGCCGGAGCGGCTTCTGGGGAATCGGCGCCGAGAAATATGGCGGACGCGGGATTGCCATCGAGTGGGTCGAGGTCGAAGGCCCACTGGTCGACCGATGGCCGCCGCCGAGCGTCGATCGTCTCTTCGGCGATCTTCCGGTCAAACCGGTCGAAACGGCCAGGAAAGCCGGGGCCGGTCGCCGGGCTCCGGCCTACGCGATCGAGCCGGGCGACCCCCGATCGTCGGTGGAGAGAATCTTGCGGGAATTCGCGTCTCGCGCGTTCCGTAGACCGGTCGCACCGGCCGATGTTGAGCGATTCGTCAAACTGGCGCACGGGGGGCTCGCCGACGGCCTGACCTTCGAGGACGCGATGGCCATCGCCTTCCGGGCAGTGATCACGTCGCCGAGGTTTCTCTTTCTCGACGAGCGCCCCGGGCCACTCGACGAGTGGGCCTTGGCGTCCCGGCTCTCCTATTTTCTCTGGAGCACGCAGCCGGATGACGAACTGAGGAAGCTCGCCGCGGGCGAGACCTTGCACCAACCCGCGATCCTGCACGATCAGGTCGAAAGGATGCTGAGCTCCCCCAAGGCGAAGGCGTTCGTCGAGAACTTTGTCGGCCAGTGGCTTGACCTGAGGCAGATCGATTTCACCTTGCCCGACCGGAAGCTCTACCCGGAATTCGACGACATCCTCAAAGCGGCCATGGTCGACGAGACGAACGCGTTCTTCGCCGAGATGCTGCGCGACGATTCGAAGCCCAACAACATCATTCATTCCGACTTCCTGATGCTCAACCGGTGCATCGCGGAACATTACCAGATCGCGGGCGTGACCGGGGAAGAATTCCGCCGGGTGGCACTGCCGGCCGGCAGTCATCGCGGCGGCGTGCTGACTCAGGCAAGCGTGCTCAAGGTGACCTCCAACGGCACGTTCACGTCACCGGTGCTCCGGGGAGCCTGGGTCATGAGACGGTTGCTCGGCGAGCCGCCCGATCCCCCGCCCGCCGATATCCCGTCGTTCGAACCCGATACCCGCGGTGCAACCTCGATTCGCCAGCAACTCGCCAAGCATCGGTCGCTGGCGAGTTGCGCCTCGTGCCATGCGCGCATCGATCCCCCGGGGTTTGCCCTGGAGACCTTCGACGTGATCGGCGGTTGGCGAGGACGCTATCGCTCCGAAAAGGGCGACTCACCACCGGGGAGTTTCCGCGGTCGCAGGATCTGGGAGTACGGCCTCGGCCCGACGGGCGACGCGTCGGGCGAATGGCTCGGCGGACGAACGTTCAAGAACATCGACGAGTTCAAGCAACTGCTCATGCAACGCGAGGATCAGGTGGTCCGGAACCTGACGAAGAATCTCCTCACCTATGCCACGGGCGCAGGCATCCAGTTCGCCGATCGCGACACGGTCGAGTCGATCCTGGCTCGCCTCAAGTCCCGCGGGGGCGGCCTGCGCACGCTCATCCACGAGATCGTCCAGAGCCACATTTTTCAGAGCAAGTAGTCATTGGTCACTGGTCATTGGTCATACAGTGCGTAGTTGTAGCCCTTCGG
>JBKQHM010000090.1:0-15047 GCA_052148775.1 Isosphaeraceae bacterium | reverse complement strand
ACCATCAACAGGCGCAAGATCATGCGGCTCATCAAGTTCACAACCAAGGACGACCAGACACCCCGCGTCGGCCTGCTCCAGGACGATCATGTATTACCACTCGGATCCGGCCATCAATGCCTCAGCGTTCTGCTGCATGCGAGCGATCTGGAGGCCGAGATTCGTCGACGAACCAACGGTGCAACCCAGTCCCTGGCGGTCGGGACGATCCGCCTCCTGGCGCCGATCGATGATCAGGAGGTCTGGGGGGCGGGCGTGACCTACGAGAGGAGTAAAGTGGCGAGGCAAGAGGAGTCGGAACGCGGCGCCTCCTTCTACGACCAGGTTTATACGGCCAGCCGGCCCGAATTATTCTTCAAGGCCACACCCAGCCGGGTGGCTGGTCCGGGCGAGGCGATCCGCGTCCGGCGCGATTCGAAGTGGTCGGTCCCGGAGCCGGAGCTGGCGCTGGTCTTGAGCCCCGATCTCAAGCTCGTGGGGTTCACGGTCGGCAACGACGTCAGCGCCCGGGACATCGAGGGGGAGAATCCGCTTTATCTCCCACAGGCCAAGCTCTATGACGCCTGCTGTGCGATTGGGCCATCAATCACGCTCTCGGGCTCCATGCCGCCGCGTGCGGAGATCGGTATCCGCCTGGAGATCGATCGGGCCGGCGTCTCGGTCTATGGAGGCGAGACCTCCGTGGCCCGGATGGCTCGGCGGTTCGAGGATTTGATCGACTGGCTCGGCCGGGATAATCAATTCCCCAACGGCGTCATCCTGCTGACCGGGACCGGGATCGTGCCGCCGGACGAGTTCAGTCTCGAAGCCGGTGACGTGGTCCGCATCACCATCGACGGCGTGGGCACGCTGGTGAATCCCGTCATTAGGGCCGAGGCATCGGGTCATTGACACTCGTCGCGGTCTCAAAGCGAACCGGCCGTATTCCCATCGACGGGGATACGGCCGGTTGCCGGCGTAGGCCCTGATGACTTCTCTCACGGAACGGGATAAAAAGTCCACCCGAGCCCTCGGATCAGGGCTTTCCGAATTTCAACGAATCAACCCTTCTTCGGCTCTTCCTTCGAGGCCGGCGGCGGGGTCGGTGCCGGCGGCGTCGACGGCTTGGCTTCAGCCTTCGGTTCCGGAGCGCGCGCCGGGGCGGGTGCCGGGGCGGGTGCCGGGGTTGGTGCGGGGGTCTCTTCGTTGCAGCCCGCGATCACGACGAGCGACAATACCATGCCTGAAACGATTGACCAGGCCTTGATTCCGAGCTTAATCCTCACAGTTGCTCTCCTTGAAAAGCTCGCAGTACGGCGGGACATCTCCGGCTGAATCTCCCCTCGGCACACGCCGAGGATTCGTACGTCGCGAAGACGTTTCGTTGAGACGGCCTTGCCGCATCGCAATACGGGGTCGGATTATAGTGAATAGCAGATCCCGTCCGCAACGGATGACTCCCCTTTTCCGGTCGCGCCCCAGCTCCGCGACCGGAAAAGGGATCTGAAATTCCTGATGCCAGAGTCCGGTTGCCGGAGACCCCTGGTTCGGAATCCGCAAGCCAATCCCGGCCCTACGCGGAAGCCTCGCTCGACCCGAGGATTCGACGGCGAGCCCCTGACCCACATCCCCTCGCGTCCAGCCCGCAGGCGAGAATCATGCCGGGTCACCCCTGATCCGGTGATCTCTGCCGGAGGTGAGGGCGTGTTAGACAGGGACTCGCCGGTTTGATCGGCAGGGCCGTTGCATCGTGAAGTCTTTCGCGCGCATTGTACCTCTTCCGGGTCAAGAGGGCTTGCCGATCGGTTCGATGTTAAGTCCGCGAGACTTGCCCTTGAGTTTCCTGCGATCCGGGTTGCGGGTTCAGCTTTCCGACCGGGAATGTGGCGAACGGAAGAGAGATTGTCTCGAAGACGGAGCCGTACCGCTCGAGTTCCAAACTCCTCACTTCAATCGAGGCATGCCATGAACACAATGGCCAATCGAGTCGCTTCACTCCACTTCGATAAAATGGACACGATCTCCGAGACCATCCGTAGCGTGTCGGCCAAGGCGCGGGGCACGACGATCACGACGGATTCCCTCCTCCTCGAAGACCTCGCACTCGATTCGCTCGACCTGGTCGCGGTCATCTTACGGCTTCAGGACGAATTCGGCGTCGAGATCGATCCCGACGAGATCACGATACTGAGATCCGTCGGCGACCTGGTCGCCAGCCTCGACAAGCATCTGAGTGCCGCCGCCTGAGCGCGATCCCGCCCGTCTACGACCGCGGACTCGACGATTCAGCGATCGATCTCAAATCGCGAAAGAATCGGTCGATCCATCGGGCTCCGGAAATCGCGACCCTCCTCGGATCCGCCCGGGAGACACCGATTCCCTCCCGTCTTATTCAAGGATCGATCGCGTTCTCATAGAATCGAGGGGACAGTTCCGATGCACGAGGGCCGGACTGTTTCCTCGGTCGGATCGATCGGCCGCCGGGGGAACCGGATCGCTGCCGAAAACCGAATCACTATCCTCGCGAGCCAATAAAGAGTCCATGAGTCCCTCGGCGCTCCTCTTCCTGACCGGCCTGTTGCTCCTGCTCCCCTGGTATCTCCTCAGCCCGGCCGCGCGGTATCGAGGGGCCGATGCGATGCCCGAGATCCGGGGATTGTTGCGGGTCCTCTACCGATCCCTGGAGCTGTACTGCATCGTCTGGCATCGACTGCGCGTCGACAATCCCGCCCCGCTGCCGCAGGCGGGGCCGGCGATCCTGATTTCCAACCATACGTGCGGGATCGATCACGTGCTGCTCCAGGTCTCGTGCCGTCGGCTCCTGGGCTTCATGATCGCACGCGAGTATTTCGAATCGCCGTGGCTCCACTGGATCTGCTCGTATATCGGGTGCATCCCGGTGAATCGCAACGGCCGGGACCTGGCGGCGATCCGGGCCGCCCTCAAGGCACTCGAGAAGGGTCGGGTCTTGCCGATCTTTCCTGAGGGCCATATCGTGCCGGCCTCCGGCCGACGGCTCGATGCGATGAAGCCCGGCAGCGCCTACATCGCAATCCGTGCTGGCGTGCCGGTCGTGCCGGCCTATATTATCGGGACGCCCCTGACCGATGAGATCATCGATTCCCTGATCACGCCTTCCCGGGCCCGGGTGATCTTCGGAGAACCGATCGACCTCTCGGACATCCCGCACGGCTCGGCCGGCGACAAGACCGTACAGGCCGTGGTCAGCGAGCGTTTCCGGGAGGCATTCGTCGCACTCCAGTCGCGTGCGATCGCGGAACAAGACCGGGTCGACTGACGGCTGCGCAGGTGCCGAGGCGAGAGGATCGTGAGTGTTCGAGGAATCGACGAGCTTCTGGAACGCTATCCCCGGCGGTACCATCCGCTGGCCGAGCCCGAATTCCTGGGAGGGGCCGGCGGTCTCAGCGGCTCGATTCTCTGGAAATTCCCGGCGGGGGACGGCCTCCTGGTGCTGCGCGCCTGGCCGACCGATGGGCCGATCCGCGCGCACCTAGAGCAAGTCCATCGATGGCTGGCCCGGACGGCCGGGTTGGGCTTCATCCCCGCGCCGATCCCGGATCGCGGCGGGCGAACGCTCCAGGAGTACGACGGCCGGTTCTGGGAGCTCGCAGCCTGGCTCCCCGGTGAGCCGGACCGGTGCCGCCCCCCGGCGCCGGGCCGGCTGAGATCGGCCTTCGCGGCCCTGGCGGCATTTCATGAGTCCCTCGCCATAGAGCGTCGCGAAGGGGTCTCGCCGGGGCTCGTGCACCGTCATCAGTCGATCGTCCAACTGATCCACGGCGGATTCGACACGATCGAGCAGGCCGTCGGACGAGCCGCGAGTGGGGATGATGAAACCCGTCGGCAGGATGCTGCCCGGCGATGGATCGGACTGGCTCGGATCGTCGCGCCCCGGCTCCTGGATCCGCTTCGCGAGGCGGCCGGCCGTATCGCCCCACTCCAGCCTTGCCTGCGCGACGCCCGCCCCGAGCATTTCCTCTTCGAGGGCAATCGCGTCTCCGGCCTCGTCGACTTCGGCGCCATGGGAGTCGACTGCGTGGCCGGCGACCTCGCGCGACTCCTCGGCGATTGGATCGACGGCGATCCAATGGCCCGCTCCGATGCGCTGGACGCCTATGAAAGAGCCAGGCCGCTGCAAGCCGTCGAGACCGCCCTGATCGGCACTTTCGAATCGTCATCCGCCCTCTTGATCGGAGAGCACTGGATCCGCTGGCATTATCTGGAAGGCCGCCGGTTCGTAGATCCCCAGGCCACGACGCGCGGGATCGCCAGAGGGCGGGAGCTCCTGGAGCGCCTCGAAGGCCGTCGCGAACCCGGTCGATGGATTGAGGGCCTGGATCGTTCGGTGTCGACCAGAGGTTGACCCGGGGCAGTCCATCACGACTCGCGACGATCCTCCGAAGTGTCGGTGAGCAACCGCTGGGCTTCATGCTGGTCGATGCTGACCCGGCTGATCGACAGGGCGTGGCCGGTCTGGGGATCGATGGTCAGCAGCGCCCCATTGAGGCGGGGGTCGCCGGTGGCGACGTCGAAGTAGTTCTGGACGAAGGTCAGCGTCGCGGACAGGACGCGGTCGTAGCGGCGGCCGATGATCGAGTCATGCGGCCCGGTCATGCCGACGTCGGTCTGGTAGGCCGTGCCGTTCTTGAGGATCTGCTCGTCGGCCGTGACGACATGGGTGTGGGTGCCGAGCACCGCCGAGACTCGTCCATCGAGATAGCGGCCCAGGAGTTGCTTGTCGCTGGTGGCCTCGGCGTGGACATCCACGATGATCACGGCCGTCCGGCCGCCGATCCGGTCGAGGATCCGATCCGAGGCGCGGAACGGGCAGTCGACAGGCCGCATGAAGGTGCGTCCGAGGACGCTGAACACCGCGACCGAGGTCCCGTCTCTGGCCTTGACGATCGAGAGATCCGAGCCCGGCGAGTCCTCCGGGAAATTGGCGGGCCGGATCACGTCGCCGGTCTTCTCGAAGATCTGGAAAATCTCATCCTTGCGATAAACGTGGTCCCCCATCGTCAGGACGTCCACGCCAGCGTCGACCATCTCCTCGTAACAGCGCAGGGTCAATCCGGACCCGCCGGCGGCGTTCTCGCCGTTGCAGACGACCAGTCCCAACCCCCAGCGTGGAATGAGTCGCGGCAGGACCTGGCCGAGGATCTTCCGCCCCGGTCCGCCCACGACATCCCCGATGAACAACACTTTCAATGGCATATCAGTTCTCATCCCTGCACCGGCTCGATCCGCCGGTTCTTGCTCGCCGATTCGATGCGGATCCCGGACTCCAGCCCGGCCGGGGAGGGCTCATCGCGCGAATTCGACCGACCGGGTCTCGCGTAGTACGGTGACCTTGACCTCGCCGGGATAGGTCAACTGCCGCTGGATCGAGCGGGCGATGTCCCGGCAGACCTTGGCCGAGTCTGCGTCGTCGAGCTGCTGGCTGTCGACGATCACGCGGACCTCGCGACCGGCCTGGATCGCGTAGGCCTGCTCGACGCCGGGGAAGCCCAGGGCGAGCGCCTCGAGTTCCTCCAGCCGTCGCACGTATTTCTCCAGGGTCTCGCGCCTCGCCCCCGGCCGGCTGGCGCTGATGGCGTCGGCCGACGCGACGAGCATGGTGTAGGGGGTCTCGGCGCGGAGGTTGTCGTGGTGGCCGAGTGCGGCGTGGATGACCTCCTTCGACTCGCCGTAGCGCCGGGTCAGTTCGGCCCCGACGAACGGGTGGCCTCCTTCCATCTCGTGATCGGCGGCCTTGCCGATATCGTGGAGCAGCCCACAACGCCGGCCGAGAGCCCCATTGAGCCCAAGTTCCTCGGCCAGGAGCCCGGTGAGGTACGCGACCTCCAGCGAGTGCCTCAGGACGTTCTGGGAGTAACTGGTGCGGAAGTGGAGCCGTCCCAGGTAGTCCAGCAGTTTCTCGTGGAGACCGATGACGTTGGCCTCCAGCGCCGCCTGCTGCCCGAGCCGACGGATGTGCTCCTCTAGCTCCTCCTGCGTCTCCTTGACGATCTCCTCGATCCGAGTGGGATGGATGCGACCGTCCTGGATCAAGCGCTCCAGGGCGATCTTCGCGATCTCGCGCCGGACGCTGTCGAAGCCGGTGACGATGACGACCCCGGGCGTGTCGTCTACGATCACATCGACCCCGGTAGCCTTCTCGAAGGCGCGGATGTTCCGGCCTTCCCGGCCGATGATCCGGCCCTTCATCTCGTCATTGGGGATGTCGACCGTGCTGACAGTCACCTCGGCGGTATGCGAGGCGGCATAACGCTGGATCGTCGTGGTGAGAATCTCCCGGGCCTTCTGCTGGCAGCCCTCGCGGACGACCGCCTGATATTTCAGGATCAGGCCGCCGACCTCGCCGTGAAGCTCCTCCTCGATGCGCTTTAGTAGCAAGTCACGCGCCTCCTCGGAACTGAGCCGGGAGATGCGATGCAAGACCTCCATCTGGTCGGCCATGACCCGCTTCATCTGGACGTTCTGGGTCCGTAACTCCTCCTGCTGGTCGGCGATCTGGCGCTGGAGGGCTTCGAAGTCGTGCTCCTTCTTGTTGATGAGATCGAGCTTCTGGTCGAGCAAATCGGCCCGCTTCTCCAGCCGTTTTTCCTGCTCGCGCATGCCGCGCCGCATGGAATCGGCCTCGGCCTCGATCTCTTCCCGACGGCGGAGGGCTTCTTCCTTGGCGACGAGTTCGGCCCGGCGGCCGATGGTTTCCGCCTCATGATGGGCTTCGGCGATGATCTTCGCGGCAAGCCCGCGCGCGAACCGGGCGTTCAATCGCGCGACGACGAAGACCGCGACGATCCCGCTCAGGACACCAATGAGTATTCCGACGAACCCATCCACAGGAGCGGTGTTCACCTCTCTGGATCGATCGCCCGGCCTTTCGAGAATCCGGGCACACCCTCGCCGATCGAAGGAGGTGCGGCGAAGGGCGCGGACCGCGCGGATTCCATGAGGTCCCGGCACGGGCCGGGTCGGGCGATACCCCTCGGATTGTCCGAGCAGATCGGACCATCCGCGGGATCAAGGGGCGTACGAGGGTACGCACGCCGTCAACGTCTCAAACGAGAAGTCCCCGCGCTCGCCGTTCCCGGCGAGACGGTCGGATCGCGTGGCAAGGTCCCCGGCTCGGATCAACAGGGTCGTCGTAGCTCATTCCGCATCCATGACGCCGCCCTCTTCGTGAGGGCATCCCGTCGCCATAGTGGGATAAACACCGAAACCCAGGTGCCCGTCGGCGCAGCGAGAAAGTCGCCGCGAAGCTCGCGTCCGGATCGAGAATCCGGCCGACCCTTGAACGGCTCGCCGGCAAATCCCGATGCGATAACCGCATCGAGGCGAACCGTCGAGGAGTCCTTATCAGTCGCAGGCGCACCGCCGCCCAGAAGATGGACAGTGCCCCGATCAGTAGGGTCCAGCTCTCCGACACGCGAGAGATCCTCGTTGCCAGTTCAAATCGTTTGGAATGTTGTCGGCGCCCGGCCTTCGCGACCGCCCTGATTTGCCCCTCGGAGAATCTCGCGGGACACGCGGTTCGAAAGTCCTGGCATCGTTCAATGTTAATCTTGGGGGACATTCAAACCGGCATGCCATCATCCGGCCCCCGGTTCGCGACGTCCCCCGCGGTTCAAGAATCCGCACCGTCGCCGGAGCGGATCGACTGTCTACTCTATCAGATGGTATCGGCCGGTCAATTGCCCGACACCCCGGGAGTCGAGCTCCGAGTACATCGACGTTATGAAATCCGTGCTCCATTCTCGATCACCAGGCCGCGACCTTACGCGACGGTTTGCTGGTAAAATGCGTTGATACTCGGCGTGCGGGTCCGCTTGGCGACATCGCCGGGACGCAAGGATCTCCGACATCAAGACTGCGGAGGTATGAGCTCGATGAACCGACAGCTTACGGCAATTATCGAGCGCGAGGGTGATGGATACGTCGCTCTCTGTCCCGAGTTGGACATCGCCAGTTAAGGGGATTCGGTCGAATCGGCCCGCGGCAATCTCCGCGAGGCGCTCGAATTCTTCTTCGAGGCCCCCCGCCGGAAGGGATCGAGCGGCGGCTACGAGGGGAAGTCAACATCACTCAACTCGCGGTCATGAGGGGTCCTCGCGCCGCTCGCCCAGTTGCGGCGTACGGATTCGATCGGGTATCGGTCCTTTTGCAATGGGACGTCGACTGATTTGTCATCTCGGGGTTTCACATGATTCGCCGAAAGATCCTCATCCTGGTTGGTTTGCTGGTCCTGCTACTGGCCATCGGCGTCCTCATGCGATGGCGTGGTTCGCGGGCCGCAGGCCCTCGCCCCCCCGAACTGGGAGGACAGCGCGTCCCCGATGCCGTCTTCGACATCCGATTCGATCGCCAGTACGACCTTTTCTGCTCCTTCTTCGGCGACGAGCCGACCGTCTACCGCAATTGCAAGATCCTGGGCTTCACCGGCCGTGAGGAGCCGAGCGAAGGCGTGGGAACTTCCGGATTCGGGGTCTTCTCCGGGCCATCCGGTTCGGGATCGGCTTACTCCTATCGCGAATTCTTCGATCACTGGCTCGTCTTGAAGCTGGAGGATGGACGGTTGGCCTATGTCCCACCAGGGTCCGTCAAGTACATCGAGGAGGCTTCGCCCAAGAGCCGATGAGGAACAAACGTCCGAGTCCGTCGCGAAGGATCGGCGCGAGAGGCGAACTACCTGCCCTCAACGGAGACCTGCGTCATTCTTCATCCCGGCCGTGAAATACGCCTGGTCGCGCCGCTCCCAGTCGGAATAGCCAAGCAGGTCGTACAACTCGGCGCGGGTCTGCATCCGACCGATTAGATCGCGCTGGGTCCCTTGCTGGATCAGCGTTTCCAGGACCTGCTCGGCGGCGTGCATCGCCGCGCGGAAGGCCGTGAGCGGATAGATCGCCGCCTTGTATCCCAGCGACGCCAGCTCGTCGAAGGGGATGAGCGGGCTGCGGCCGAACTCGGTCATGTTCGCCAGGAGCGGAGCCGGTACGGCCTTGGCGAACCTAGCGAACTCGTCCGCCGACTCGAGGGCCTCGGGGAAGATCAGGTCGGCGCCGGCTGCGAGATACTCGTGCGCGCGTGCGACGGCCGCGTCGAAGCCCTCGACGGTCCGCGCGTCGGTCCGGGCCACGATGACGAAATCCGGATCGCGGCGGGCGGCGACGGCCGCGCGGATCTTCGCCGCCATCGAAGAGGTTTCGATCAGCCCCTTGCCGGAGAGGTGGCCGCAACGCTTGGGCAAGACCTGGTCCTCCAGGTGCAGGCCCGCGACACCGGCTTCCTCGTACATCCGGATCGTCCGCTCGACGTGGATGGCCTCGCCGAAGCCGGTATCGGCGTCGCAGAGGACCGGAAGCGCGGTGGCGCGGGCCAGGACGGCGGCCTGTCCGGCGAACTCGGTCTGGGTCAACAGGCCGATGTCCGGCAGGCCGGCCCACCCGGCCGATAGTGCACCGCCAGAGAGGTAGACCGCCTGGAAGCCCAGTCGTTCGGCCATCTTCGCCACCAGGGCATTGAACGCTCCCGGGATCATGATCGGACCGGCCGTCCAGGCGGCACGCAACCGGGCTCCTGGTGTCAACATGCGGCGTATCTCCTCGTGTTTGGCGGCCAAGGCCGATCTGAGAACTTCGGATATTGTATCATGACGGCCGGACTCGAGATGATCCGGCCACACGCCATCGATCGGGCTCGAATGAGACCGAGGCACCCGCGCACTGGACCGGGCGAGTACAATGGGAAAACGGCGGTATCGTAATCAGGCCGGCTCTCCGGCTGTGGATGCTGGCTCAGAGTGACATCCCTGCGGTCAGGACGCGATCATGAATGAAGAGCTCTCGAAGATCGAGGAAGCGATCCAGGCCCTGAAGGAGGGGCGGATCATTATCGTCGTGGACGACGAGGATCGGGAGAACGAAGGCGACTTCGTCGCGGCGGCGGACAAAGTCACTCCCGAAACGGTCGAGTTCATGATCACCCACGGGCGGGGGCTGTTGTGCATGCCCATCATGCCCGATATCGCGGCGAGGCTCCAGCTCGGCCCGATGGTCGACCGCAACACGGCTCCGCACCAGACGCCGTACACCGTTCCCGTCGATCACCGGACGTGTCGCACGGGCATCAGCGCCGAGGAGCGGGCGCGGACGGTTCGGTCGATCATCGATTCCGCCACCAAGCCCGAAGACCTGGTCCGACCCGGCCACCTGTTTCCCCTGGTGGCCAAAGAGGGCGGCGTGCTCCGCCGCGCCGGGCATACCGAGGCGACCGTGGACCTGGCCCGGCTCGCCGGCTTGACGCCCGCCGGAATCCTCTGCGAGATCACCGACGGGATCAAGATGGCCGATCGCGAGAAGCTCCACGAGATCGCCCGCGAGCACGGCCTGCCCATCGTCTCGATCGAGGGCCTGATCAAGTACCGTCGCCTCCGCGAGAAGCTGGTCCAGCGCGTCGCCGATGCGGACCTCCCGACCGTCTACGGACGCGGCCGGATTATCGGCTATCGCGTGCAGCACGAGCCGGGCAACGAGCCTGTCGCGTTCGTCATGGGCGACCTGACATCGGTCGAGGCCCCGCTCGTGCGGCTGCATTCCTCCTGCTTCACCGGCGACCTGCTCGATTCGTTGCGATGCGACTGCGGCGACCAGCTCCGCATGGCCCTGGAGATGATCGGCTCCGAGGGGGTCGGCGCCCTCATCTACCTGCCTCAAGAGGGGCGGGGGATCGGCCTGATCGAGAAGATCCGAGCCTATAACCTCCAGGATAAGGGGATGGACACCGTCGAGGCGAACACCGCCCTGGGATACCGCGCCGACCCACGCGACTACGGCATCGGCCTCCAGATCCTCAAGGACCTGGGCCTTTCCCGGGTCCGGCTCCTGACGAACAACCCCAAGAAGACCGACGCGTTTGTTTATTACGGATACGACCTGAAAGTGGTCGACCAGGTACCGATCATCGCGCCCGACCAGGCCGAACGTCGTGATTACCTCGACGCCAAGCGCGACAAGATGGGGCACCTGCTGCCGGCGCGAGCCTGCTGCGAGAACGGTCACGCTGACGACGCCGGAGACTCGACGTGACTCCCGGATGGTCCATACAATGACGGCAATCCTCCACGTCGGACGGTCGGGCGGATCTCGTGCCCCGTCGCGGTCATCGTCCGGCTTGACCTGTTTCTGCGAAGGAACCTTCATGCTCTTCGATCGGATGATGCCGCTGCGCCGGCGATGGGTGATGGGACTGGTGTTGGCGGGAGTCGCGTTGCTCGGCCCGGTCCAATCGGCGCCGGCCCAGGATTCCCGGTCGAAGGCACCCCGTCCGGACGACCCCGCGGCCCGGGCACTCCTGGAACAGGTCTCCAAGGCGTACCGATCGCTGTCCTCCTACGCCGACCAGGGCCAGTTCGTGATCGCGATGAAGCTCGGGGACAAGGTCCATAAGCAGGTCCGGCCTTTGAAGCTCACGTTCGCACGGCCCAACAAGGTGGACCTCGACGCCGGCGTGGCCCGGCTCACCAGCGACGGCAAGACCCTGACCGACATGGTCGAGTCCCTGAAGCGTTATACGACGGCCCCGGCACCCGAATCTATCGACATCAACACCTTTCGCGAGGGGCCGATCGGTGCGGTCCTCTTCGGAGGTCCGACTGCCGCGCCGATGTCGGTGCTGCTGAACCTGGTGACCGGGATGAATCCGGACGTGCTGGTCGACCAGATGGGCGGCTCGATCCAGCCCGCCCCCCCGGCACCCGGCGGCAAGGCCGACGGACAGGCCGTCCTCATCAACCTGGTAGAGGGGCCCGACCTCCTGCTGAAGGTCGATCCGTCCACCAAGCTGCTCACCGCCATCGAGCTCAAGATCGACCCCAAGGAACTGGCAAAAAGCGCCCCGCCGGGCCAGACCCTGTCGATCGAACAGTTCGGCTGGACCGCCGGCACCGTGTCGACCCAACCGGTCAAGGATCAGGCCTTTGCCTTCGTGGCACCGAAAGGCTTCACGCACATCGAATCCTTGAAGGATCAGCCCGGCGCCGGCCAGGCACCCAAGCACGCCATTGAGGAGAAGATCGGCAAGCCCGCCCCCGAGTTCTCGCTCACGATGCTCGACGGCCCGGGAAAGACCAGGACGATGACCAAGGCCGAGCTGGCCGGCAAGGTCGTCCTGATCGACTTCTGGGCTACCTGGTGCGGCCCGTGCCTGATCGAACTGCCCGAGATCCAGAAGCTCATCGAGTCCTACGCCTCGTCCAAGAAAGAGGTCATCATCGTCGCGCTGAGCCAGGATTCCGAACCGACCGAACTCTCGGAGATCCGCAAGCTGGTCGAGAAGACCCTGGATGACAAGAAGATCAAGGTGACGGGCAACCCGGTCGGGCGGATCGGGTTGGATCCGAGTAACTCGGTCGGCAACACGTTCGACGTCGAGGGCTATCCCACGCTCGTCATCCTCGACGGCAAGGGGATCGTGCAGTCGGCCCACGTGGGCTATAACCCCAACTCCGAGGAACCGCTTCACAAGTCGCTGGCCAAGGAGATCGACGCGCTACTGGAGGGCAAGTCGCTGGCGGCTCCCAAGGGGGGGGCCGAAAAGGATTCGAAGAAAAATGGCGAGAAGAAATAGTGCGCGATTGCGATCAAGACTCGGGCCCGGCTAGCTGCCCTGAGGATAGCCGGCCCCCTCTTGGAGTCGACCGTGGCCGCGGACGAACCATCATTTGCACTCAGCGCCGTCGACTTGCACCGCATCGGCGGCGGTAGTCTCGAGAACCTTCGAATCAAACCTCAAGAAGCGAGAATGAATCCGCCCGGGATCTCCCTCTTGAAATCGCCGACTCCCAGCGAAGCCGCCAATCTAATGAGACGAGCTTTCCCCGAGGCTTCCGGCTTATGTCAGGCCGCCAAGATCGTCGGCTCGGCCAGCATTGAAGGAATCAGAAGCGCTGGATTCCAGGGTATCCCTAACCCGACGAAGAAGCTTCCCAATCATCACCGGCTCATCCATCCTTCTGGGGTCTCAGGTTTCACTGACGAGAATCTGAAAAGATTGTCTGAAGCCTTCACCGACACAGGCGGAAATTGACATGATCGACAGGAACGTCCAAATCGTCGATGAATCGCGCGGTATCGTGGCTCTGGCTCGGGTCCTCGAAACAGACGGGATCTACTCGGGTTCGATCGATCTTCGCCTCATGCCGGAGGATCTCCTTCGTCGGTTCGAATCCTACGACGAAATCGTCAACAGTCAGATGTTCGGCCTGCTCGATGAGGTCGAAGAGCAACTAGCCCAGATACCGTTCGTCGCCATGTTTGAGGATGGCAACGAGTTGCCGATTGAAGATCTGCAAATCTACCCGAGCGAGGGCCGCGTCTCGTTCAAGGTCGCGAAGAGGACACCCCGACACGACGGGCACCTGACTTACTCGAATCTGATCTCCGACATACCGCAAGCTCAGGCCGAATCTCGGAACCCAGCATGA
The DNA here is from genome assembly GCA_052148775.1 of Isosphaeraceae bacterium. GTDB lineage: Bacteria > Planctomycetota > Planctomycetia > Isosphaerales > Isosphaeraceae > CAVZRC01. The sequence goes on along the minus strand of JBKQHM010000090.1, from coordinate 1,564 downwards.
GGCGAGCATGGCCATGATTCGAAGCGGGGATTCTCATCGCCTCGACTCGATCGTCTCCAGGTCCCGGACAGTGATTAATCGGGTGCCGAGGTCCTGGTTGTAGTGGGTGACCCCGAGCACGCCGACGCGGCGGGTTGAGAGCGAATTCACGTCGATGCCGGCGGGGATGTCGAGGTAGGCGAGCGTCGAGCCGTTCGAGCCGATCAAGGCGTGGAGCTTGCGGCCGTCGACGACGCGTGAGGACGGCTGGACGAATCCGACAGCGCTATAGGTGCGGGTACGGGATTGATCGATCGCGGCCAGCCGCTTCTGGATCTGCGCCACCTGCCCATCGAGGCGACGGCTCTCGGCCAGGGTCTTCCGGAACGTCCGGGCGGCTTTCGCGGCCTGATCGTGCCGGGTGACTCGCGACAGTCTGTCGCGAAGGGTCTCTTCCACCGCCCGGTTGTCGCCCGCCCGCTTCAGCAGGGATTGGAACGCGGCCCGGACGGTATCAAACCGCCATTGATCGATCGGCAGGCTGGCCAGGACCGTGTGATGCATCGCGTCGATTCGCCGGATCTCAGCCGCGACGTCGACCGGTATGCCGTCCCCGAGGGCCTGCTCGTCGCCCACGAGATCGTCTTGTGTGACCACATAGGCTGCGAGTTGCTCGGGAACCGCCGGGAGTGGCGGGGTCACCGGGTTGATGCCATCGGAGCGGATGTAGCATATCGATTCCTCGGGGGGCACGATCGCCATCCAGGTCGTGGCGGCTCTCCCCCGGCCGACGGATAACGGCGATCGATCGACGAGTCGGACCACGGCGCCCCTTTGCAATCGCGTCCAGGGCGGACCGGGCAGCTTAGCCCGGAGCTGGCCGGATCGGACCACCACCTGGGCCCCGATGACACGGGCGGTCTCGGGCAAGTCGCCTCGTGATCCGGCCGGCTGGCGGGTGTGCTGGGCCGAGTCGGGCTTGTGACCCAGGTCGAGGGCCGTTCGCGGTACCCAGCCGATCGCCATCGGAGGCGGGTCGATGGCGGTCCATCCCCCCTCGAGGACTTTCCGCACGCTGACCCGATCGCCCGGGTTCAGTTCGCTCACAACGTAAGCCTTCTCATCCGGCTGGTCGAAGACTTCGAGACGCGCGACCACCACAGTCGTCGTGGCGTGCGGCGGATCGTCGGACTCGGTTGTTGGCGAAGAGGCGGGAGAAGGATGTGCGGGGGCCACCTGGCCGGGTTCGGCCAGCCAGATTCCCGTGAGTACAATGAGTCGCAGAACGATTGCGACCATGCTCGACACACTCTCCGTCCTGGATCATGCCGGCGCACGTCGCCCCGGGGCCTGATTTTTCCGCTCGACCTTTCTCTTCTCGAAGATCGAGCCGGTCCTTCGGCCCACGATCGAGCAAATGTTGTCGCTAAATATCTCGGATCGGCCTCGCCGTCAAGGTCAGCGATTCCGCAATTGAGTTTTTTGTGAAGCGTTAACGTCTCGTCGCTCTTCTGGTTATCGCACGGCAGCCGCGACCGAGCAGATTCGCATTCGTTCCCCCACTTGACTTTTGTCCCCTGTGCTG
>JBKQHM010000089.1:0-8448 GCA_052148775.1 Isosphaeraceae bacterium | reverse complement strand
CCGACCTCACGCGTCGAAGGCTACGAGCTCCTGGAGGTACTGGGCGCGGGCGGGATGGGGATCGTTTACAAGGCCCACCACAAGCGGCTCGACCGGTTCGTCGCCCTGAAGATGATCCGGTCCGGCGCCCGCGCGCGGCCCGAGGATCTCGTCCGCTTCGAGTCGGAAGCGAAGGCGGTCGCCGCGATCGAGCACCCCTACATCGTCAAGATCTGCGACATCGGCGAGCTGGACGGCCTGCCCTACCTCTCGCTCGAGTTCCTCGCCGGCGGGAGCCTCGCGAACAAGATCGCCGGCAAGCCCCAGCCGGTCGATGAGGCCGCCCGCATCGTCGAAGTCCTCGCCCGCGCGATCTCCGTGACGCACAAGCAAGGGGTGATCCACCGCGACCTCAAACCGGCCAACATCCTCATCACGACCGAAGGCGAGCCGAAGATCACCGACTTCGGCCTGGCCAAGCTCAAGGATTCGTCGACGCAGACCGAGGTCGGCACCCTGATGGGCACGCTGGCCTACATGGCCCCGGAGCAGGTCAAGGCCGAGTCCGGAGAGATCGTGGCCCGCGCACCGATATCCACGCGCTGGGCACGATCCTCTATGGAGCCCTGACCGGCCGGCCCCCCTATCGAGCCGAGACGTCGCAGCAGATCCTCCACGCCATCCTCTCCGAGGAGGTCGTCCCGCCTTCGGCCCGCCAGCCCGGCATCCCGCGAGACCTCGAGGCGATCTGCCTCAAGTGCCTGGAGAAGGAACCATCCCAGCGCTACGCCACCGCGGCCGACCTGGCCGAGGACCTGCGGCGTTTCCTGGACGGCCGCGCCACCGCGGCACGGCCGGCCTCGCGGATCGAGAATGCCGCCCGATGGTGCCGTCGCAATCCCTGGATCGCGGCGTCCGTCGCGATCCTGTTCCTGGGGACGGCCATCAGCGCCACGCAGGCGATCCGCGCCACCCGCGCCGAGGGCCTGGCGCGGTCGTCGGCTGTGGCGACGGGCAAGGAACGGGACCGGGCCCAGCTCGAGGCAGGGCGGTTCAAGGCCATCAGCGAGTTCCTCAGGGAAGACCTGCTCGCCCAGGCCAGCGCGGGCACCCAACTGACCTGCTTCGCGACCCCCGATCCCGACCTGAAGGTCCGCACGGCCCTCGACCGCGCCGCCGCGAGGATCGGCGAGCGATTCCGGGACCAGCCGCTCATCGAGGCGTCAATCCGCAACACCATCGGAGAGACCTATCGCCAGCTCGGGCTCTTCGCCCAGGCGCGGTCCCACCTCGAGCGCGCGATCGAGTTGCGCCGCGCCGCGCTCGGCGACCAGGATGCCGAGACCTTCAGCGCGATGCATAACCTGGGGACCCTCCTGGACGACGACGGGAAATGGACCGAAGCCGAGCGGTATCTGGTCCCGGCGCTGGAGGGGCTGCGCAGATTGAAGGGCCGGGACCATCGCGAGACGCTCGAGGCGATGGCCGTTGTCGGGAACCTCTACAACCAACTGGAACGGCCGAAAGAGGGCGAGACCCTGGTGTCGGAAGCCCTGGAGATCGCACGGACCTCGCTCGGCCCACGGGACATCCTGACGCTCCGGTTGATGGACCACCTCGCCATGATCTACCTGGGCCAGAAGAAATCGGCCCAGGCCGAACGAATGGCGGAAGAAGGCGTCGGGATGATGAGAGAGGAAATCGGGGCCGACAACCCCTGGACCCTGGGCTGCGCCCGGAATTTAGCATCGATCTACGAGGCGAATGGCAAGCGCGCGGAGGCGGAACAACTCCTGAAAAGCGTCCTCAAAGACCAGCGGCGAATCCTGGGTGACAGGCATCCCGACACCCTGGAAACGCTCGCCTTGCTCGCCGAACATTCTATGAATGCGGGTCAGACCAACGATGTGGAGAGATACGCCGGCGAGGCGCTGGAGGGGGCCCGCGCGATGCTCGACGATAAGCATGAAATACGGGCGGCCTGCCTGGGCTTCCTGGCGACGGTGTACGGCGGCCGCGCGGACTTGAAAAGGCTGGAACCGGTTCTAGTCGAGTCGGTGGACCTCTCACGCTTCCGATGGGGGCCCGACTCGGATGTCACCGCGGGAGGGGACTGGACCCTCAGTATCCTCTTCCTGCACAACTCCGAGTATTCCCGCGCGATACCGCCCTGCCGCGAGGCGTTGGAGTTCCAGATCAAGCACAATCCCGGAAGCCCGAGGCGTTTCTGGCTCGAGCTCAGGCTGGGCGTCTCCTTGCTGGCCCAGAAGGACTTCAGCGAGGCGGAGCCCCGACTGATCGCCGGTTACAACGGTCTGAAGCCGCACGCCCATAAGACCATCCCCGCCGGCACTCCCGAATTGGGCTGGGTCATCGAGCAGGTCGTCCAGTTGTGCGACGACTCCGGACGGCCCTTGCAGGATGTCTGTCTGGTGAAACTCCGGGGAGATCCCACCCTCCAGACCATCGCCTTCGACCTCCAGTTTCCAGCCAATCCATTCGCGGGGCCATGAGTCACTCGCAGAGATGAGTCACCGACTCCGGGCTCGACCGCCGACAGCCCCGGCTTTCTCGGGCTTCAAGACGTATTCCAGGAAAAGGTACAGTTGCTCGTTCGACTCGGCCGTCGGCGAGTGGCCCGGCCGGTTGGTCATCGCGACGCGGTGCTCCTGGCCCAGAAGGCGATTGACCGCGATCGCATGGTTGAGCGCCTTCCAGCGCTCCGGTGGGTCCTCCGAGCCGCCCGAGACCAGGAACGGTCGGGGGGCCATCAGCGCATGCAACTCGTGGAGATCGTTCCCGGACTCGACCAACCGCTTGTAGGCCCCGCTCCTCGGGTTCTCGGCGGTCGGCACGCCCGGCTTGCGCGTCCGGCCCGGCTCCCAGCCCAGGTACCAGGGCTCCCAGTAGTTCACGTTCGGCCGGGACTCGTCGAAGACGATGCCCGGGTCGGACCACGCCCCGCAGGCGAACTTGTCGAAGAGGCAGGATGCGAACATCGCCCACTTGCCGCCATATGAATGCCCGAGCACGCCGATGCGGCCGGCATCGACCTGGGGAAGGCTCGCCAGCGCGTTGTAGCCATTCGCGGCGACGTATGCGTGGAAGGACAGCGGCTGAAGCTGGGGATTCTCCTTGCTGGGGTAAGTCATCGCCGGGTCGCCGCCCAGCGACAGGGTCACGAAACCCCGTCGCGCCAGTTGATAGGCGAAGTCCCGTAGTCCCGCAGTCCCCCGCCCGATGCCCGTCTTCGCGTCATAGAAGACCACCAGCGCCGCCGGGAACGGACCCTCGCCGTCCGGCAGGAGCAGATAGGCGTCCTCCGTGGTACGCCCGGGCGCGATCTCGAGTCGGATATGGTGCTGGGTCAGGTTCTCGCGCCGTTCCTGTTCGAGGTACTCGATGCGGGGCTTCTCGATGATCGGCGGCCAGGGACCCATGACTTCGTGCCAGGCGCGCCGGATCTCGCGACGGCGTCGGTCCCAGTCGGCGAGAGTCCGGACCGGGGTTCCGTCTTGGAATCGCAGGGGTGAGCGATACATGCCCAGATCGTTGGCAAGCTCGGCCGGCGGACGAAAGAACGGCGCGAGGCGCTCGCCGAGGGCTTGGCGGCCCTCGTGTGGCTCGACGAGAGCCCATCGCTCATCGAAGAAGCCGGCACTCACAACCGACGCTCCGCGCGAACGTGCCGGGTCGGCGGCGACTTTCTCCCCGATCCTGGCCACGGCCCAGTCTCCCAGCCTGGGGAACAGCAGGTAGTTGAGAGTGGACAGCTCATTCGCGCCGAAGGTGTGGCCGCTGTTCAGGACCACATAGCGGTTCTCGGTCAGCGGGCTGGGTTGGATCAACATCGGGACATGGTCGGCCGAGCCGACCTTCGTCTCGCCGATCGCGCATTCCGTGCGGGTCCAGCGGATCGGCAGATGCGGCAGCACCCGACCGATCCACCGGTTGCTGCCCGGATCGCCGAAGAGGATGAGGTTGCATCGCGAGACGTCCTCCGGCGTGACGGCCGTGTCGTCCTTGACCGGCAGCTCGCCGCGGAAGTAACGGTTCCACTCGTCGGCGAACCGTTTCAGGCTGGCCTCCGACCACGCCTGCACGGCCGGGTTCCAGGCCGTGCCCGTGCCGCGAACGCAGAGGAACGGCGACGTGAAAGCGTCATCGATCGGCCCCTGGAGCCCCGGCCGCTTGCCGTCCAGCTTCAGATCGTCGAGCTCTCCGATGTAGGCCCATCTTCCGCCCCGTCTCCCGATGACAATCTCGCGGCCTCGGCCATCGCCCGGCCGCGCCGGCACCTCGATGATCGAACCGCCGACGCGGACTCGGGGCGCCCTTTGCTGCGCCTCGGGCGGCAGGATCGCGAAGCGGGTGACGTTCCTCGGCTCGGTCACCTCGACCGTCCCATCGTCGGTCAGTTGCGCATCCAGTTCGGCGCGGGTGTAATGCTCCTCCATTCCCAGGATCTGGAGCCAGTGGCAGCGGCTGTACTTGAGCGTCCAGGTCACGAAGCGAATGTGCCTCGGTGAACGGTCCATCCCCTTCGCCGCGATCGCCCCGATCCGCCGCATCTGCTCCGCATGCGTGGCCGGGTCGAGGACATGGCCCGTGCCCGGCGCGATCAGGTTGACCATCGCGAGTCCTTCCCTGGCCATCGCCCGGCCCATGAGCACGTGGGCCTGGAAGAACACGTCCTTCTCGCCCATGCAGGCGATAGCCGGCACGATGCCGGCGTTCGCCGCATAGTCGACCGAGTCGAGCATCTGGAGCGCTTTCTCCTGGTGCGCCGGCAGCGTGCCGACCTCGACGAAGTTCGGCAGGGGAGTACGCGAGAACTCGTGCGTGTCCACGTAGCCGCAGTAGGGGCCGAGGGCGACGAAGCGATCGGGGTGCTTCAGGCCCAGATGCCAGGTCCCCGAGGCACCCATCGACATGCCTCGCAGGACGATCCGATCCCGGTCGACGGCATAGTTGCGGCAAGCCGCCTCGATGGCCTCGAAGACATCGGCCTCCCCGGCCCAGCGATAGCCGTTCTCGACCCGGCCCAGCGGGTGGAGTTCGAGGTAGTCACGCCCGGTGATATCGGCTCCTGGAACTTTCGCGTCGTCGAATCGGCTCATGAACCTGAGCTCGCTCATACCCGAGGGACGACTGCTGCCGTGAAGCACGACGTCGAGCCGTATGGGTCTACTGCGGTCGTAAGTCGCGGGTACGATCATGCCATAGGGCTGCACCGAGCCATCCACCGAGGAGACGAAGCCGCGGACGACCCGTCCTTTCGTCCCGGTCCAGGGCTCCTTGCCGGCCTCGACCTCTGCGACACGGACCCGGCATGACTCGAGTGCCCTCGACAGGATCGCAATGTCGCCCGGCTCGAACCTGGTCTCATATCTCAGGGCCCAGGTGATGCCCTTGAGATAGACCTCGGCGTCGGCAAGGTGGTCCCGCCCCACCGCCGGCAATCGTCGTCCGCCGCCTCGCAATCGTTCCAGGCGATCCGTCAATTCTCGCAGACTGCGCTCGACCTGTTGTCGACGCTCCAGGTCGAGAAGCGGCCGAGGGTCGTCACCCGAAGCGGCGTGGGGCCACACTACGAGCATGCCGGCAAGAATCCAGGACCAGCGTGCGATACCCACGAGCCAAGTCCCCCAAGGAAGATGATCCGGAATGGTCCAGACGCCCGATTGTGGGGCGACCGCCGCCCGAACGCAAGCCCGTACAAACACCAGCAGATCGGTCCGGTGATCTTACGTGTTGCGAAACGTCGTACACCACGAGCGTGGACCGTGCTCAGGGATTCATCGGAGTCTCGAGACTTCACTGGCTCTTCCCGATCAAGGTCGCTCGAGGAAGTTCCGACATCGCTCGACCGGTCGCCAGGCCCGCGGGTATGATGAGCCGGGCACTGGTCCTGAAGGATCGGGCGATCGTCGCGTCAATGGCTCTTGGGGTAAGGGCGACATGATCCGGTGGCCGCGTCTCATTCTGGTCGTGTCTGCCATTTGCTGCGTCCCGGCCCTCTGGTCCCATCCTGTGCCGGCAATCGAGACGAATCGTCGACATCGCGAGATGGATGATCCTCAGACGGTCAGCTCGAAAGATGCTTCTCACGCCGGGACCGTCGCATCGGACCAGGCGCACCAGATCGCGGAATTGCGGCGAATCGGCGGCACGGTCTTCGAACGCGAGGGGACCGTCGTGGAAGTGAACCTCAATCGGACCAAGGTCAAGGATGACGACCTCGACCAGCTCTCCGGCTTCACGGCGATGACCGACCTCTCGTTCGAGGAGACGGCCGTTGGCGACGACGGCCTGCGCCGGCTCTCCGGGTTGAAGAACCTCGTCTGGCTGAACCTCTACCGGACGCGCGTGGGCGACGCCGGCCTGTCGCACCTCAAGGGGCAGACCAAGCTCGAGCACCTACCGCTGGGCCAGACCAGGGTGACGGATGCCGGGCTGGCCCATCTCGACAAGATGTCGCGGCTCACCTACCTGGGCCTGCGGGGCGATCGGATCACCGACGTGGGATTGCGACACATCGGGAAGCTGACGAGCCTGACCGGCCTCAACCTCGGGCAGACCGAGGTCAGCGATCAGGGCATGGACCACCTCAAGCCCCTGGTCCGGCTCAAGAGGCTCTGGTTGAATGACACGTCCATCACGGATGCGGCTATCTCGGTCGTGGCCAAATTCGATTCGCTGGAAGAGCTGTCCGTCGTCCGGACCGACATGACGATCGCGGGTGTGAGGGAGCTCAAGAAGCTCCGGCGAGGCTGGCGGATCTACTACCGCTCGGACCGGGAGCCCGAATGAGCGGATGCGGTTCAACCTGGCGCGGGACGGCTTCATTGGCGCCTACCACGAAGAGGAGGATAATCCGGTCTTCCCCGGCCGGCGCGTATCGCATTGCGGGTGCATCGATGACGGGGAAACCCTTGGCCGGGAGGAGTTTCGATGAGTCTTCGCTCCCTGCTCCGATCCGTGGCCTTGGTCCTGGCCCTCGGCGAATCTCCCGCTTCGATGGCGCAGCAGCCCCGGCTGGAGTTCAACCGCATGGTGGCCCACTGGAGCGAGTATTCCGATCCGGGATACCTCCCGTTCATCGATGATGCGAAGCCCGAGCTGGTCCAGGTCGGGTTCTACGGCGCCCACTTCTGGAGCCTGGCCCATACGCCTCACGGCAACGGCTATCCCGCCCACTTCCCGGTCCGCGGCCTGGCGGACTGCGGCCGCTGGTTCGAGGACTTGAATGAACAGCTCCATCTGCGGGGAGCCAAGGTCGTCGGCCACTTCAACGTCGAATTCCTCGTCGGCGACCCCGACGGCCCCGAAGGCCCCCGTGGCTTCTTCAAGTTTTACCGCGAGCTCTGGGACGAGCGCGAGCTGGGTCCCAGGCCGGCGGGCGACCCGCTCGAGCTGCTCCAGAGGGGCCCCGATGGGAAGCCGATCGTCCACGACACCTACAAGATCGGAGGCATGCGGGAATACTGGGGCTGCCTGAACAATCCCAGGTGGCGGGCCGTGCTCAAGGCATGGGTGAAGGCCGGCATCCGCAGGGGCGTCGATGGGTTCATCGGCAACTATCTCTACCGCCATAACTGCCTCTGCCGCCACTGCGTCTCGGGGTTCAAGAGCTACCTGTCGGATCGCTTCACCCCGGACCAGTTGCTCGACCGACTCGGCATCACCGACCTGGGGCGACATGAGTTCCGCGAGATCGTCGCCTGGCACGACCCCAAGGAATCGACCGCGCTACGGCGGGAGATGCTGCGGTATTCGCAGATCTCGGTCAAGCGGGCCTTCGATGAGGTGTTCATCGAGTTCGGCCGATCGCTCAAGCCCGACCTGATCGCGGCCCAGTGGGACCATCTGGGCGACTTCGACCAGATCGGCGGCGACGAGCGCTGCCTCCTGCCGGCCGGCCTGTGGGGCCGCGGCGAGGATTACCTCTGGTACAGCACCGGCGGCGCCGCCAATTTCACCGACCTCGCGGAAGGGATTCTGGGCGAGGGTACCTTGCAGGCCCGCTACATCCGCGGCGCCTTCGACGACAAGCCGTACACCCTGGGCAAGTATGAATCGACCCGCATCCGGGCCGCGATCGCCGAGATGGCCGCCAATGGCGGCGCGCCGATGGGATTCTACGCCCCGTTCAACCAGCCCGAGGCTCGCCGCGAGCTGGTCCGGTACTACGGCTTCCTCCGCGCCAATGACGCCCTCTACCGCGCCAGCCAGCCCCATGCCGAAGCGGTCCTGCTCTATCCGAGACGCGCCGTCCACGAGGGGGATGTCGCCGCCCTGGGGCGGTTCAAGCGGCTCGGCCGTCGCCTCCTCGACCGTCACGTGCTCTTCGACGTCCTCCCCGACGACCTCGCCACGACGGAGCGGCTGTCCGGTTATCGCAAGGTCATCGCGTACACGGACGGTGAGGCGGCCGATCTCGACGGCCCCGACTTCAGTCGGTTCGAA
>JBKQHM010000088.1:0-6707 GCA_052148775.1 Isosphaeraceae bacterium | reverse complement strand
AGCGGGCCCACTGAAAAGTCCTACAGTGGCGCCTTTGCCGTGACGCGCAGAAATTCCTTGATCGGGATAGTTGTCAAAGTCATTCCATGAGCCATAATCGGCGACCAAAGTTTCGACATTCTCCCACAACAGGATCGCTTCAGAGTTGAACGCGCTTATTTTATATGTGGTATTGACAGTTGTCGTTGGGCGGTAAGCCGATCGGCTGGAGCATCATCGTCCTGCCGGTATCGTCATGCCTGGTTCGATTCGCCCGGAAACCTCCGAATGCCTTCAATAATACCTCGGATTCTTGCCCTCCTCGAATCACGACTGGAAGCGGGATATGATGGCGGAACAGGAATCCATGGCAACCTGTTTCGATGAACTGAGGCCTTCGAAGGCCGATACCCTATTCTCGGATACCGCTCCCCATGCGACTCGCCCCAACGATCTTCGTCCTCGGCCTGCTCTTGCTCCTATCGCCCTGTTCCCGTGCCATCGACGCTGGCGACAGTCCTCCCGAAGGCAAGCGCTACCTGATCATCCATGCCGATGATGCCGGTATGTGCCACTCCGTCAACCGGGCGACCGTCGAGGCGATGGAGAAAGGGATCGTCTCGTCGTGCAGCATCATGATCCCGTGCCCGTGGGTCAAGGAGTTCGCGGAGTATGCCCGGGCGAATCCGGAGAAGGATTACGGGGTCCACCTGACGCTCAACTCGGAATGGCAGACCTACCGATGGGGGCCGGTGGCCGGCCGGGACCGGGTCCCCAGCCTGGTGGATCCGGATGGATACCTCTATCGCGACGTGCCGTCGGTGGCGAAGAACGCCAAGGCGAAAGAGGTCGAGATCGAACTGACCGCTCAAGTCGACCGCGCCAGGGCACTCGGCATCCCCCTGAGCCATCTCGACACGCACATGGGTGCGGTGGTGAGCCGGCCCGACCTCATCGAGGTCTATGTCAAGCTCGGGCTGAAGTACAACTTGCCCGTGCTCTTCCTGCGCAAGATTGAGGGGCCGATCGTCTTGCAATATCCCGCCTTGCGGGAACGCGGCAAGGCCTGGCTGGCTGCGCTCGACGGGAAACGCCTGCCGGTACTCGATAGCCTGGTCCAGTTCTACGGAGGCGATACCTACGAGCAGAGGGTCCAGAATTACCTGAAGGCGCTGCGGACCCTGCCGCCAGGCGTCAGCCAGCTCATCATCCACTGCGGTGTCCTCGACGACGAGCTGCGTGCGGTCACCAATAGCGCAGCCAACCGAGACGGCGACCGACGGATCTTCATGGATCCGAAAATCGCCGCCGAGATCAAGGAAATGGGGATCGAGGTGATCTCCTGGAAACAATTCCGCGCCATGAGCGAGGCTGCCGCGAGTGCCGGGCGTTAGCAGCAGGACGCGCGAGCGGTCCGGCCGATGCTCCGCACTCAGGCCGGCTTCCACTTGAGGACCGGCGTCTTCGCGGCCTTAACCTCGTCGGGGCGGCTGACCGGGGTGGAGTGGGGCGCGTCGTGGAGGGACTGCGGGTCTTCCTGGGCGATCGCGCAGAACACCTTGGCGAAAGCCTCGAGGGTCTCTCGACTTTCCGTCTCGGTCGGCTCGATCATCATCGCCTCGGGGACGATGAGGGGGAAATACACGGTCGGGGCGTGGAAGTTGAAGTCGAGGAGTCGCTTGGCGATGTCCATCGCCCGTATGCCGCGCTCCTTGGCAATCGGCCTTGCCGTCGAAACGAACTCGTGCATGCAGCGGCCCGGATAGTAGACCGGATAGGTATCCTTCACCAGGGACATCAGGTAATTCGCGTTCAGCACCGCATGCTGAGCGACCTGTTTCAAGCCGTCCGGCCCCTGGCTCCGGATATAGCAGTAGGCGCGGAAGAGCACCCCCGTGTTGCCGAAGAAGGATCGAACGCGGCCGATCGACTTGGGCCGGTCGTAATCGAGGTGGTAGGAATCATCGTCGCCTCGCGCCACGACCGGCGTGGGGAGGTAGGGGGCCAGGTGGCCTCGGACCGCGATCGGGCCGGCCCCGGGGCCTCCGCCGCCATGCGGACCCGAGAACGTCTTGTGCGGGTTGTAATGCATCAAGTCGACGCCCATGTCGCCGGGCCGCACGATACCGAGGATCGCGTTCATGTTGGCGCCGTCGAGGTAAAGCTGGGCGCCGCGTTCGTGCAGCAGCCGGGCGATGGTGCCGATCTGGGGGTCGAAGAGTCCCACGGTATTGGGATTGGTCATCATGAAGACGGCGGTCTGATCGCTGAGCTTGGCCCGGAAGTCGTCGAGTGAGACGAGGCCATTGCTGTCGCTCTTGATCGTCACCGCCTCGAAGCCGGCGAGGTGGGCCGAGGCGGGATTGGTCCCGTGGGCGCTGTCCGGGATCAGGATCTGGGTCCGGTGCTCGCCACGATCGCGGAAGTAGGCCGCCGCGACGAGCAGGGCCGTCAGTTCACCCTGGGCCCCCGCCGCCGGCTGCAAGCTGACGCCATCCAGCCCGGCGATCTCGGCCAGGATCTCCTGCATCTCGTAGAGGATGCCCAGCAGTCCCTGGAGCGTCCCCTCTTCCTGATAGGGGTGCTGTGAAACGAAGCCCGGCATCGCCGCCAGTCGCTCATTCCGCTTCGGATTGTACTTCATCGTGCACGAGCCGAGCGGATAGAAATTCGCGTCGATCGCCATGTTGAGCGTCGAGAGGTTCGTATAATGCCGGACCACGTCCAGCTCGCCGAGCTCGGGCAGGGGGGGCGGCGCGGGGGCTCGATGGGCGTCGGGGATCAGGGACGAGAGTGGCCGATCGGGCACGTCGCTCTCAGGCAGGATCGCCGTCATGCGTCCGGGTCGACTGGATTCGAAGAGTAGCGGTTGTTGTTCGAGCTTGTACATGAGTTTCCCAGGTTCTGGAATTATGCGAAGAAGTCGGCGACACGGCAGTGGAATCCGGGGATCACGTCGCCGCCATCGATTTCCTGCTCTTCACGAAGGATAACGGGCTCGGCAACTGGTCGATAAACCGTCACAGTCCGGTTCCCGGGATCGACCGACCAGACGATGAGGGAGCCGGCTTTGAGCCACAACTGGATCTTCTCCTCGACCTCGTCGTCGCGATCATTCGGAGAGAGCACCTCGACGGCCAGGTCGGGGGCAAATGGGATGTGCTTCTTCCGCTGGGTGATCGCCGCAACCCGTTCGCTTCGGACGAAAGCCACATCAGCGCCGCGGACGGTGTCCGGGCCGCGCTCGACGATGAAACCTGTCTCCGCGGCGTAGGTTTTTCCCAGCTTCGCCGGTTTCACATGATTCGCAATCAAACGGCCGATTTCCAGGGCAATCTCCCCGTGCTCGCCTCTCGCTAATGACATCATAACGATCTCCCCGCGGATCAGTTCCTGGCGCATCCCCGGTTCATCGGGCCATACCAGGAACTCATCCGCCGTGAGCAAGCGAGTCTGTGTCGACATGGTTCGATCTCCATCAGCAGGGTCGATCCTTACCGCGATGTCTTCTTGATCGCCTCATTGTAAGCGTTCGCCAGGCCGTCGATCTCCTCCTTGGTACGCTTCTCAGTCACGGCGACCAGGATGCAATCGGCCAGATCGGGGTACCAGCGTCCGAGGTCGATCCCGCCGTGATAGCCGAGCCGGCCGACCTCGGCCAGCACGCGCCTCGGGTCGCGTTCGGAACGTACGACGAACTCCTTGAAGAAGGGGCCGGGGAAAGCCAGTGAGAGGCCGGGCACCGCGGCGAGTTGCTCTGCGGCATAGTGCGCCTTCCGGGTCGACAGCTCGGCCGCCTGGCGAAGGCCGTGCGGACCCATCACCGCGAGGTAGATGCTCGCGCGGAGCGCGAGCAGGCCCTGGTTGGTGCAGATATTCGAAGTCGCCTTCTCGCGGCGGATGTGCTGCTCGCGGGTCTGGAGGGTCAGCACCCAGCATCGCTTCCCGTTCCGGTCGGTCGTCTGGCCGACGATCCGGCCGGGCATCTTCCGCACGTAGGCCTCGCGACAGGCCATGATGCCCAGATACGGCCCACCGAACGCCAGCGGGTTGCCCAGAGACTGGCCTTCCGCGACCACGATGTCGGCCCCGTAGTCTCCCGGGCGGTTGAAGAGCCCCAGGCTGATCGGGTCGACGACGACGATCGCCAGCGCACCCCGGGCGTGCGCCGATGCGACGATCGCCTGCACGTCCTCGATCTGGCCGAAGACGTTGGTGTATTGCACCACGACGGCCGCGGTCTCGTCCGTGATCGCCTCAGAGAAGGATTCGGCGGACGTCCGGCCGCTCGGGGCCGGGACGGTCACCAGCTTGGGTTCCATCTGGGCCAGGAAGGTGGCGAGCACCTGGCGATACTCGGGATGGACCGATTCGGCAACGACGACCTGGCCGAATCGTTGGGTGATCGTCAGCGCCATCAGCACGGCCTCGGCCGTGGCCGAGCCGCCGTCGTAAAGGCTGGCATTGGAAACATCCATGCCAGTCAGTTGTGTGATCAATGTCTGATACTCGAACGTCGTCTGGAGCGTCCCCTGGCTGGCCTCGGGCTGGTAGGGGGTGTATGACGTGTAGAATTCGCCCCTGGCGGCCAGGTTGTCCACCACGGCCGGGATGAAATGGTCGTAGCACCCGCCGCCGAGGAAGCAGACTCTCCGGTCAGCTCCCTCATTTCTGCCCACCGCGGCCTGGATGCGGGCGGTCAACTCCAGCTCGGTCAGGGCCGGTGCAATCCGGAGCGGTCTCTCGAGACGGTACTCGGCGGGGATCAGATCGAAGAGTTGCTCGAGCGACTCGAGGCCGATCGCGCCCAACATGATGCCGATGTCGTCGGGCGTGTTCGCGATATAAGCCATGGGATGTGGGTTCCGGTTCCTGCCAAGGGGATGGTGATGCGTCGTGGCGAGGAGAGACCATCGCCGCGTTGACGTTCGATCTCTTCGCACTCCGCGCGGATTGTCGAGGCGGGAGAATCCATCCGACCACGGATTTCGCAGTTAACAATGGTTAGAGTTTCAAAAAAACGATTGGTTCTTAATATTCGGAGCGATCGGTCGATATCATCCTGACCATCGTCTCCGGTTGGGGCTCGGCCGCGCCGCATTCACCGAGGTCAGCGCCAGAAAGGGACGGCCAAACGCCCGTCCCTCCGGGAGCGTGGTCCTCACTTTGTATTCACCGAGGAGCCGATCGTTCAGTGGCTCTCTTCGGCCACCTGTTTCTCGTAGGCGTCGAAATCCAGGAGTTGCGAGACGGCGGAGGGGTCGTCGACGCGGACCTTGATCAGCCAACCCTTTCCGAAGGGGTCATCGGAGAGCAGTTGGACGTTGTCGACCACGTCACCGTTCACCTCGACAACCTCTCCACCGACCGGCATGTACAGGTCGCTAACGGCCTTGACGCTGTCCACCGCGCCGAAGCTCTTTCCGGCGGCCAGTCGCTTCCCAACCGCGGGCAGATCGATGTTGGTCAGGTCGGTCAATTGATCCACGGCGAACTTGGAGATTCCGACCGTAGCCACGTCACCGTCGAGATGGACCCATTCATGGGTCGGGGTGAACTTCAGAGTCTTCGGATCCATTGGGGCATTTCCTTGGGAGAATCGCCATAAGAGCGAGAACAAGAAATCGAAGTCGCGACGCGCGACCATCAGGCGATGGTCACCGACGGGGTCTTGCGCTTGTAGAAGGGTAGCTTGACGACGCGAGCGGGTTCGCGATTTCCCCGCACGTCCACCGACAGGGGAATTCCGTCCGAGGCGATCCGGGGGGCGACCAGCGCCATGGCGATGCCGGCCTGGAGCGTGGGGGAGAACGTCCCCGAGGTGACCTGGCCCGCCTCCCGGTCGCCCGCCAGCACGATGGCGCCTTGCCGGGCGATGCGACGGCCCTCCAGGATCAGCCCGATCCGAGCGTGGGCGGGGTTTGACTTCCTGGCGAGCAAGGCGTCACGTCCCACGAATTCCCCCTTCTCCAGTTTGACCGCCCAGGAGAGGCCCGCCGAGTACGGGTCGATGGTCACGGAAAGCTCGTGGCCGTACAGCGGCATGCCGGCTTCCAGCCGCAACGTATCGCGGGCCCCCAGCCCGCAGGGCTTGATCCCGTGAGCCTGGCCGGATTCCAGGAGGGCATTCCAGATCTCGAGGGCAGCCCCCGCTCCGACGGTCAGCTCGAAACCGTCCTCGCCAGTGTATCCTGTCCGGCTGATCACGGAGTCAAACCGGCCCAGCAGGCGACCCATCGTGAGGTGATAGTACCGGACCGGATCGAGCGGCTGGTCGAACAACGGCTGGAGCGTCTCCAGTGCCCTGGGGCCCTGGACGGCGATCATGGCGGTGCCTTCGGTGCGATCGTGGAACGACCCCGCGGCGTTTCCCCGGTGGCGCTCCAGTTGCTCGACGACGTTTCCCCGATTCGACGCGTTGCAGACGAGCAGGAACGCGAAGGGCTGGCGGTAGACCAGGATATCGTCGATCACGCCGCCACGGTCGTTCGTCATCAGGCTATACTGGATCTGGTTGTCGGCCAGGCGGGCCACCTGGTTGGTGGTCACTCGCTCGAGCCATTCGAGGACCCCCGGGCCGTCGAAGGTCAGACGGCCCATGTGGCTGATGTCGAAGAGCCCGACCCGTTGCCTGACCGCCACGTGCTCCTCGATGATGGTTGTATATTGTACGGGCATCGACCAGCCGCCGAATTCCACGAGGCGACCACCGTGTGATTGATGCCAGT
>JBKQHM010000087.1:0-4940 GCA_052148775.1 Isosphaeraceae bacterium | reverse complement strand
TCGTACAGGAAGGCGACGTCGAGCTTGAGGACCTCGATGAATTCGATGATGCCGCGATTGGCGATGTTGAACTCGCCGTCGAAATTGAAGGCGCGGGGGTCACTCTCGGTGCCGTACTCCGCGATCTTGCGATAGTTGATGTCGCCGGTGAGCTCGGTGGCGTCCTGATTCCTCTCGTCCTTGGGCTGGAAGGTGCCGATGCCGACGCGGTCCTGCTCGGAGAGGATCAGCCTGCGGACCCGGACGTCCTCGACGGCGCGGGACCAGTCGCCGCCGTAACGGGCCATCCGCTCATTGAACATCTGCCGGCAGAACGGGCAAAGGTCTCCCTCGATGACGACGTGGAAACCGTTGGGGTCCCGGCCCTTGTTCAGGTAGTCGGTGACCGCGCCGCGATGTTCCTGCGGAATCAGGTGCAGAGGTTCCTCGTGCATCGGGCAATCGGCGAAGATATCCTCCCCGTCGGGGCCCTGCTCCCTCCATCCGAAGCTGTACAGGCCCGCCTCGTCGACGTGCGAATACCGTTCCAGCCCTTTCTTGAGCAGTCGGGCCAGCGTACTCTTGGAGCTGCCGACCGGGCCGTGCAGCAACAGGACGCGGCGTTCGGTCCCGTAGCCGTTGGCGGCGCTCATCAGGATATTGACCAGGTTGGTCAGGGTCCGTTCCAGGCCGAACACGGCATCCTCGCCCCCCTTGTCGGGGTCCTCGAAGAACTTGTAGCGGACCAGCTTCTCCTTGTTGACGACGACCTCCTCGGTCCCATAGCTCATGATCATGTCGTAGATCCGCTGGTAGGCCGTCCGGGTCACCTTCGGATCGCGCTGCACGACATCAAGATAATCGGAGAACGAGCCGGTCCAGTGCTTTTTCTGGTAGTCGTCCAGGTTCTGGCGACTCGCAATGAGGCTGATCAGATCCGATCCGATGGACATGATACGTTTCCCTCCTGAAGGCGGTTTTATCCGGCCCTGTCGCTGAGATCGACGAGGCAATGCGGGAGGTCCGGATCGTCAGACCGCGTCCCACCTCACCCCGGCGCGACGCCTGCGCGCACCGTTGAGGCGTCCTCATCAATTCTGTGTGAGGGCTCGGCCAAATTGTCAACGCGTCTCTTCAACGATGGGGGAAGCCCGAACGAGGCAGCGGCCTTCGGGCCGATCGCAAACCTTGCGGTTCGGGGGGACGGACGAGGTGGTCTCCGCGGTCGCGAGGACGCTCGGGACCGGTCTTCGCTTCGACACGAACTCCGGCCCGCCTCATTTATTACAACGACGACTTCCTCACCCTGTCAAGCGACCCCGCGCGGGAACTCCGCGGCGATCGCCCCGTCCCTCGGCCCGGCGGCCGCGATCGAGCCCCTCTCATTGGATCTCCATAGCCCGCAGGGGACCTTTCGCCTCGCATGTTGTCTCGAGGCCACATCATCCGAGATCGAGGCCGGCCTGAGTCGTTCCCCTACCGATAGCCATCGGCGTGCCGAACGGACCCGGGTTGATCGACGGGTCGATTCTTGGAGTCTGTCGCACGGATGCCGGGTCGGGCGTAGGCGATTTGGGCTGGCAAGTGCCTTCCTCCGCTCCGGACACCAACCCGAAACGTCAGCGAGGTGATCGGTCGCCGAGGCCGGGTATCGGAACCTCGCTGACGCTTCGGGTTAGTATGAGCGACGACGACAGCCGTCCCGGTGGCATTGCTACAGTCTCGATTTTTCTCGACGGTCATTTACAATTGTCTTAGGTTTTGGTCTGGGGCCTTCCGGAAGCCCATGAGGAGGCGACTATGGCCGGTCGCCTCTCGAGAGGATCAGCCGGTCGGACGAAAAATGGTGATGAACGTCATGATGGAGAATGAAGCAGAGGAGCGATCGCCCAAAACACGGGGACGACGGCTCGGGCGTGGCTGGTTGCTGGCGGCATGGGTAGCGGCCGGCCTCGCCGCAGTGCTCGGCGTCTCGGTCTGGGGCATTCGGAGCCTGGATGGCCTCCCCGATGTCGGCGATCCGTTCGATATCGCCGCGGCGAGGCGGCCGATACGGATCCCCGACGAAGAAAACGCCTACGTCGCCTATGCGGCGGCCCATCCGGGTCCATTTCAACTCCCCGCGGGGCTGACGAAGGCGGACTTCAAGTCCCTGACTTGGTCGAAGGCCGGCCAGGCCGTCCGCGCGTTCGTGGAGCAGAAGCGACCGGATCTGGAGACCTGGCGAGAGGGGAGCGAGCGCCCCGACGCCCTGTATCATCAGCCGGGAGTCATCGCGGTGGACACGCTCCTCGGACTGGCCATGGACATGGGGTCGCTGGCGGAGCTGGCGGGCTTGGAGGGCTCGCGATGCGAGGAGGTCGGGGAGATGGACCGGGCGTGGGACTGGTACCGAGCCATGCTCCGATTCAGTCGGCTCGTCGGGCGTCACGGGGGCCTGATCGAGCGCCATATCGGCGCCCGCGTGCACGCGGAGGCCGCGCACCGCATCCTCCACTGGGCGGCCGAGCCTGGGGTCGATGCCAGGCACCTTCGTCGGGCCCTCGACGACGCACTCGCCGCCGATGTCCTGACCCCGCCGTTGTCCGACTCGCTGAAATTCGAGTACTTGATTTATCTGCGAGACCTGGACGAATTGCGGGCCATGGTCAACTTCAACGAGGTCCCCTTGCCCGGGGGCAAAGGCGGGATCTTGGAAGGCCTGACCTCTCAGATGGGGATCAGGGCCCCCTTCCAACGCTTCTGGCTCCGCGCCAGCAATGACGCGGAACGGAGCCGACGGGCCATGCGTCTGCTGTTCGCCAACTGGATGGCGCAAGTAGACCGGCCCGCCGCGGAGCGCGCCCCCGTCGCTTTACGCAGCCCGGTCCTGATCTACGCGCCCGATCCGATGGCCCCATCGGCCGCCCGAGCCGTGACTCCGGAATTCCTGGCCAAGGTGCTCGGTCGCAATGCCTTGTCTCGGAATATCTTCCATTACGACGAGCCCAGCTACCGGCCGTACCAGGCCGAGGTCTGGGAGGGACGTGGCCCACTGGCCCGCGAGAGCCGGCGGCGCTCGGTATTGATCGTCCGCCTGGCCGCCGAGTTATACCGTCGAGAGCACGGTGCGGCGCCGGCCACGTCCGGCCTGCTGCTGGGGCCTCATCTCAAGGAATTGCCCGAGGGGATCGCGCCGGCCGACCCGATCCCGGCGGCTGTGGACTGAATCGCCCGGTCCGGAAAAGCGTCGTGCCCATCGCCGCCGGACGTCGTCAGGAAGTCGGGGCGACGACCGCGGGTATCGCATTCTGCCGGGCCGGTTCGTTCTCTGAGTCATTCTCGGAGCCTGCCTGTCGGGCGACGGTCCGGGCTCGGGAAGCGGTCGGGAGCGAACGCTCCGCCAGAACGATCAGCGCGGCCAGGGTCCAGAGGCCGACCGGTAGGGTGGCGAAGTGGGCATAGGCATCGGCCGCACCGAGGACCCATGTCTGCGTCGGCAGCAGGAGCACGACGGCATAAGCCGCTCCCGCAAACGTCGCGGCGGCGACGGAGGCCATCGCGAGCGCGACGACCAGGTGGCCGCCCTCGGCGGTCAGGAGTCGTCGGTATCCACCGATCGCCTCGCCGAACCGGCCCCGGCTCCATGCGACGACCCCGATGAGCCCGATGAATGGCAGCGCGGCAGCCTGGAGGTCGGCCGGGCCCCAGCCGAGTTGCCATCGGATGTAATCACCCAGCGCGGTGGTGGAGATCGAAGTCGGCAGGTGGGCCTGGGCGAGGAACACGAAGGTTGCGATGTATCGGGATGGCAAGGCGACCGCGCAAGCCAGCGTAGCAGCGGGCAAGAGCGCGATCGCCTCGAGGGGGTCGAGTCGGTTCTCTCCTCTCACGTCGATCGCGGCATTTCGCAGCTCTGCAAGGATCCAGGCCAGCAGGAAGCCGTCGGTGAGGACCATGGCCATCGGGATCAGGACCGCCTCGACGATCAGGCAGCCCCCCAGCGGCAGATCCACCTTCCCCGATCCGGCCGCCCGCGAGACGGACCGGTAAAGGATGTACAGCGCGGCGACTCCCCAGACCAGGGTCGTCCAACCGGGACGCGGACGCCCACGACGATTCGACCCCTCGCCGGGCTCGCCCGACTTCTGCGGGTCGATTGACATCCGGAAGACCAGGATCGCCGCCACGACCAACAGTGGCAAGTTATCTCCCAGCCCGGCCACGTCGCGGAGCGGCGTCAGGCCGGCCAGGATGCCCTGCTCCACCGTCAGTTCGCCCATCCGTCTCGCCTTGGTCAGCAGGAGAAGGTCGGCCCTGCCCCCTTCCTGATTGTAGACCATCGCCTGGGCACCCGTCCACGCAAGGACCGTGAACGCGATGGTGCCCGCGACCATCCGCGTGGACATCCAGACCCGTCGCATGGCGTCCCGGACGAGCCGGAAATGTCCCGGCAGATCGAAGAGCTGCAAGATCGCCTTTCGCGGCCCCTGGGCGATCGCGGCCAGCAGGAACAGGACTCCCAGGCCGGCCAGCAGGGCTGCCAGACCGTGGAAGCTGGGCATGACCTGAGGCGAGGATAGGGTTAAACCCGAGAACCATCGCCGCAACGCCAGCGGGGCCAGGGAATTGGGATTTATGGCACCGGATTGGGCCTGGGCCCAGACCAGTGGTCCCATCATCAGCTCCATCGCCGGCGTGCCCCCTCATCCGGTTGGGTCGATGTCCGCGGCGAGACGGAGCGTCGGACTCGACGAACCGCCCGGCGTCCCGCTTTCCTTTTCTCACGTAGGACGATTGTACTCGGCCCGCGAAGCGAAGGCCAGCATCGTGCCCGACCACCTCTCCGATTCCCGAAGGCGATCTCGATCGCTACCTTCCGGGTAACCGATACTCTCCCGCGTCCATTCACCGTATCATAGGTCTCTGCGTTTCCGAGGGAACGAGAGGCTCCGGAAAGATGAGCAGAGGTGAGCGATGAA
>JBKQHM010000086.1:0-4824 GCA_052148775.1 Isosphaeraceae bacterium | reverse complement strand
CGTCACTGGCTGTGGCGACGATCGTGCCGTCGGGGCTGAATGCGGCTGCGTCGACGGGACCTTCGTGGGAAAGGACCGCCTTGAGTCGGGCATGATGGGGCCGCCAGGCGGCCAGGTTGGCCCGCGCGGCGTGCTGCCAGGCCGGATCGCCGGCGGCGATCGCCGACCGCCAGCTCTCGATCATCCAGAGCAGTCCCGGGCCGATCTCATCGTTCTCGAAGGCCGCCTGGCCTCGGTCGAAGTTGCGGATCGCCAGCAGGCGGTTCGAGTCGGCGAGCGATCTCGTGAGCCGTTGCGCCAGGGTCCGGTTTTCCCGGCTCGCCCTGGATTGCTCCCTCGCGTAGAGCAATGAGAGCAGCGCCACGGCCAGGAGCGCGATCGCCGCGGCGGCGGTCGCCCCGGCCAGCAGCGGGTTGCGCTTGCTCCATCGCCATGACCGTTCGACCGTGCCGGACCGGCGGGCCAGGATCGGCCGCCCCGCCACGAAGCGACGCAAGTCCTCGGCCAGTTGCTCGGCCGTCGGGTAGCGCTCGCCCGGCTCCCTGGCCATGGCCTTGAGCACGATCGTCTCCAGGTCGCGCGGGATCTTCGGATCGAGCTGGCGGGGCGGCGGCGGGCCGTGGTGCACCACTTGCTCGATGAGCCTGATCCGGTCGGATTCTTCGAACGCGGGGCGCAACGTCGACAATTCGTACAAGGTCGCCCCCAGGGCATAGACGTCGCTGCGCGGATCGGACCAGCCGTTGAACCGCTCCGGGGCCATGTACCTCAGCGTGCCGACGATGTCGCCGGTACGCGTCAACTCATCGCTGTCCTGAGCCTTGGCCAGGCCGAAGTCGGTGATCCAGACCTGGCCCTGGGCGTCGAGCAGGAGATTGGCGGGCTTGATGTCGCGGTGGAGGATTCCTTGCTGATGGGCGTATTCCAGGGCCTCGGCGACGTGGGCCCCGATCCGCGCCACGGTGTGGAAATACTCGGCCTCGGGCTGTCCGGTCATCGCGGTTCGATCGCGGGATGCGGGCGAGGGCAATATCGATGATGCCGGTTCCGTCGGTCGGTCGCGATTTGTCCGCGGGACGTCGAGAGCCGGGGACCTCGCCTCGTCGGCCGGGAAACGGCCGGCGCGGAGTCCGCGCGCCAGGGTGATCGATGAGACCTGGCCGTCCGTCGCCCGCGCGGACCCGGATGGGCTCGGGTCGCGTCGCAATCGCTTGACTTCCTGAAGGACGGCGTCCAATCCCTGCCCTCGGATGAATTGCATCGTGTAGAAGTGGAGGCCGTCGTGCTCGCCGATCCCGTAGATGGGGACGATATGCGTATGGTGCAGCCGGGCCGCGGCGCGGGCCTCGCGACGGAACCGCTCCAGCCGGTTTGCGTCGTCGAGGTGATGGGAGGGGAGCGTCTTCAGGGCGACGTGCCGTCCCAGCGATTCGTGGATCGCCTCGTAGACGATCCCCATGCCGCCGGAGCCGACGCGGCGGATCAGGAGGTATTCGCCCAGGCGGTGGGGCATCGAGGCCCGGGAGTCGGCCCGGTCCGCATGAGGGCCGCCCCCCGAGCCGATCTCCTCGATGACGAGCAGGGCGGGGAAGAGGTCGCGAATCCGATCGGCCAGCTCGGGATGCCTGTCCGTGTATTCGGTGAGCGACGGCCGATCGCCCTGGCGGTATCGCTCGAGGAAGGATTCGACCAGGTCGTCGATCGGGTCGAATCCGGACGATGCCGCGCTCATGGCCGCAATCCTTCCAGGCCGCCGGGCGAGCGTCCCAGGATCTGCTTGAGCCGTTCCAGGGCCCGGATATACCGCTTGCCGGCGGCGGCCTCCGAGACGGTCAATAACAGGGCGATCTCGGCGCGGCTCAATTGTTCGAAGTGCCGCAGCGCCAGCACCTCTCGGTCGAGGGGCTCCATGCTGTCGAGGGCCTGCTGGACCCGGACCTTCATCTCGGCTCGGATCGCCGCCTCGCTGGGGCGGTCCTCATGGCCCAGGAGCTGGGCGGCCAGGGCTGCCGAGGACGCCTCGGGCAATGGGCCGTGATCCAGCGCGACCTGCTGACTGGCGTCGCGCATGCGGACGCCGAGGTGATGCCGGTGCAAGGTCAGCAGCTTCTGGCCGGCGAGGAATCGGAGCCACAAGAAGAACGGCATCGAAGGGTTGCGCAGGTACTCGGCCAGCCGGGCCGAGGCCTCCATGTACGCTTCCTGGATCACATCCGATGGATCGATCCGCCCCTGGAGTCGACGATCCATCCGCAGGGCGACCATCCGGCGCAGCCGATCCCGGTGCCGCGCCAGCAGCGTCCCCAGGACCTGCCCATCCCCTCGCGCGGCCTGCTGGAGTATTCGGTGGGTCTCGCTCGAATCCAGGGTCATTCGTGACGTCCGATCCTCGGCGACGCCGCCCGGGAGCCTCGGCCGCCGGTCTCATCGCGTCGAAATCTCTCATCTCGTGACTACCCATCATACTAACCGCGCGCGCGGGCGACGGCGGGACAGGAATTCTCCTTTTTTCTGTCCCTCTGGCGACCTCTCGCGCAGTTGAAGGGATATGGAGTGTTTCGGATCAAGGGTCCGGATCAGGTTGGAGGGTGGGCCCGATGAAGGTTATTGCCATGCCGCTTGCGGGAAACAGGGGCCAGGAAAGGGATGCCGGGCTGCCCGACGCCGCGATCGCCCGGTCGGATTTCGTGGCATCGGCAGGCCCGATCCTCGCGCGGCCGGGCCGGGCGGAGGCTTTCTTCACGATGATCGTCCTGGTCGCCGGCGTGATGGGATTAGTCGGCCTTTCCTTCCATGTGACTCGACAGGATCACGAGATCGAATCCGCCAGCAGTTCTGGCGCTGGCATCATCGTTCGCTCCGAGCCGATCCACCTCTGGCTACCCCGGACGCTGGCCGAGCTGGCGCGAAGCCGGTCTCAGAGCCGAGCGTTACGGACGCACGGCGAATTGCGGCGATTTCTCGAACGCGAGGGCCGGAAAGATCTGTGGTACGCGATGACTGCGAGGGGACATCAGGTCTACGGGAACTTCGTTGATATCACGGTGATTCGGTGGCCGTATGACGATCCCCTGCATTTCGACGAAATGCTGGCGGTCCTGGCCGTGGCCGGGGGGAACCCGCCGCGCCATCCCGGCGCGGGCTTCTCGACCGCCTCGATACACATTGTGGCCGATAAATTATTAAAGCATGATCCACGTGAAGTCATGAAAATGCTATTGCAACATCGATCTGCGGACTGCGGGCGCTCGCCGTGACCTGCCGGATGCTCGGGCGGGTTCCATTCGCGGGACGCTATACTCCCCGCCGCGCGTCCCTCTCTGACACGATTGCCGACCGTCGGATTGTGCCCCGAGATTCCTCTCGCGTCCGGGGTGATCGCGAGTAGAAGATGGGGGTCAATACAACCGGGTCGGCGAGAATTGCGGCTGCCAGGTGAAGGGCCGGGGGCCGGTGAGCGGGACCTGGAGCCTGCCCATCACGTACCACGTCTGATCGTTGCCGAGGCCGAAGCGGACGCCTGGGAAGACGTAGACGTCGGTGATATGCCCGTCGCCTCCCGAGATGTCCGACATGGCGCTGAACGTGGCGTGGACGACCGTCTCCTTGAAGAAGCGGGCGTCCCGGGTGGTCAGGTATCGGCCGATCGAGAGCTGGTTGGCGTAGACGCTCGTCGCCGACTTGCGGCCGGTCAGGATGTTGATCGCGGACCCGCCGCGCAGGACCCATTGCGGCGCGAAGTTCCACCAGGATTCGAGGCCCGGGGTGACGAGGTTGATGTCGTTGCCGTTGACCGACTTGCCGGTCGGGATCCGCTCGCCGAGGAACGCCACCACGCTGAAGTTCCGCTGCTCGATCAGGTGGAATCGGACCTGGACGCCCGTGTCGCCCCAGTTGGCGACGTAGTGGCCGCCGGGACTCGAGGTGTTGTCGCTGATGAACGTCGTCCCCGGCATGAGCTGGAGTCGCGCGCTCAGCGGCAAGAGGAACGTCGAGTAGAGGGCGTACTGATTCCCGTTGGTGCGGGGATGGACGGTTACGAACAGGGCGGTGGTGGGCAGGAACAGGCCCGGGACGGGCTGCAAGGCGTTGGTATAGTAGAAGTCCAGGGTGGCGTACCGCCCGAAGATTCCGGAGGGGGTCGCGTCCCAGTTCTGCTTGGGGGCGCCGTTGGTCCCCGCCGGAGCGCGCGTGAAGGGCTCGTCCCATCCCTCGGAGAAGAACGTGCCGAGGGTCAGGGGCTTCCAGTCCTCGGGGGAAGCCGGGCCGAATATCGACTCGCGCATGACCTCCAACGGACCCATCACGACCCGGGGCGGGCTCGCCGGATCGAAGGTCGGAGGGGGGAACGCCGGCTCCTCGAACGTGTCGTCGAAGGACACGCTGGGCAGGAGCGTGCCCTCGGCCGCCGGCGCAAGAGGAGTGGCCGGTGCGCCGGCCGGCTGGGCCTGGATCGGGCCCGGCCACGCGATGGCGATCGCCATCGGGATGATCCAGGCCGCCGGGCCGCGCGGGTCATTTCCAGGGCAGCACGGAAACCACACCTCCTTGCGCCGTCGGGGATCGGTCTTCGCAGCCCTGTTACGGGGTGTCGCACTTGGATGAATGCTCGTCGCCGGATCAGTGGAAGGCTCGCGGAGGGCCCTCCCGGGCCCGTGTCTGTCGAACGGAACTCGCGAGGTTTCGCTGGGATAATCGGCAAATTCTGGCGCGAAACTTGAATCGATCGACGTGCGGCCGCCGGGCGCTCGCCGTTTCGCCCTCCGGGGCGCGAAGCCATTGGAACCCGACGTTGCGCCCGGGGGCCATCGATCCCGGCGAGGC
>JBKQHM010000085.1:0-6343 GCA_052148775.1 Isosphaeraceae bacterium | reverse complement strand
GGCACTGCGAACCATCATCGCCTCGGATTAGTCATTGGTCATTGGTCATTGGTCATTGGTCATTGGTCATTGGTCATTGGTCATTGGTCATTGGTCATTGGTCATTGGTCATTGGTCATTGGTCATTGGAGCCTATCCCCGAAGGAAGGACTGAATTTTTGAAAACAAGGCGCCTTTCAAGCCTCCAGGGATATGTTCTTCGCCAAATGACCAATGACCAATGACTAATGACAAACTCGACCAATGACCAATGACAAGCTCGACGAAGGACCCATTCATGGAATCGCTCGTTCAAGGCATTTTGAGCAACGCGGTGGCCGTGACCGTCTTGGCGGTCCTGGTCGCCGTGCTGGGCCGCGCCTGCCGGCGCCCGGCCTTGATCCATAGCCTTTGCCTGCTGGCGATCCTCAAGCTGGTCACGCCGCCGATCGTGCCGCTGGCGGTGCCGTTGCCGTCGTCGTGGAGGCCGTCGGCCGCGCCGGTGCCGATTCCGGATGAGGCCGGAGTCATCGCGTTCGATTACGATCCCGAGCGGGAGCTGGAGGAGGCCGGTCTACTGGAATATCTCGATGGCAAGGATCGGAATCAGCCCCGGGCCGAACCGGCGGGAGACGACCGGCTTGAAGCTACGGCTCCCCCGGTCGAGTGGCCCTGGGAGCCGATCGTGCTCGCTGCGATGCTCGCGGGCGCGATGGCCTGGTGGATGCTGACCGCGGTACGGATCGTCCGGTTCCATCGCGTGCTGCGAGACGTCGAGCCGATGCCGGCGGACTGGCAAGCCCGGATCGTCGAGCTGTCCGGACGCTTGAACCTGCGGCGTCCTCCGGTCGTGTGCATGGTCCCGGGAGACGTCCCGCCGATGCTCTGGGCGATCGGGGTCCGTCCCCGGCTGCTGGTGCCGCGGCAACTCTGGGCGAGCCTGGATGAGGAGCAGCGCACGGCGCTGGTGCTCCACGAGCTGGCCCATCTGAAACGACGCGACCACTGGGTCCGCTGGATCGAGCTGGTTGTGGCCGGGCTGTACTGGTGGCACCCGGCCGTCTGGTGGCTCCGCCGCGCCCTGCGTGAGGCCGAGGAACAGTGCTGCGACGCCTGGGTCGTCTGGGCGATGCCTCGCGGTGCCAGGACTTATGCGACCGCCCTGGTGGCGGCCCTCGAATTTGTGTCGGGTGTTCGCAACGTGCCGGCGGTCGCCACGGTCGCGGCCTCGGCCACCATCGGCAACGGGCATGTCTCTTCTCTCAAACGGAGGCTAAGAATGATCGTGCGCGCCAAGACCCCCAAGGGCCTCTCCCTGGTCGGACGACTCGCCGTGGCAGGGCTCGCCGCCCTGCTCCTGCCCCTGGCCCCGAGCTGGGCCCAGAAGGATACGCCGGAATCGTCACATGCCGGCCTGGACCAGCGTCTCCGGTCGGCTGACCAGTCGATCCGGGCTGATATGACTCCGGACAATGCCAACACGGCCCGGGCCATAGCCCAGGTCGCCCTCGCCCAGGATACGTCCAAACCTGTCGACCCAAAGGCGAGGCGAACCGACAAGCCGCTTGACACACGTATCGCGGACGGCTTGAAGACGGACCCCGAGTTGGCCGCTCTCGATCGCGAGATCGAGCAAGCCAAGAAAGGCTTGTCGAATATCAAGCGCGTGGTCAGAGACTTCAATCACGATCCGGCGGCCCATGCGTACTCGCGCCGACTCGAGGATTTGATCGAGAAGCAGAAGGAATTGCGGGCCTCCAGGCGTGCCGAACTCGTTACCTTGCAGAAATCGGACGACAAGGACGAAAAGGCCAAGGACGACAAGGGCCGATCGACGGCCGAGCGGATCGAGAAGCAATTGAAGGATCTGGTCGACCGGCTCGGCAAGGACGTGAGCCCGGTGGGCGAGGAGGTCCGCAAAGCGCTGGAGCGTTCGGTCAGCGAGATCCACCGCGCGCTCGAAAAAGAGGGGATGACCGCCGACGACCTGCGAAGCGCGGTGGAGAAATCCCGGGAGGATCTGCGGAAATCCTTCGAGCCCGGCGGGCCGGTCCAGAAGGAGATGCGCGAGGCGGCCGAACGCGCGCGCAAGGAGATGCACGACGCGATGGAACGCGGCCGGCACGAGGCCGAGCGGATGCGCGAGGAGATGCACAAGCAGATGGAGGAGATCCGCGAACAGCAGCGCAAGATGGCCGAGGAGGGTCGCGAGGCGCAGAAGAAGGCCCCGGACGACCGGCGAAGGGCCGATCGGCGGCGCGAGCCGCTCAAGGGGGGCGAGGTCGCCAAGCCGGACGGCGCCGATCGGTCGAATCGGGATGAGCTTGACGCGGCACGCAAGCAGATCCGCGACCTGCAACAGCAATTGCAGAGTGCGACGCGACGCCTCAACGACCTCCAGCAACGCGACTCGCGACGGGTCGAGCCCCCGGCGCGGCCCGCCGAGCCCCGCCGCGCCGAGCGCCCGGCCCGCCCCGCGACCCCAGCCACACCGGCCCGACCGGCCGCACCGGCTCGTCCCGAGGCCCCGCGCGACAAGGTTCAGCCCGGGCGCGACCGCGACGACAACGACCGCCGGTTCCGCGAGCTCGAGGAGAAGATGAACCGGCTCTTGAAGGAGCTGGAAGAACTCAAGGGACGCAAGACATCCGCCGTCCGGACGTGGGTTACCGGGTGAATCAGCGTCTGTTCTGAGTCGCCGTTCAAACAATCGAACCCCATTCACCACAGAGCCACAGAGCACACAGAGAAAACCGAAACTTATCCTGATCTCGCGAGCGTGCCGAGGATCTCGTCCTCCGGCCGGAGCGGACCGAATGCGAGAATCGGTAGGTTTTCCGGTCGTCTCTGCGCTCTCGGTGGCTCTGTGGTGAAACATCCGGGATATTCGAGGACGCTCGACGGACCTGTGTTCAAGAGCCCGATTCCTTGGTCTTCGCTTCTGCTGATGCCGTCAAGAGTTCGGGAGGCCGGCCGCTGAAAAATCCGGGATCGTCCCAAGACGGGAGGATCGACAGCGGCTCTGCCCTGATACGGACGGTCCCTTTCCACACCAACCCGAAGCGTCAGCGTGGTCTTCCGCAAGTCCTTGCGGTCGAATGGGAAAGTGCCTCGCTGACGCTTCGGGTTGGTAGGAACGGCGGGCTGCGAAGGAGCTCTCGAACTGTCAACCTGCCGATGGGGTGCTCCGGGACGATCCCAAGAATCCTATGGGTGCATCTATGTTCTTGCCAAACTGAGGCATCCTCTATAATAGGGATTCGTGCCAGACGGTCCTTGATCCCGGCCCGTCCGGAGACCCGGCTTCTCCAACGTCGGAGGAATCCCACATGCCTCGGCCGTCGTCCCTTGCCACGGTTCTCATCCTGCTCGCCACGTCCTCGCTCACAATGGTGCCGGCCTATGGGGCCGACGACGCCGGGAAGGCCGCGATGGCCGGCTTCGACGCGGTCGTCGAGAATGCGATCAAGGACTTCAAGGTCCCCGGCCTGGCGATCGCCGTCGTCAAGGACGGCGCGGTGATCCATGCCCGGGGCTTCGGCCGGCGCGACGTCGACAAGGGCCTGCCGGTGACGCCCTGGACCCTGTTCGCCATCGGCTCGTGCACCAAGGCGTTCACCACGTTCGTGATGGGCACGCTCGTCGACGAGGGGAAACTGGCATGGGACACCCCCGTGCGGACCTATCTCCCCGGCTTCCGGATGAGCGACCCGATCGCGACCGAGTCGATCACCCCGCGCGACCTGGTGACGCACCGATCCGGCCTGCCCCGCCACGACCTGGCCTGGTACAACACCAGGCTGACCGGCAAGGACGTCGCCGCCCGGCTGGCGTATTTCGATGCCACCGAGCCCTTGCGCAGCAAGTTCCAGTACAATAATATGATGTTCATGCTGGCCGGCTACCTGATCGAGAGGGTCGACGGCCGACCGTGGGCGGAGTCGGTCCGCAAGCGGATCTTCGAACCCCTGGGCATGACCTCCAGCAATTTCTCCGTGCTCGACTCGCAGAAGGCCGAGGACTTCGCCCGGCCCTACGACGAACAGGAGGGCCAGGTCCGCATCATCCCGTTCCGCGACATCACCGCCGTCGGCCCCGCGGGCGCGATCAACTCGAGCGTCACGGACATGGCGCGCTGGGTGGCCGTCCACATCCAGGGGGGCAAGCTCGACGGCAAGTCGATCGTCGGCGCCTCGGTGCTCGCCGAGTTGCACACGCCCCAGATGGCCATCGGAGTGCCGTCGGAAAAGAAGGAGATCTCGGCCGCTTCGTATGCGCTGGGATGGGTCGCGGATACTTATCGCGGCCACCGCCGCATCCACCACGGAGGGGCGATCGACGGGTTCACCGCGGAGACGTGCCTCTTGCCCGATGACCGCATGGGTATCGTCGTGCTGTCCAATAAGGACGGTTCACCACTGCCCTCGCTCATCGTCCGCCACGCGTCCGACCGCCTGCTGGGCCTCGCGCCGATCGACTGGCTCGCCGAGGGGCTCGACCGGCGGAACAAGGCCCTCGAGGCCGAGAAAGCTGCCAGGAAGCAGAAGGGTACCGTCCGACGCCCCGGTACCCGTTCAGCCCACCCGCTCGAGGAGTATGCCGGCGACTACGAACATCCCGGCTACGGAACGCTCGCCATCGAGCTCCACGACGGGCACCTCGTGAGCACCTATAACGGCATCCGTGCGTCCCTCGAACACTGGCACTTCGAGGTCTTCAACGCCCCCAAGGCCGATAACGATCCGGCGCTGGCCGACCTCAATTTGAAGCACCAGTTCCAGACGAGCGTCAAGGGATACGTCGACGCCGTCGCGGTCCCCCTGGAGCCGAGCGTCAAGCCGATCGTCTTCCTCAAACGGCCCGACAAGAAGCTCTCCGACCCCGAATACCTCAAGCGATTCGAAGGGGAGTACGAGCTGGCCGGGCGGCCCGTGAACGTACACCTTCAGGGCCACGTTCTGTCCTTCGAGCAGAAAGGCTCGTTGCCAATGGAGCTGGTCCCGGATCGAGACGACGAGTTCAACGTCAAGCGGGCCAACGGCATGAGCGTCCGTTTCGTCTCGGACGCCCGCGGCAAGGTCAACGAGTTGGCCCTCAGCACCCCCGAGGGGGTCTTCTCGGCAAAGCGCAAGCCGTGACGCGCGAAACCGAGATCCCTACGAGAGCGGTCAGGGCACAGCGATCGGGGCAGTCGCGGCAACCAACTCGACTGCGGGAGGCGGGATGACGGCATCAACCGCGGGCTGATCCGGCTTCTTCGGGTTCTTGTCTTTGGGCCTGGGCGGGTCGGCCTGGCGGACGGCGCACTGCGGGTGGATGCCCGCCCGGGAGTAGACGGCCTCATGGCAGACGGGGCAGCGTACCCGGGTCGACGGGATGGGAGTGTGGTAATACCTGGGGTTCATCAGGGCCGTCCGTTGAGTGGGTGAAAGGAAACCCCGGCGGAACCCCGGTTGGGGTCGCTCGTGGAGCCGGTAGGTGCAGAGTCGCCGAGGGACCGAGACAATCGGGCCCTCGACGTTCACCGATCCGATCCGGCCTGCGATCAATAACGGTTGCCGCCGCCACCGCCACCGCCGTAGCCGCCGCGACCGCCGCCACTGCGGCCACCGCCACCGCCGTAGCCGCCGCCGCCACCACCACCGCCGGTGCGAGCCTCGCGCGGCTTGGCCTCGTTCACGGTCAGATTGCGGCCGTCGTGCTCACGCGCGTTGAGTCCCTGGATGGCCGCCTGGGCCTGGGCGTCGGTCTCCATCTCGACGAACCCGAACCCCTTCGAGCGGTTCGTGTCCCGGTCCACGATGATCTGGGCGCTCTGGACCTGCCCGAACGGCGTGAACAAGGCCTCCAGATCGGACTCGTTCACATTGTAGGTTAGATTACCCACGTACAGCTTCTTACCCACCGAAAATCTCCTTCGAAGGCATGACGACCCACCGAGGTCTTCCAGGGTCGAGAAGGAAGGGGCTTCCGTTGAGGCCCATTGAGGCAGGAAAGGCGAGAGAGGATAGCAGAGACCGGATCGGGAAGAGCCAGCGGTGCCGCTCGGTCGTCAGACCAACCAGCGTGATTATATCGGACATCGGCGAAGATAGATAGAGGGATTCGCGCCGCTTTGGCGGGCCGCTCATTGTCAATAGCCCGGTCCCGCGTCGAGCAAGGTTTTCGGCCGCAACCAAAGAGAGATTCCAGAGCTCGGAAAAATCCGGACTGTAGCAAAGTCACCGGGCCGGCTGTCGTCGTCGCTTATACTAACCCGAAGCGTGAGCGAGGTTCCGATCCGCGGTCTGGGCCACCGATCACCTCGCTGACGCTTCGGGTTGGTATTCGGAGCGGACGAAGGCTCTCGCCAGCCCCAAACGCC
>JBKQHM010000084.1:0-13437 GCA_052148775.1 Isosphaeraceae bacterium | reverse complement strand
TGCACGCATGGGAGGATTCTCCGAAGTGGGGCTGAGGATACCTCAACACCCAGCATGGGAACCCCACTGGTCCAAGCTGAAGAGTTTCTTTCTCTTTCTTTCTCTTACTTTGCCAGATACCAGCCACCGTCACGATAAAAGCACCGATCGGCAACCTCGCCCTTTGCTCCGACGTGAACGCGACGAAACGAAGCCACGATTATGTCGAATCTGACGATTGCGCGGGCGATTCGCCGGTCCAGGTCGGAATCGCCCGAACGAAGTCGAGGAGCCCGATGGCGAGCTTGCAAGCGCGTCTCTTGTGGTGCAAGCGTCCCACCTGCTGGGCGTCTCGGGACGAGGTTTCGCGGAGACTTTCGGTCGATCGAGGGCGGGGGCGGGAGACCCGGGTTGAATATCCTCATCAGGACGATCGCGATGAAGTGCGAACTGGTTGCTGGAAAACGACTTGCGTTCGGTCAACCCGGGTCCGTTCCGGTTGCGTGACGCGGCGGTTTCGGATACAATGATTGTTTCGATTAATCAAGCCGCTCGCCGGTGTGCCCGCGCCGGGTAACGTCGGCGGTTTGGGACTGCGGCGCTGGGCGCGGGTCTCCAAGTACCTGGAGCAACCCTGCGGGTGTCCCCCGCGCCGGGCGCGGGTCTCCCGACCCCGCCCTTTTTAAGAGAGGGACCGATCGACCGTGAGTACTGCCGTCTTACCTCCCGCCCAACCCCGGCCGCCTCAGCCGCTGGACATCGAAGAGGAGCTCAAGGAGAGCTATCTCAACTATGCGATGTCGGTCATCATCAGCCGGGCCCTGCCGGATG
The DNA here is from genome assembly GCA_052148775.1 of Isosphaeraceae bacterium. Taxonomy (GTDB): domain Bacteria; phylum Planctomycetota; class Planctomycetia; order Isosphaerales; family Isosphaeraceae; genus CAVZRC01. Next base: position 12,627 of record JBKQHM010000084.1, on the reverse strand, counting down.
TCCGCGATGGGCTCAAGCCGTCGCAGCGGCGAATCCTGGTGGCCATGCGCGACCTGGGATTGTCCCCCGGCGGTTCTACCAGCAAATGCGCGGGCATCGTCGGCGAGACGATGAAGCGATACCACCCGCACGGGGATAACTCGATCTATCCGACGCTGGCGCGCATGGCCCAGTGGTGGAACATGCGGCACCTGCTGGTGACCGGCCAGGGGAACTTCGGCAGCATCCACGGCCTGCCGCCGGCGGCCATGCGGTACACCGAGGCCAAGCTCAGCCCGGTCGCCGCCGAGATGCTCGAGGATATCCAGCTCGACACCGTCGACTTCCAGCCGAACTACGACGAGAAGTACCAGGAGCCTCGAGTCCTGCCCGGCAAGTTCCCCAACCTGCTGGTCAACGGCTCGGGCGGCATCGCCGTCGGGATGGCGACCTCGATCCCGCCCCATAACCTCGGCGAGGTCTGCGAGGCCCTGATCGCCTACATCGACAACCCGGCGATCGAGCTCGACGAGCTGATGGAGATCATCCCCGGCCCGGATTTCCCCACTGGCGCTACGATCTGCAACAAGTTCGGCCTGCGCGAGGCGTATCGGACCGGGCGGGGCCGCGTGCTCCTGCGGGCCAAGTACGACGTCGAGGAGCACAAGGACGGCCGCGCCCAGATCATCTTCACCGAGATCCCCTACCAGCTCACCAAGGAAGTCCTGCTCAAGAAGCTGGCGGAGCTGGTCAACGGCGGCCGGATCACCGGCGTCTCCAACATCGACGACTATAGCGACCGCAACCAGCCGGTGCGGATCGCCGTCACCGTCAAGAAGGGCGAGGACCCCAACGTCGTCGTCAATCAGCTCTTCGAATACTCGCCGCTCCAGGACACCTTCAGCGTGATCATGCTGGCCCTGGTCGATGGCCGGCCCAAGACCCTGCCGCTGAAGGACCTGCTCCGGCTCTTCGTCGAGCACCGGGTCAACGTGATCCGGCGGCGGACCCAGTATCAGCTCCGCCAGGCGCGGCAGCGGGCGCACATCGTCGAGGGCCTGCTGATCGCGCTGGCCTACATCGACGAGATCATCCGCGTGATCCGGTCGTCGGCCAACCCGGCCGAGGCCCGCACCCGGCTGATGGGCATCGCCGTCTCGGCCGAGATCCTCCGCCGCGCCCTCGACGATCCCGAGGCCAAGGAGTCGACGAGCCTGACCCGCATGCAGGCCGACGCCATATTAATCATGCAGCTCCAGCGCCTCACCGGCCTTGAGGCCGACAAGCTGACCCAGGAATACGTCGGGCTGAAGGCCGACATCGCCGGGTACGAGCGAATCCTGGCGGACGAGGACCTGATCCTCGACATCATCCGCACCGACCTCCGCGAGATGAAGGATCGGTACGCCAACCCGCGCCGGAGCATGATCTCCGACGAGGAGATCGGCGACTACGACAAGGAAGCGCTGATCCGCGAGGAGTACATGGTGGTGACCGTCACGCACGACGGCTACATCAAGCGGCTGCCTCCGAGCACCTACCGCGCCCAGGGCCGGGGGGGCCGCGGGATCGCCGCGACCAACACCAAGGAAGGCGACTTCCTCGAGCGGATGTTCGTCGCCCTGACCCACGACTACATCCTGTTCTTCACCGACAAGGGGAAGGTCTACTGGCTCAAGGTCTACGACCTCCCGCAGGCGACCCGGACCGCCGGCGGCCGGGCAATCGTCAACCTGCTCCAGCTCGGCGACGGCGAGCGGATCACCGGGATGATCCCGGTCCGCCACTTCCACGAGGATGAATCGCTCTTCATGGTCACGCGGCGCGGTACCGTGAAAAAGACCGAGCTGACCGCATTCAAGCGTCCCCTGGGCCGCGGCATCATCGCGCTGGGGCTTGACGAGAACGACCAGCTCATCGGCGTGGCGCGCGTCAAGACGGGCGACCACGTGATCCTCAGCACCCGCGAGGGCATGTCGATCCGCTTCGACGAGTCGCGGGTGCGCTCGATGGGCCGGCAGGCGTACGGCGTCAAGGGGATCGAGCTGCTCGACGGCGACGAGGTCGTCGGCATGATCGTGGCCAACGGCGACGAGGACCCGGCGAGCATCCTGACGGTCTGCGCCCGGGGCTACGGCAAGCGGACCCTGCTGACCGAGTACCGCACCCAGAACCGGGGCGGTAAGGGCCTCATCGACATCCAGACATCCGAACGCAACGGGCTGGTCGTCGCCGTGGCCAAGGTCACCGACGCCGACGAGATCATGCTCACCACCAGCGGTGGCCTGGTCATCCGCACCCTCGTGGGCGAGATCCGCACCATCGGCCGCAACACCCAGGGCGTCCGGCTGATCAAGCTCGACGAGGGGGATGCCGTCAGCAGCATAGCCAAGCTCCCCGAGGAGGAGCTCGCCGACGTCGAGGCCGAGACGCTGGCGCCGTTGGGCGACGGCCGGCCGATGCCCGGCGACAACGGTGCCCCCTTCGACGACCACCAGCCCCACATCATCGACGATGGCGTGGCCGAGGCCGAGGCCAGCGACCACATCATCGACGAAGAGACCGAGGAGTGATTAGTCATTGGTCATTGGTCATTGGTCATTGGTCATTGGTCATTGGTCATTGGTCATTGGTCATTGGTCATTGGTCATTGGTCATTGGTCATTGGTAAGACACTCTGTGGAATCTCTGCGTTGTGCGAGGAGATTCCATGGGGCGGATTCTGGAAACTCTCGGATCGGGTTCAAGGAGCCGCGCTGGCGAGTTTACCTTCTCCCGAGTAAGGCGACTGCTGGCAAATGACCAATGACCAATGACCAATGACCAATCAGAAAGAGGGCCCATGCGAGCATTGGTGACGGGGATTTCGGGTTTCGTGGGCGGGCACCTGGCCGAGCACCTGGTCGCGGAGGGCGACCTGGTGGTGGGCATCTCCGCGTCGGGGAACTGGCCGGCGGAGGCGGACTATCTGGGGCGCAGGGCGCGGATCGAGCGGTTCGATCTGATCGATTCGGGAGAGGATGACCTGGCCGAGCTGTTGCGCCGCAAGCAGCCGGAGGTGATCTATCACCTGGCCGCGCAGTCGAACCCGCAGCAGAGCGTCTCTGACCCGCGCGGGACGTGGGCGCTCAACCTGGGCGGGAGCCTGAACCTGCTCGAGGCGGTGAGGGCATCGGGCCTGAAGCCGAGGGTGATCCTGGTCGGCACGGGGACCTGTTATGGCGACCCGGCGCCCGAGTTCATCCCGGTCCGCGAGGACTGCCCGCTCCGGCCGAACAACCCTTATGCGGCGAGCAAGGCCGCGGCCGACCTGCTGGGAATCCAGCATTACCTGGGTTGCGGCACGGACGTCGTGATCGTGCGGCCGTTCAATCACGCGGGTCCTCGGCAATCGCCGCGGTACGTGCTGGCCGGCCTGGCGGCCCAGGTGGCCGACGTGGAAGCCGGCCGTCGGGAATGCGTGGAAGTCGGCAACCTCGACGTGGTCCGCGACTTCACGGATGTCCGCGACGTGGTCCGCGCCTATCGATTACTGGCGACTCATGGCAAGCCCGGTGAGATCTACAACCTTGGCAGCGGCCGGGGTACCCGGATCGCCGACGCGTTGGACCATCTCCGCTCGCTCGCCCATAAACCGGTCGCCGTGCGCGTTGACCCGGCGCGGGTCCGGCCGGTCGACTTGCCGTTGCTGGTCGCCGACGCTGGGAAGCTCCGCGGTGCGACCGGCTGGGAGCCGAGGTTCACCATCGAGCAGACCCTGGCGGATATGCTGGAGTCCTGCCGGGCGGCGGATGCTGGGCTGACGTCCCGATGACTTCGATGGTTAGAATAGGTATTGAGGTGAATCCACTTTTGCCCGATCCAACTGCTGAGGTCCCGGGAGGATCTTTCGATGCCGTCCCCTTTCCCCGGAATGAATCCCTACCTGGAGCAGGACGACGCCTGGCACGACTTCCACGAGCGGTTCATCCCCCTGGTCGCGACCCTCTTGGGCGGACAGTTGCTTCCCCGATACATCGTCAAGATTGACGAACACATCTACGTCCACGAGCTGGCTGCGGAATCGCGCCGCTGGATCGGGAGGGCGGACGTCTCACTTGAACCTGATCCCCACGAAGCCTCGCCCGGGCCTGGTCCCGGAACAGCCACGGGAGTGCTGGAGGCACCGGCGCAAGTCCGGCTCCCCGCCGTGGACCATGAGCGGCAGAGCTTCGTCGAGATCCGCGATCGAAAGAACCGGGACCTGATTTCGGTCGTCGAGCTGTTGAGCCCGGCGAACAAGTATGCGGGGCCGGATCGCGAGCAATACCTGGCCAAGCGCCTGGAGCTCCTCAACGGCCCGGTCCACCTCGTCGAGATCGACCTGCTGCGCGGGGGTCCACCGTTGCCGGCGGACAACCGGCCCGAGTGCTCGTACTCGGTCCTGGTCAGCCGGGTCGAGCGCCGGCCCCATGCCGACTTCTGGCCGATCGCGCTCCGCGAGCGGCTGCCCGTGATCCCAGTCCCGGTCCGCTCGCTCGACTCGGACGCTCAGCTCGATTTGCAGGCAATCCTGGACCGTATCTACGATGATGCGGGCTATGCGTACTACATCTACGAGGGAACTCCCAGCCCGCGGCTCAGGGCCGAGGACATCGAGTGGGCTCGCCAGTTCCTGCCTGGACCAAACGCCATCGATGAGGATTTGGGCATCGGCTTGGACGGGTCCGAAGGAGGGTAGGATCAACGATCCCATGCCTCGCGTTCCTCTTACCCCAAGAGACCCCAGGACCAGATCCCCAAGCACTGGAATCTCTCACGGTTCCTCGACATCGTGGGGCATCCGGCTCATCTGACGGCCCTTCCTTCGAGTTTCGACGCGATGGTTCAGCGGCTGGCCGCCGTGGTGTCGGAACTGGGCCGTCGCACTGCCGGCGACGCCACGACGCTGGCCACGACGCTGGCTCGAACCGGCCGCAACGAAGGGAAGACGCTGGGAGGGACCCGGCTGAGCCCGATCGCCAAGGCCCTTGACGAGCAAATCCGACAGGAGCAGTCCGCCACGGGAGACGAGTGAACGCCGACCACAACGTTTAAAATACTTCAAGAGCGTCACCAATACCCCCAAGGGAGCTGCACCCCGGAAAAAGCGACAACGCAAGCGGCTCCCCGCGCCGATCGGCACAGGGGCTGCTCGCCTCGACGATGCGCGGCGATTGAGATAAGATCAAGTCTTTGGAAGCCTCTGCGTGTTTCGACCTGGGAATTTCTCCCAAGCTTCGGAGCCAAGTCCCATGGCGACGGTTACTCCAGCCCCTCCCGAGATCGAATACCCTTCGTCGGACGGAAAGCCCATGGCCGAGACGCCGATCCACCGCGACGTCATGATCGAGCAGATCGCAATGCTCAAGGCCTATTACGCCGGCGAGCCCAACGTCTACGTGTCTGGAAACATGATGATGTATTACGTTAACGGGAAACCCAAGAAGTGGGTCTCCCCCGATGTGTTCGTCACCGTCGGCATTCCCAAGTTGCCGGAACGCGAGATCTATCAGACGTGGCGCGAGGGTAAGGGACCGGACCTGGTGATCGAGGTCACGTCGAAGAGTACGGCGCGGGTCGATCAGCGGTGGAAGTTCCAGCTCTACCGGGATGTGCTGCGGGTGCGCGAGTACATCCTGTTCGACCCCCGGGAACGAACGCTGGCCGGGTCCGATCTGAGTGGCTTTCGGCTGGTCAACGGTCAATACGCATTCATTCCGAAGACCGGCGGTCGGGTGATCAGCGAAGTGCTTGGCCTGGAGCTGGAGGCGTCGGGAGAGCATTTGCGGCTGTATGATCCGCGGCGCGGGATCTACTTGCCGACGCCTGATGAGATTCGCGAGGCGCTTGAGGGTGAGTCGGCGGCTCGTCAGGCCGCGGAGACCCAGGCCGAACGCGAGTCGGCGGCCCGTCTCGCAGCGGAGGCGGAAGTCGAGCGTCTTCGTCGCGAGATCGAGGCGCTGCGCCGTGCCGCGCCGCCGAGTCCATGAAGAGGAACGGGATCGACTTGCGAGGCAACCCGTCGGCGATGATGATGGGCTCGGGCGTGAGCGGCGCCGCCGGTGCGGGTCAGGGCGTGTTCGCCTGCAACCGGACGTTCTCCAGGTCGCGAGTCTCACCGGGCTCGAACAGGTCCAGATGGATCGCGGGGCCGAGGCCGGACTGCTCACCGAAATACTCCCGACCGGGGACCAGACACTCGACGCGGAACCGGCCCTCTGTCGCAGCGGGGCGGAAGAGCATCTCCAGCTCGACATTCGCCCGCGGATGACCGTGCGCATCGACCAGCCGGCCCGTGACGGTCGCTTGCGTCAAGGCCATCGAGGCCGCCGAGGCTGTTCCAGCGATCGCCTCGCCACCCATCGACGCGGCGGCGAGGGTGATCCCGCTCCGCGTCAACCGATCCCGGAGCAAGGCCTTGCCCCGAGCGAGCCGGCCCCGGGTGGTGCCCTCACTCCATCGCAGAGCACCCGCGGCCTGCTGGTAGGTCATGTCCTCCAGGTAGCAGAGGACGATCGGCTTGCGATATCGTTCGGGGAGCCGGTCAATCTCCTGGTGGAGCACGGCGCCGGCATCATCCCAGGACGGGCTGGAGGTCTCTCGCGGGCTGGCCAGCTCGGCCGCCTTCCGCTCCTGACGGCGGTGTCGAGTGGCGTCGGTCTTGACTTGAAGCGCAATGCGCCAGGCGACGCGATGGAGCCAGCCGCCGATCGAACCCTCGATCCAGATCGACCTAGCCTTGCGTGCCAGAAGGAGGAAAGCGGCCTGGAAGGCGTCGTCGACGTCGTTGGGGTCCGTGAGGACGCCGCGGCAGACGGCCATGACCATGGCCCCGTGGCGCTGGACCAGGGCCTGAAAGGCCAGCTCGTCGCGGTGTCCGACGTAACGTTCCAGGAGCCGGGCGTCGGGCAGTCCCGCGAGAGTCCCCTCGTCGAAGAGATGGCGGATGTGTCGCAGGGCGGCGCCGTGTCGTGCACTGGCCATGTCGATGTCCCTCATGATTCGTGGGTTCCTACCCATATAAGGGGCGCCGGTGCGGGGTTCGCATGGCCTTTCCACGAATTTCCGGGATCTGGCACGCCCTCCTCGGTATCAGGCGAAACCCACAACGAGTTTCCGACCATCTCCCGACCGCCCACGCGGACTCTGCAAACCAAGCCACCCGTGAGCCTCAGCCCGTCGGCTCGGTCTTGCCCGCTACGCCCGCCCCCAGGATCAGGTCGAGGAGGGAACTCACGTCGCGATGAGCCACGACCGGGTGGCGGAACGGGCGATCGGCGTGGAGCTCGTAGCGGTTGCGCCGGCCTTCGCGCGCCCGCGAGAGATAGCCGGCCTTCTCCAGGTCGGCGACGATCCGCTGCACCGCCCGCTGAGTGATCCCGACCCGTTCCGCCACCTCGCGCAGGCGGATCTCCGGCTCCTTGGCGATGCACAGGAGCACGTGACCGTGATTGCTCAGGAAGGTCCACTCGGGCCCGCTCGCGGTCTTCAAATTCGTCTCTTCCTCCATCTCTTGACTCCCGCTACATTATGCGATACAAATTACGCGAATTAGATGTCGTATGTCTTGGGCGATTTCCGAATAATCTTGCTAGATCGTCATGATAACACGGACAGGTTGGTTGGCTCGCCTGAAGGGATCCGAAACACGGACAAGTTGTCGGTACCCGAGCGGATGGCCTCGTTCGAGTCGCGAGCTGAGATCGAGAGGATGACTTCGCGCCCGTCGCACGGATGGGTTGAGGTCCGGGGAACGGTGGCAGTCGCAAGCGATGCAGCGGCCTCATTCACTGGGGGGACTCGGGTGAGTGAACGAAGAGCGATTCGATGTGACCGGGCGTTGATGTGCCTCCTCGTCGGGCTGGTGGGCCTCACGGCGCTCCTCCTGGCCTGGCAGGTGTCCGCGCCGCGCCTCGCGATCGGGGCGGGGACGGAGATCGAACGCCTGAGCGCGTTGCCGACCTCGCTGGAGGCATCGGTCGGGGCCTGCGAGCTCGAAGACGAAGAAGAAGAATTCGGAGGAGTCGAGCAGTTCGGACTGTCCGGCTCGTTGATCGTTCGACCTGCCCCCCTCATCATACCTGGATCCACCCGCCCGGGATCGATTTCCTCATACCCCTTCATCCCGGCGCACCAACCTCTCCGTTGTTGAGTCCGCGCCCGTCGCCGGTGCGCGAATCTTCAGGGACCCCGCGAGCACCCGGGGCCGCTCGAACTGCGCGACGAGGTCGGCCTCAAGCCCTCCTCGACGTGCCCACCATTGTCATGCGCCGTGGGCAATTCTCGACCGGGTTGAAGCTCGGGCGGGATCTCACCCTCTCCCCCGCGGCCCTTCGGGTCGGATGAGTCACGTTGGTCCGGGAATCGAATCCTATCTCGCGGCGAGGGCGGAGGCGGAGGCCCACGCCGAGCCATCGGGGTGAGGAGCGTCACCCGCTGCCCGGCGTCCTCGCCATTCGAACGATTTTCCATCCGAATCCTCGACCCGGGGTCTGACCGGCGTCGAGCGGGAGCTCCAGCCCAATGAATCCGATCGTCTTCGCCATGCGGCGCCCGGTCACGACCCTGATGCTGGTCGTGGCCCTCATCAGCGGCGGCGTCCTGGCCTTCAACAAGGCGTGGACATCCTGCCTTCGCTGAACACGCCCAAGATCTACGTCTTCCTGGATTATATCGGCATGAGCCCCGAACAGATCGAGGGTTTCATCGTCGGCCAGCTCGAGTTGTACTTTCAGTACGTCGACGGCGTCCAGGACATCAATACGCGGAACATCCAGCAGGTTGCCCTGTGCGAGCTCTCGTTCTTCCCCGGCACCGACATGGGCCAGGCGATGGGCCAGGTCGTGGCGATGTCCGACCGGGCGATGTCGTGGATGCCCAAGGGGACCCTGCCGCCGATGATCATGCGGATGGACGCCGGCAGCGTCCCGGTCGGCTACCTGGTCTTCGAGAGCAAGGAGACCACGCTGGGGGCGATGGGCGACCTGGCGCAGAACGTCATCCGGCCCCTGGTGCAGAAGTACGTCCCCGGCACGGTGGCGATCTCGCCGTTCGGGCCGAACATGCGGTCGGTCGTCATCAACGTCGACCCCCAGAAGCTCCTCGACTACAACCTGACACCCCGGCAGATCACCACCCTTCCTCATGAGTATTCTCCACGAGGCCCGAATCGAAGAGGCATGACATGACCACCCATTACACCGTCGACGATCTCCGGGTCGCCCTCGGTTTCGCCAGGACGGAGTCCGACGACGAGAATAACCCCGAGGCGGGCTGACACGCCCGTTCCCGTGGCGACTCCCACAGAATCGGCGGGGCTGCGCGAGCGGCCTCGCCCCAGGGTCCGAACACGACGCGCTCCCGAACGCAAGAATTTACACATTGGAGATATCTAATGCACACCGCTCTCCCTATCCAGGGAACCCTGAAACGTTCCCCACTCTGGCTGCTGGCACCCTGCTTCCTGGCCGCTCTCTCGGCGGCGGGATGCAGCCACCATCCGGAGGCGGAGTATACCAGCGTCGAGAAACCGCCGACCGTCAAGCTGATCCAGCCGGAAGTGCGCAAGCTGGTCCGGATCGTCGGGCAGCCGAGCTTCGTCGAATCGTATGAGCGCACGTCGGTCTATCCGAAGCTGACGGGTTATATCAAGGAGTGGAAGGTCGATATCGGCGACAAGGTGAAGAAGGGGCAGACGCTGGCCACCCTCTTCGTGCCCGAGATCGTCGAGGATCACGAGACGAAGCGGGCCACCGTGGAGCTCGACAAGGAACGGATCGATCTGGCCGGGAAGATGGTGATGGTCGCCGAGGCCGACGTCAAGGCGGCCGAGGCGCGGCTCAAGGAGACCCGGGCGATCCTCGACAAGTACCAGGCCGAGGTCGATCGATGGGACTCGGAGGTCCAGCGGCTCACGGGCGGGGTCCAGAGGGGCGTCGTCGACTCCCAGGTCCTCCTCGAGTCGAAGAATCAATGGAAGTCGCGCATCTCCTCGCGGGATGCCGCGAAGGCGACCATCATGAAGGCGGAGGCGGAGCTGCTCTCGAAGCAGGCCACGCTGTCCAAGGCCACCGTCGACGTCAAGGTTGCCGAGGCCAACCTGGCCGTCGCCACGAGCGAGGAGAAGCGGTTGGGGGCCTGGGTGGGGTACCTCACGCTCCCGGCGCCCTTCGACGGCGTGATCGTGGCCCGCAACGCCAACACCTTCGACTTCGTGCTGCCCTCAACGGGCGACCCCTCGGCCAACAACCGTTCCCCCAACATCTCGCCCGGCGGGGCCGCGCCGATCTACGTGGTCGACCGCACGGATGTCGTCTGGATCTTCGTCGACATCCCCGAGCAGGACGCCAACTACGTCCGCGTCGGGACGAAGGCGAGCGTCATCGCCAAGGCGTACAAGGACCATTCGATGCCGGCCACGGTCACGCGCACGTCCTGGGCGCTGAATGTCAAGAGCCGGACGCTCCGCGCCGAGATCGACCTGCCCAATCCCGGCAGTCAGCTCCTGCCCGGGATGTACGCCTACGCCAAGGTGATCATCGAGCGGGACGGCGTCCGGGCCCTGCCCCTGAGCGCGCTCGCGTTCAGCGGCGACAAGACGTTCTGCTGGAAGTACGTCGACGGTCGCGCCGTGCGGGCCGAGATCCAGACGGGCGTCAGCGACGGCCAGTGGATCGAGGTCACGAACCTCCAGAACCCGACGGAGTCCCAGAACCCGACGGAGTCCCCTCTCGATGACTCCTGGGTGCCGGTCAACGGCCAGGAGAAGTTGATCCTGGGCGACCTGTCGGTCTTCGGCGATGGCCTCCCCGTGGAGGTCGCTCCTGTCCAGATCGCGACGAAGGTCGCCAGCGAAGCGCCGTCGTCGGCCCATGGTCCGGTGAATCCCGCCACCCCCGCGCTGGCGGCGGGCATGCCCTGACCTGTCCTGTCTTCCATCCGGGCGGCGGTCGGCCCTCGTGTTCGCGGCCGGCAACCGCCTGGGAATTCGACGCGGTAGGTCACCGGCCTCGATTCCCATCGAGGATGTGCCGCATCTCGGGCTTAGCTATCTGATCGATAAGGCGATACCCATTCCAGCGTGGAGTATCCTGCTTGTCCCGCCGCTCGGCCCCTCGTATCATCGGAACCATCGCCGGGGGAGGGACCGATCTTGATGCACCGAGGACCGACGACGAAGGATCCGCGACCATGCTTCCCGAGATCACCGAGAAGATCCTCCACGCCAAGGCCGCCAGGGGCCTGACGTTCGCCGAGCTGGCAAAGGCGGTCGGCTGTAGCCCGGTCTTCCTGGCCGCGGTCTCCTACCGACAGGCCGGCGCGACCGTCGAGCAGGCGCAGAAGCTGCTCGACGCCCTGGGACTGGACTCCGCCTTAATACCGGAGCTGACCCGCTTCCCCGTCAAAGGGGGGCTGATGCCGGTCATCCCGGTCGACCCGCTGCTCTATCGCTTCTACGAGATCATGCAGGTCTACGGCCTGCCGCTAAAGGACGTCATCCAGGAGACGTTCGGCGACGGCATCATGAGTGCCATCGACTTCACGATGGAAGTCGAGAAGGAAGAAGACCCCAAGGGGGACCGGGTCAAGATCACCATGTCGGGCAAGTTCTTGCCCTACAAGAAATGGTGAGCGATCCGGAAGAATGCGGCGGAGTTCATGGCGCCGGGCTCGGCCCGGCGCCCGGGATTCAGTCGTCGAGTCCCAACTCTTCGGGGGGGATGCTGCGGACGATCTCCTCGGCGTTGGTCTCGCCGCGCGCGACCTTGATCAGGGCCGAACGGCGCAGGTCGAGGAAGCCCTGCTCGACCGCCTTCAGGCGGATTTCCCGGGGCGGTCGACAGTCCGCGATCAACCGGCGCAGCTCGCGGGTCATCTTGAGCACTTCGAAGACGCCGGTCCGGCCGGCATAGCCGGTCTGGAAGCACCTGGGGCAGCCCCGGGCGCCGTAGAGATACTGCCCCTCGCCGGGCTCGAGATAGGGCCGGACCTCCTCGAAGGTCTGGGGCAGCTCGCCGAGGTCGAAAGGGACCTTGCACTCGGGGCAGAGCGTCCGGATCAGCCGCTGGGCGACCACGCCCCGGATCGAGTTGGACAGGAAATGCGGGTGCGCACCCAGGCTGAGCATGCTCTGCACCGCCCCGGGCGCCGACGGCGCGTGGAGCGAGGCCAACACGAGGTGGCCGCTGTTGGCGGCGCGGACGGCCGTATCGGCAGTGATCGGATCCCGGATCTCGCCGATCATGATGACGTCCGGCGACTGGCGGAGCACGCTCCGCAGCAATTCGGGGAAGCCGACGTCGAGCTTGGGGTTGATCTGCGACTGGCGCAGGCCCGGGATGGAATACTCGATCGGGTCCTCGATCGTGTTGATCTTCCGCTCGCCGTTGTTGAGGTATCGCAGGCAGCCATAGAGGGTCGTGGTCTTGCCCGATCCGGTCGGCCCGGTGACGAGGATCAACCCGCTGGGGATGTCGAGCATCCCGGTCACGTCGTTGAGCTCCTTCCGCATCATGCCGAGCCGGTCGAGATGCATCCGCTGCGAGTTGCAGCTCAGCAGGCGGATCGAGACGTCCTCGCCATGAAGGGTCGGGATTGTGCTGATGCGGAGGTCGACGCGCCCGGCGC